>NZ_WVIE01000001.1 GCF_010091945.1 Myxacorys almedinensis A
CTATTGCCATCAACCGAAGAAGCCTGCGATTGCCATTGACTATAATTTGCTGCCTTCGCGTTAAACCGAACTGACGTTAAGTAGGTGTTGAGCATCAGTTTCAGCACTTTCAATTCATAATCTTTATCTGCTTCACTGACCGTTTGCTCTCCTAAAACTCCTTAAGTAAGCCATTTATTCAAGCGCTCTTCCGCTTCTGCTTGAGTCACTGTTCCTTGAGTCTCTGCGGCTTCTAACCCCTGTTGGATTTTAGCCAAAACATAGAGATGATACTGAACATCCTCGATCGAACAGCCATCCGGAAGCTTTGCCAAAAGTGACTCGATGGTTTGCTTTATGGTGTTCATAGTCATATTTTAGATTTGACAACGCTATACCAAGGCGAGTTCGGGTAAGGCTCCCTGCATTCGGCTAAGCCAATCGATCAAGTTCGACAATTGCTGATCGGCGTTTAGCATTCCCAAGCCTCGCACCGTGACTTTTCCAGACGTGAAGACAAAGCGCGATCGCAGATGGTCTGGCAAGTTTTCTTTTAACAGATTCCACGCGGGTTCTTCCATCGGCGTTTCTAAAATCACATGCTGTTTGCCTTCGGGTTTGATGCGGGAGAAACCGAGTTTTTTGGCGACTTGTTTGAGTTCCATCACGCGCAAGAGTTGCTGAGAGGCGCTCGGAATGGTGCCATAGCGATCGTTCCAGTCTGCCGCGATTTGGGTCAGTTCTTGCTTCGATTGGGCAGTTGCCACGGCTCGATACGCACTCATCTTTTGATCGAGATCGGGAATGTAATCGGCGGGAATAAATGCCGTGAGTTGTAGATCGATCTGCGTATCGTCTACTTGCGGAATTTCCTGACCTCGGATTTCTCGGATCGCGTCTTGCAGCATTTCCATATAAAGATCGAAGCCGATCGCGTCCATTTGTCCCGATTGTTCGGCACCGAGTAAGTTACCCACACCGCGAATTTCCATATCTCGAACCGCAAGCTGATAGCCCGAACCGAGTTGCGTAAATTCTTGGAGTGCCCGCAATCGCTGCCGTGCCGCGTCTGAGAGTTGATGTTGTTTGGGGTAGAACAGCCACGCGTGAGCCTGAATGCCTGCCCGTCCGACTCGTCCCCGCAGTTGGTAAAGCTGCGACAGCCCAAATTTCTGAGCGTCTTCGATCAAAATGGTGTTGACTCTGGGAATGTCTAACCCCGATTCGATGATTGTGGTGCAGAGGAGAATGTCAGCCTCGCCGCCGCCAAAGGTAAGCATCACCGATTCGAGTTCCGACTCCGGCATTTGACCATGCGCGATCGCAATCCTGGCTCCCGGAATCATTTCTCGCAGGCGGGCTGAGATCTCTTCAATGCCTTCGACTCGTGGCACAACGTAGAAGACCTGTCCGCCGCGATCGAGTTCTTGCCGAATCGCCGATCGCATCATTTCTAGATCGTAAGGAGAGAGATGCGTTTTGATCGGGCGGCGAGAAGGCGGCGGCGTTGTAATCAAGCTCATTTCTCGCACACCTGAAAGCGCCATGTAGAGCGTTCGCGGAATTGGTGTCGCGCTTAAGGTGAGAACATCGACTTGCGTTCTTAGGGATTTAATTTTCTCTTTTTGATTAACTCCAAATCGTTGTTCTTCGTCCACCACGAGCAAGCCCAAATCTTTGAACGCGACTCCTTTTCCGAGCAATTGATGAGTGCCGACCACGATATCAAGTTCGCCCGTGCTTAATCGTCGCTGAATATCTTTTCGTTCGTCGGGGGTGCGGAATCGATTGAGCAATCCGACTTGAATCGGGTAGGGCGCGAACCGTTCTTTTAGGGTGTGATAGTGTTGCTGCGTCAGAATGGTCGTGGGCGCAAGCATTGCCACTTGCTTTCCGGCGGTGACGGCTTTGAAAATCGCGCGAATCGCCACTTCCGTTTTGCCGAATCCCACATCCCCGCACACCAGGCGATCCATCGGGCGATCGCTTTCCATATCGTGTTTGACATCTTGGGTGGCTTTTAGCTGATCGGGCGTGGGCTGATAGGGAAACGAATCCTCCATCTCGGCTTGCCACGGCAGATCGGTCGGATAGGTGAAGCCTTGCTGCTGAGCGCGTTGGGCATAAAGTTGCAGCAGATCCACCGCCACTTTTTTAACGGCTTTACGAACTTTGCTCTTCGTTTTCTCCCAAGCCTTGCTCGACATTTTGTTGAGTTCTGGCTTGGCATCGCCCACTCCCCGAAATCGAGACAGCGATCCTAACTGATCGGCAGCGACTCGAAGTAATCCGTCTGCATATTTCAGTACCAGATATTCCCGCGTTTCTTGATTTATCGTCAGGCTTTCGAGCTTGATAAATTGCCCAATTCCATGACTTTTATGAACGACATAATCTCCGGGTTGGAGCTTGTTTGGATCGACTTGCTTAGACGCGGCGCGGCGACGTTTGCGAACATAGGTCGGGGTTGCCAGCGTTTGCTGCCCAAAGAATTCTTTATCCGTGATGACAACGATACGAAACGTCGGCAGAATGAAGCCTTCAAGTTCTGCCAATCCTGAATATTTGACGGCAACGGGGACATGCTGAATTTGCAGTTTATCGATCGCCAGATAATCTCGTGGATTGGGCACAAACTGAGCGGGGCAATCGTGTTCTTGCAGCAACGCCACCGATCGCGAGGGTTGCGCCGACACCAGCCAGATGGCAAAGTTGCGATCGCGCTCTCCTCTCAGCGTCTCTGCCAACCGCGCAAACTGATGCGGAATCGCCGCAACCGGGCGACTCGCCAAATTCAGCCCATTCTGTTCTTCCGCCAGTTCGGAGAGATACAGCCGCTCAAATCGTTCAGCCTCCGCCAACGAGTCTGTAAACGAGCGATGAATCTTGGGCAACGGCTGTTTGGCGCTCACTTCCTGCCACTGTTCTTCCACATGTTCGACCCAGCGATCGCTGTGCGCCTGCGTCATATCCGGTTCGTCGATCGCAATCAGCGTAGTTTCTGGCAAATAGTCCAACAGCGATGCCGGACGCGGGAACGCCAAGCCTAAAAAGCGTCGCAATCCTTCAAGCGGTTGCCCATCATCAAAGCGCTCTTGCTCTTCGGGTGAAAGGTAAGGCGCGAGAAGTTCGGCAGTTAGGCAAGATTGAATAATCGGTGAAAAACTCGTAGGCGTGAGAATAATCTTGTCAATGCGATCGAGAGAGCGCTGCGTAGACGGGTCAAACTCCCGAATCTGATCCAAGTCATCGCCAAACAACTCCAGCCGAATTGGCAACTCAGACGCGACCGGAAACACATCAACAATGTCTCCCCGACGGCTCCACTGTCCCTCGGTTTCAACCAAATTTACCCGCTCATAGCCCAACCGCGCTAATTCTTCGCTCAACCCATTGAGATTCAGTTCTTGCCCTTTTTCGAGAGATAAACAGTAAGGCACAAAGGCTTCGACAGGCGGTAAATGGGGTTGGAGGGCGCGTTCGGTGGCAACGATCGCAAAGCGAACGTCCTTCGGAGTCGCAAGCGAGGAGGGAGTTTTTTGATCGGCTTCGCGAGGAGGGACGCCTTCATCCCTTTGCTTCGCCAACTCTGCCAACACCTGCAACTGCCCCCACGTCATTTCTGCCTCTGCATCAAACGGCTCGTAGGGAGACGCCTCCGAGGTGGGGTAAAACTGCATCGTCTGCCAGCCCATCGCCTCAAGCTGAGCGCTCCACCGCCCCGCTTCTTCTAGCGTCGAGGTCACCACAACAAGCGGACGTGATTGAGCTTGCGCCAGCGTAGATGCCACCAACCCTTTGGGTAACCGGGCCAGACCACTGAGATGCAAAGAGCCTTGCTGGTTCAGTTTTTTGAGCAACTCCGCCGCAAGAAGCGATCGACCAAGCGCACGAGTAATCGAAGAAAAAGCCATTGCAGCCGCCGAGGGGAACCCAAAAGGTGAACTTTTTACATTCTAAGCTCGACTTGGTGATTTAGCAGAAGCGGAAAGCCGACAGGGTAAGGGAAAACCCCGATCGGACGACTCAGGGACGCGCTTTAAAATCTTGCGGGCGCTCTGCCCTTTCTAATTGAATCTCTCTCATAGGTGGAGATGAATTCGGGTTTATGCGATCCTAGGTTTGTGCGATTCTAAGAGACAGCCTCACGGTTTGACCCACATCTCAAAGTGCCTAACATTATTTTTTGAGAACTTTTATTTTCATGGAAACGAACAACTTTTCAGATGCATCATCGGGCGATCGCGGCGTGACGCTACCTAGAGTCGGGATTGTGACGATGATCCGGTTGGGTTTATTTCAAATGGGGCTTGGCATGATGTCAGTGCTGGTGTTTGGGGTGCTCAACCGCGTGTTAATTCGAGAACTGGGCGTGCCCGCTACGATCGCAACGGTGATTTTGGCATTAACCCTGTTTGTTGCGCCTACCCGCGTTGTGTTTGGGCAACTTTCAGACACCAAACCGATTTGGGGGCTACATCGGACAAACTACGTGTTGATCGGAGCCGGTAGTTTGGTCACGCTGGCATATCTCTCTGTGCAAGTGATGTGGCAAGCGGGAGCCAGTTTGCAAGCGACAGGCTGGACGGTGCAGACCTATGGTTGGTTAGGCGTTCTCGCGGTCATGTTTGGGCTGTATGGAATTGCCGTCGGTGCTTGCTCGACGCCCTTTGCCACGCTATTAGTCGATGTGACCGAAGAAGAGGATCGCTCGAAGATTGTGGCGATCGATTGGTCGATGCTGATTGGCGGAACCATTATTGGGGCAATTGCGATCGGGGTGTTGCTCCGGCAAGTCGCGATTGATGCCTCGATCGAGACGATCCGGGCGGGGGTCAATCGATTGTTTGTCATTGTGCCGCTCGTGGTGTTTGGGCTAGCCTGGGTGGCGACGTGGGGCGTTGAGCGGAAGTATTCGCGCTTTGCAGCACGCACGGTGGCGTTTAACCCTGAAGGAAAATTGTCGCTAAAAAGGGCATGGCGCATTTTAACGGCAAGTCGTCAGACCCGGCTTTTTTTCACGTTTCTTGTCGCTATGACGATGGGCTTGTTTATGCAAGATCCGGTGTTGGAGACCTACGGCGGCGATGTGTTTGAGATGACGCTGGGAGAGACCGCTAGTTTGAATGCATTCTGGGGAACGGGAACAGTAGTGGGAATTATGCTGGCTGGCTTTTTCATGAGTCCGCGCATTGGCAAACGCAGAACGGCAAAATGGGGCTGCATTTTAACTGCCGCGTCGCTAGTTTGGGTGATTTTGGCAGGGTTTACGGCAAATCCGAAAGCCTTGCAGATGGCGCTGTTGATCTTTGGGTTGGCATCTGGGGTGACAACAACGGGCGCAATTACGCTCATGCTGGATCTCACGGCAGCAGAAACGGCGGGAACGTTTATCGGCGCGTGGGGATTATCTCAGGCGTTGTCGAAAGGGCTATCTACAGTGATCGGTGGGGCGACGCTGGATCTAGGCAAACGGCTGACGACCAATCTTGTGGTTGCTTACGGATTGGTATTTACGTTGCAGGCGTGCTGTATGGTGGCGGCGGTTGGGTTGCTCAGCCGGGTTAGTGTGCAAGAGTTTCGGGCAAATGCGAAAGATGCGATCGCAGCGGTGCTCAACCATGAGGGCGATTAGTCTGCTGATCGCCGTGACCCCCCACAGATCGGTTTCGATCGCTAAACTAAGGGTGCCACCCTCA
Source organism: Myxacorys almedinensis A (assembly GCF_010091945.1). GTDB lineage: Bacteria > Cyanobacteriota > Cyanobacteriia > Leptolyngbyales > Leptolyngbyaceae > Myxacorys > Myxacorys almedinensis. Next base: position 5,679 of record NZ_WVIE01000001.1, read on the forward strand.
CCCTGCCAAGACCTGCTCTGATAAGATGGCTGCTGGCACTCTTTCATCCTTCATTGCTGTGTTCATGCCCGACTTCTGGACTACGATTCAATCATTTGCCGAATCCACTACTCACCGCATCGGCACTCAACTCCTCAAAGACGTTGGACACGCCACCGCCTCCGAAAAAGCCGACGGCAGCTTGGTGACCCAATCGGATCGGTGGGCAGATGCAGAATTGCGGCGAGCGATCGCGCACACGTTCCCCGATCACGGCGTCCTCAGTGAAGAAGTCGAACATATTTTTCCAGATACCGAATGGTGCTGGATTATCGACCCGATCGATGGCACCACCAATTTTGCCAGGGGCTTACCTCTCTGGGGCATTTCGTTAGGCTTGCTCTATCGCGGCACTCCGGTGTTTGGCTACGTTTACCTACCGCCCATCCAGCAGTCGTTTCATGGCTTTTGGAGGGGCACTTCAGACCTGGCGATGCCGTCTGGCGCATTTCTCAACAACGCGCCGATCCGGGCAAGCCAAGCCGCCCTCTCTCACCATGAATTCTTCAATATCTGCGCTCGCAGCGTCAGTCTTCTCAAGTCGCCGTTTCCTGCCAAAATTCGCATCCTCGGCGTGGCGACCTATAACTTGCTTTCGGTGGGGGCAGGCATCACCTTGGGCAGCGTCGAGGCTACTCCAAAAATTTGGGATATTGCGGCGGTTTGGGTGATTGTGCAAGCGGCAGGCGCAGTCTGGCATTCCCTAGAATCAGAAGCATCAGAGCCGATGTTTCCCCTCACGGTGGGCAACGATTACACGGAGCGATCGTTTCCCACGTTAGTGGTCAGTTATCTTGACCTGATTCCCATTTTTGAACCGTTGGTTAAATCGGTGGCTCAGCAAACCTGATCACGATCGGGCTACCCACGACCAATCCCAGGTGCGCTTGAGCGTTGCCCCGGTTCACGGCGATCTCCACCCATCCATGACTGCCGACCAGCCCAACCACCTCTCCGGGATCGGCATCGGCATAGGTTCGCTGTCCGGGATAGCGAGTGCGATCGCACTCGACTGACCAGGTGCGATCGGCAACTTGCTCCCCTCGAACCGTGGTGATGAGGTTGCCAAAGTGATCAATCGCTTGCACTACGCCTTCCACAGCGGTGGGCGTTGCGATCGCGGTTGGAATCGGAAGCTGCACTAGCGAATCGATCGCGATCGCGGCTCCGACATGGCGCAATTGCACCCCGCGCGCCAAATAAGCACCCACAGACGCAAAAATATCTCGTCCATGAAACGTGGGGCTGGGCGTAGGCGTTCGCCAGTAGGCAGAGTTGGTAAGCTCAACACACGCCACCGCAGGGTTCTGGCTCAAAACTCCACTAAATATGCCATTATCCGGCCCTACCAAAAATCCAGTTTCACACTCAATGGCGATCGCGCGCCGTACACTCCCCACACCGGGATCGACCACCGCCACATGCACCGTCCCCGGCGGAAAGTAAGGATAGGCAGTCATCAACTGAAACCGCGCCATGTCTACATCTTGAGGCGAAATTTGATGCGTCAGATCGATGATTGATAACGAAGGAGCAATCGCCGCGACTGTGCCTTTAAGAACCCCCACATACCCATCACTCAACCCAAAGTCAGTTAGCAGCGTCAAAACCATATAGAGCCTCAATTGTTGCTAGTTTAACACGGTGCTAATTTGCCAAAAGGAATCGATTGGCGTGTTAAGTTTGGTAGCTTACACTACCGTTTGATTTTCAAGTGTTAGAATAAAACAGACATGCATGAATTTAACTTGAGGAATGTTTACAATGAACAGAAATCGCCTTAATTCCGCAGAAATTTCCAACCTTCACCGCGCCAATCTCCAGAAAAATCTTCAGCGTCGCATCGAAACTGCAAGAGCGAGAGGAGACGAGAATTTGTTGAAATTGCTTGAAGCTGAGGCTCAGTATCTCAGATAAGCTCTCTATGATCTAAATTCAGTGCGATTCAGTGCGATCGCACTGAATTTATTCATCTCATTATTGCTCTTGTGCATGATCTTAAACCTAGACGCAGCCTCACTACTGCGTCTTTTTGTTGCACATTTTTATTCGAGCTATCGCCCCCTTGCCAGGGTCAAGCCTTGATCAAAACTTGGGTGAAACTACTCGATCGCTTCCTGTTGGCGATTTGTCTGCCTGGGGAACAACTGAGTTTAGACCTTTTCTACCCTACACCCCTATGCAATATCCCCTAGAACTCACCTTCAAATTTTGGGCATTGGCTCCCCAAATCTCTGTCAAAAACGCTCAAGGTACCGTTGTTTTGTATGTCCGCCAAAAGCTGTTCAAGCTCAAAGAGGCGATCAACGTGTTCTCTGACAGCCAACGCAACACCCTCATTTATGACATCAAAGCCGATCGCATCATCGACTTTTCGGCGTGCTACCACTTTTCAGATGCCGACGGCAAACCCATAGGTGCAGTCAAACGGCAGGGGCTGCGATCGCTCTGGCGCGCCCACTACGACATCTTAGACGGAGATGCCGCCGCTTTTACCATTCAAGAAGAAAACCCTTGGATTAAAGTCATCGATACGCTGTTTGCAGAGGTTCCTGTCGTTGGCATCTTTACCGGATACTTCTTTAACCCGACTTATATTGTGAGCCGCCCCAACGGCAAAACCGTGATGCGGCTTTCCAAGCAACCCACCTTTTTGTCGAGGGTGTTCTCTATCCAACAAATCGATCAACTCAGCGATCGCGAAGAAGCCCAAGTGTTGCTCAGCTTGTTAATGATGCTGCTCCTAGAGCGCAATCGCGGTTAAGCCCCACGAGCAGTGAGAAAACCGCAACGTCTTTTTCTCGACTGCTCCGCTAGCGGCGTCCCCTCGGTCTCACTGCACCTGAGGTGGCTTGCTCGGAGAACTCGTTTCTGGACTGCACACATAGTTGACAATCGTATACGCACTGCTGCCCCGCTTTGGCTGACTCAGCGTACCCCCATCCCCATAATCAAACTTCTGGATCAACTGCCGATTTTTGGTATAGGCATTTACCTTTCTCAGCCGTTGCGCCTTGCTCGTACAATCGACTGACCACCGCATTACTGCGCCATAAAGCGGCTGATCCACCTCCGTTTCTAATAGCGCATTGTTGGGTTCTGGAAACTCGCGGTATTCCCAATACCAAACGATCGCATCATTACGCTGAATCGAACTGACATCCACAAAGAACTTGTCATTCACCGAATTTTCGGTAATTTTCGTCCACTCGACTGCACCCACAGCAGGGCTATAGGCAGCAAACATAGCCCCTACAACCAAACATTTTAAGAAACAGTTCATAGAATTTTTTCAACCAGACAATAAACAGGAATACCGCGATCGCCAGTAGAAACCCCTGGGGCTAACGGTTCACCGGAGGAGGGGATGGCTTAGACGGGTTTGGAGCCGGAATCGTAGCACGATTGGGCTTGCTAAACGCCTCCATGTTCCGGATAGCTTGAGACGCAAACCTATCTTGCGGACGCTCGTCTAGCGCTCGCTTGAAGTAGAGCATGGCGGTCTGCATGTCTTTGCGCTGTACGGCGGCGTAGCCCGTTTGCATGTAGCGATCGTAGAAAGTGGCTGGCTGCCCGCGCCCTGGCTTTGGTGCCGCCTCTACCACAGGTTTAGCGGCAGGTTTTGCAACGGGCAGGGCTGGGCGCGAAACCGCCACCGAACCCCCTGCTTGATAAGCGCTGCTCACCTTCTGCACATACGGTGCCGCTTCCCGACTGGCGTATCGATTGGCATCGCCTGTGAGCCACCAGGCTGCCACCCGCTGAACTGCCAACGCCTCATTATTGCGGCTGGCTTTGTATTCCTGTTTGAGAATATCGCTCACCACACAGGTGACCAGCGATCGCGCCGTTGCCGAATCGGTTTGAAACTGGAGCGGTGTCACTTCGCGCCCCAGGCACAATTTTGACCAACGGGCAACGTTAGCAGGCTCAACCTGCCAATCGCTGTACAAATTGGGAGAGGGTTTTTCGGGCTTTGAGGCTTGGCGCAGCGCTTCTACCACTCGTCCTACTTGCGCTTCTGTTACTTGTGCTTGAGCCGGGAGCGCCATCATGACGCTGACCCCGATCGCTGCTAAAAATCTCAGTCGCATAACTCGCCTTCACGATGAACAATAAATTATCACTACCAGACCGAATTTCTCACGCCTCTGTGCCTGGTTGTGATAAAGCGTTACTTTTTCTGCCAAAGAAAGCGAAAGAATAGGTCAATCTGGATTGGCATAGGTAGATATTGATCGAATATGAAGGAAGTCGAGCCAAAGGTCAAGAGAGGGCAGGAGGACGCTTTGAGACACTGAAAAATTCTAAAGAAAAATCCAAAGACTGATCAATGCCCCTGGTTTGATTGAAGTAAGTATTATTGCCTAAAAAAATAAGGGGCACTTTTGCGCCCCTTACCAGGTTGCATCTAGGTTGAGAGACTATTTGTCGCCAACTACTTGCTCTTTAACCTTGTTAAATTCTTGACCTAATTCCTGACGGTTAGAGGCTTTCAGCAAAAAGCGATAGACAAACCACGCGCTGTATCCTAACCCAATCAATTCAAACGTTGGCTGCAATAGGGGAACGTCGTTAATCGCGCTGAGCAGCGCTAAGGTCATCTTTACAGACACGATTGAGCCAAAAACCAGACCTAACGTGATCAGAGGTCTACGATACTCGGAGAAAAAGGCTCCTAAGTACTCTGGTAGCCCTGCTAGGATGGTATAGGCTTTTTCACCTACTTGTCGCCATTGCTCATTTTGCTCAGAAGAAACGGTCGCTAGAGAACCTGCGTCATCTAGGGTAATGGCAGGGGTCGTAGGCTCAGCGACATTGGTGGGGGAGTTGTTAGAGTACTCCGCTTGCTTCAATTCCGGTTCCATACTAAGAAGTTCCTTGGGAATATTAACCTGGACATGCCGTGCTGGATAAACTAGACCAGCGCTTGGACAATATCAGAATTCAAAAACGAATTTGGCTATCTCTCAAACATAGCGAATTTCTCTTCTGAACTTGTCACTTGCAAGATAGATAATTACCTAAACTTCTGAATTCTGCAAATTGTGCCTTTAACCAAACCCAAAACCCTGCTGAAAACGCTGCTATGGGTGAGTTTCCCTAAAATTGTGCGATCGCTAACAGCAAAGCATCCGCACAACAATTCGGAAGTCCCTATTATATTCACTTTCCTGAGATGCGGTTGAGTGAAATTACTGGTTTTTCGGGGCAATTAGAAAAATAAATAATACTTTATGGATGCGATCGCACCAGAAACGGGGTGCAATGTCCCCAGTAGATCGGGTTCCAGGATAGCAATCTCCGTTTGAGTAGTACATAAATATTAATTTAGTGAAAACAAAATTGACAAATTTCTTGCCAAATTCGGCTGCTTTGGTCGGTCAGGGCATGGTTGCTGTTGAGTTCGATCAGGTGAACCCAGGCGCGATAAGTGCGGAGTGCATCTTCAGAAAAACGGCGCGCTTGAGGTTGGCGATCGCGGACGTAATCTCGACTAACCTGAACCGGGATCACTTCATCGTGAACCCCATGCAAAATCAAGGTAGGAACAGGTTTCTGCAAGTTTGACTCGCGGTACTGCTGGAGATCGCTCACAATCTCATACGCCAACGGCAACCAACGCTCTGCTCCATGATGATAAACCTGTAAGGGCTGCCCAGCTTGCCATTGCTGGAGTTGGGCATCTCCGAGAGAGGGCAACCAGTGCTCAAGATAGCGGAAGGCAGGCGCAAGAAGGATCAGCCGCTCGATCTGGGGGCAATATTCTGCCAGCCAAGCGGCAGCCAACCCGCCAAAGCTAGAGCCGATGATGGTTGTGGGCGAGGGTGGAAGCAGAGAGCGAACGTAGTGCAGTTGGCGCGTCAAGGTGAGATGGGTGAAATCGCCTTGATTGAGATCAGGAATGTGGAGGGGGATACCTGACCGGGGGCGATGCGGCTGGAAACCTGCCAGCCGAGTGTACAAATCCCGGGCTTTGGTCGATCGCGGACTTGATGCAAACCCATGGAGATAGAAAAATTCCACCGATGCTTCTCCTAACCTCGAACCCGCTCTTGCATCCGTTCTTGGAGACCATCGCGCTGTTTTCTCATCCGTTCTGCAAATTTCTGGCGCTGCTCTAGGCTGAGCACATCGCGCATGTCTACCATGCTCTCAAATTGGGCATCGGTGACTTGGGAGCGCAGAGCTTTGACTTGGCGATACTTTTCCTGAACTTGCTCTCTAGAGGCATCGCCTGCCATCAAGCTTCGGAGTTCTTGCTGGGCTTGGCGTTCTGCCTGTCTACCCGTGCCGATGCGATCGCGGTACTTTTCTCGCACTGCTCGAATGCGCTGCATCTGATCCGCAGACAGGTTTAATTCTTTTAGCCAGCCCATGCCCGAACGCTTCTTAGGCTGCCCCGGTTCGGTTTGGGCGAAGAGAGGCTCGATGGGGGCTTCCGCCAAATTGGGCGGGGGGGCGAGCGTCGGAGATGCGGAGCGAAAGACAGTTTGCGCTGCTAGTTCTCGAAAGGTAAGCGCACCTCCTACCACGGCAATTAGGGCAGCGATCGCAGAAACGCGACGAATCATGGAACTTCTCCTAAATCAAATCAGCTATTCGCTAGCTAAAGGTTCAACCAACGCTAGAAACTCTTGAGCAGACGTATCGGTGGCAGTTGTGGAAACGCCCGATACCGAATTTAGCCAACTCGTCTCGATAAACGCTTCTAAACTAGCCACCTCTGTAGTGCTAAACGATGCAGGTCGCGTCGTTTGATAGATCGCAACAGCACCGACTAACCCCGCCGCGATCGGTAACGCCAACCGCAAGAGCGCTCCGGATGCCCACCAGCGCATCGGGCGAACGACGCGATCGCGCCCCTGCACCATCCTCATGATCTGATGCTCAAGAGACGCAGACGCTGGCGGTGGCATCGGGCGATGGTGTTTCAGAAACGAGACCAAATCTTGATCCTCGTCTGGGTCGTGGGTCATAGCTGCTGGACTCCTTCTCGGTGTAAAAACTGGCGCATGGCGGCACGGGCATGAAATAAACGGGATTTCACCGTGCCTAAGGGAATTTCTAAAACCTCGGCAATTTCTTTTTGGGCAATATCTTCTAAATCGTGCATGACTAAAATAGTGCAATGCTCGAAACTAAGCTGCTGCAAGCCTCGCTGGACGATATCTTGGTAGTGAAGATGCATCAGGTCGGGGGCATCTTGCTGAGCGGCACTCTGTTGCTTGAGGGAGTCGAAGCGCGATCGCCCCTTGGCTAACAGTTGACGCTGATCAGACGCAACGTTGCAAGCAATGCGGTAGAGCCAAGTGGAAAACTGAGAAGATTGGCGAAATTTTGGCAATCCCTTCCAGGCTCGCAAAAACACTTCCTGCACCAAATCATCGAGGGTAGCTGCATCGCAAAGCTGATATAGCAATGCCCTCACCTTTTGATGATAGCGCTGATACAACCAGCGAAAGCTATCCGCATTGCCAGCAACGCACTGCCGGATCAAAGCGTTATCCGAACATTCGGAGTCGTTGGTTGAAGGATCTCTAGCTTGCACCGCACTCCTCTGAACATTGCTCTGCAATTCCGTTCTAGGAAATCTTGCAAAGGGCATTGTATCTGCTACCACTGATGAATTCTCCGCATCATTCTCCGCATCGTGTAAAGCTCAGAGTGTAAAGCCCAGGGATCTAGGGTTTGGTGAACTGATTGGGTTCCCTTAACTGAGACGCACTATGGTTTAGACCCATTTCTGCCCAAAATGGTTCACTGGGTACGGGAGAATATGGGTCAATCTTAGCAACGAGCGATCGATGGCGGATCAAGAGGCTCGAACACGGAATTAGGATTTAGCCCGGTGATGTGTTGAAACTCGTCGGGGCTGAGCACGCTAGCAATGCCGGTCGCATCCCATTGCTGGAGCCGTTCGTGAATCTTCGTAAACAGAGCGGTTCCACGCGGCAGGGGAAGGGTTGCCCAGTGGTGAGCGATCGTATCAGCGATCGCGAGTTCGATCCAGGCAGCCGGGTAGCACTCTAACCAGGCATTTATAGTATGGTTGCAGAGTTCAACGTCAGATCCATCAAGCTGATAGCTGCTGACAATGTGCTTTACTCGTTGCCGTTTGAGGTGGTTTGCCAGAGTCATAACGATCCCTCGAAGCTTGGCGATGCAATGAGCAGTATTCACCCATTATTTATCGGATTTATTGGATTGATTCAGATTGATTATCCAATCAATTTGCTTAAATTGATTACACAATTTAATTACACTTTAATTACATCATGAAGGTAATTATGGAGTTAATTGAGGAGTTGATCAAACCACTGATCCATCAATTTATAACGTCTTATAAAACGCTCAATGCACTATATAGCTTATAACGCCAAGATCAAAACGCTTCAAAAATCAATCGCTTAATGCGGCAATTGGTGACGCCCTATCGTGACAAGAAAGCCAACTTATGGGATAACCCATCACGTACCCTTTGTTCTACTTTCCCAATGGATATAAAAGCGCTAATTCGCGAAATTCCCGATTTTCCGAAACCTGGAATTGTGTTTAAGGACATTACAACCCTGCTGCAAGATCCGGCAGGGTTGAAATACACGATCGATCTGCTGGCTGAAAAATGTGGAGCATTTGCTCCTGATTACATCGTTGGCATGGAGTCACGCGGCTTTATCTTTGGAACGCCTCTTGCCTATCGGATGGGGGCTGGGTTTATTCCTGTTCGCAAACCTGGCAAACTTCCGGCGGCGGTGCACTCGGTGGAGTATGAGTTGGAGTATGGAACCGATTGCTTGGAGATGCACAAAGATGCGTTTACAACGGGCTGCCGCATCTTGATTGTGGATGATTTGATCGCAACGGGAGGAACGGCAGGGGCAACGGCAAAATTAGTTCAAAATATTGGCTGTGAGTTGGTTGGATGTGCGTTTGTGATCGAGTTGACAGCCTTGAAAGGGCGGCAACGGTTGCCAGATGTGCCGATCGTGACGTTGGTTGAATATTAATTTGGTTGAATCCTAAATTGGTTGAACCTAAAATTAACCTCACTAGAGAGCGGATAGTGGTCTGTCAAGATTGAAATGATGGACTGGGAATCGATGAGTAGATGAGTGGATGAGTCGATGGGTAACATCTCCATCTGCCCCTCTACCCTCTCACCCCTCTACCCCTCCACTCAACGTTGACAATCTACTAGGTTAGGCAGCGATCGCACCTCCAATTCGGTTATGCTGCCAGATCTTACGCTTCCTCTAAATTTCGATTGCCTGTCAAAGCAGGGCGCAGCCCCAATTCATTAAGAAGCGTGTCGAAATCGTTACACTTGACGCAATGCCTACCCCAAAAATTACGCAAAACTCAAGGATTCATAACATCATAAAGCCCTGATAAAGCTCTTAAACATCCTCCGGATCAGCCTTACAGAGATCATCACCCTCCTTTCTTGGGGCAAGATAGCTCGAAATAGCTAGAAAAAATCAGTCTTGGCATAGTCCTAGCGATACAAGCCTTCCAAAAGGCTGATCCACCGTGCGGACGATGTGTAGCGTTCCATAAGATTTTTACACTGATCAGAAACAAAGGTATTTAGATTCTTGTCCTGAACTCCCTTTGTCAGGGTTAACACAAGCGGCAGTCGGTTTCCTGGTTCGCATCCCGAATGGTCTTTCTATAGAAGTTTTTGTAGCGTTTAGGTTAATGGTGCTAGAAGACATTCCCATTTCAAGAAAACTCGGAAAGCAGGCTAGCTCCCGTGGCTTTCAACTCTTTTCCTCTAGAAATGCCCGTTCTGAGCGGCAACGTCATCTCCCAGCGCTTGCCCTAAGTGCAACTGTGGGGTGGTTAGCCAGCACTCTCGGCGTTTCAGCGATCGCAGCTGATATGTCACTTGGAAACAGTGGTGTGCGATTTAATAAAGACACGACTTTGGAAACAAACTTTGTTGAGTCGCACGGGGCATATCAGTCTACGTTCGGAGTCATCAACCTCGATACGAACGAGAAGACGCCCCTTTTGATCGAAACTCAACCGGCGGATCAGCCCGCCAGTATTTTTAACCCGTCTACCAAGGTTAATAATGCTGGGCAACCGGTAGATTTTCTGGGAACTGCGGGGGGCGCTGTAGCCAATCCTTCAGCAACCTACACGTTTAAGGCAAATACGAACTACGTGTTCTATTTAGAGTCTGTTTACAATGGTCGTCCTACAGGCACAGTGTATTCTAGCGATGTGATGAACGCTGGACAAGAGCGCCAGGTGGCGTTTAGCGGAGATCCAGCGAATTTCTGCCAGGGCGAAGGCGTGTCTCTCGCCTGGGATGACACGGGTTCGAGTTTGGTGCGCGATCGTGAGCAGCAAGACCGGGACTTCGACGACTTTATTGTGCGGCTGCGAGATACAGCCTGCCCCATTGGTGGAGGTGACACGCCTGCTACGGCTGCCATTCCACCGGCAGAAAGCGTGGTGCCGCCGGTGGGTCAGTTGCCTCCTGGGGGCGCTCCGGTTGCAGCAGGAGGTTCTGCTGGGGGGTTGACGGTGCCGTTGGGCTTGTTGGGTGCAGGTGCGATCGCGGGGATTGCCGTCGCCGCTGGGGGTGGGGGTGATAACGACAGCGAGCCGATTCCGGAGCCGTTTACAATCATCGGTTCGGGAGCGGCGGTTGGCTTTGCTGCCCTCATGCGTCGCCGTGCTAGAGGTCGCAAGAAGAAGTAAGCGGAGACGCTGCCTTGTTTGAAACCCCTTCGTTGTATGGAGGGGTTTTTTAATGGCTCGTCAAATCCGAACCTCGACTTTTTTATGACATCGGACATCTAAGTGACGCATTGGGCAAGGAGAGTTGGTGCAGTTTTGTGCCAGTCAGACTAGCAAATTTCAGGCTTGCAAATTACGGTATAGTTGCTTACAACTCATCGCTGAAACCCTTCTTAAAACAGCTTCATGGCTACGCTGAAATTCCCGGCTGCTTTTAAGTTGTTGCTTCCTAAACCCGATCAGCTTGGTTTGAAACGGGCATTATGGCTGGCTGCAATTTTCTTTTGCGGTGTCTTGCTGCTTGCCTTGCATCGTTACTTTACGTTCTATGCGTCTTATGATCATGGGCTGTTTAATCAGCTTTTTTGGAATACATCCCATGGGCGTTGGTTTCAAAGTTCGCTCACGTCGGCTAACTCGATCGCAACCTTGGCAGACGGCGCAACACCAACGGTGTCATTTGTTCATCTGGGTCAGCACCTTGTTCTAGATTTTTTGCTGTGGCTGCCACTTTATCGGGTGTTTCCCCATCCTGTGACGCTGATTGTGCTGCAAGTTGGCTTGATGGCAGCCGGGGGACTCGTGCTGTACGGCTTGGCGCGGCACTATCTGGCACCACAATTGTCGCTGTGGATTGTGGGCAGCTATTACAGCGCGATCGCAGTAGTGAGTCCTACCCTTGCCAATTTTTATGAACATTGCCAGATTCCTCTATTTGCGTTTGGCACTTTGCTAGCTATGGAAAAGCAGCGCTGGGGCTGGTTTTGGCTGGGTGTGCTGTTGGTTTTGGGCATTCGAGAAGAAGCCGGAATTATTTTGTTTGGGATAGGTGCTTATCTGATTGTGAGCCGTCGTCATCCGAGAATTGGCGTTGCCGTCTGCGTGCTGAGCTTTAGCTATGTTGCATTTGTTACGACGGTGATCATGCCGAGTTTTTCGGCAGACAGTTCGCGGCTGTATTTGGCAACCCGCTTTGCCCAGTATGTTGATTCGCCCAATCCATCCACGTTGCAAGTCTTGTGGGGCATTTTGACCCATCCGGCAGAACTGGTGTCTAGCTTGTTTCTACCTTTCGATCGCAAAATTGGCTATCTGATTGGGCACTGGCTTCCCCTGGCTTTTGTGCCTGCCCTGTCGGGCGTGTCTTGGCTCGTGGCAGGGTTTCCGCTCTTGTCGCTGATGCTGCAAAAGGGCATGTCGGCACTCTCGATGCAACTGCGGTATGCGATCGCAGTGGTTCCGGGCATTTTCTACGGTGCGATCGTGTGGTGGTCACACCATCCAGACTACTTTACAGCCAAGGTGCGGAACGTTTGGAAGGGCTGTTTGATCGTGTCGTTTGTGGTGATTTTGACGAGTAATCCCAATCGCTCCCTGTCGTTTCTCATTCCCGACTCAGTGCGCCCCTGGGTGTTTGTGCCGATCACGCGCCAGTGGGAACATGCCACCCACCTCTACAGCGTGCTGAAGGCGATTCCCCAGGATGCTAGTGTTTCGGCGACAACCTACCTGATTCCTCACGTCTCGACGCGACGGGCAGTTGTGCGGCTGCCCCAGATCGAGATTTACGATGATCGGGGTGATAAAACGGCGGTCGATTATGCGATCGCAGATATCTGGCAGCTTGCTGAATATAGTAAAGCCTTTGCAGACAGCCGAACGGCACTTAGCCTGACGGTGCCAAAAATCGACAAACTCGTGGCTACGAATAAGTATGGGCTGCTGCACATTGAAGATGGCATCGTGTTGCTAGGTAAAAATCAGCCGTCTCATCCTGAAGCACTGACGCAGTGGGCGCTACTCCTCAAACGCATTGGGTGGCAAGCGGCGACAACCGCCGATCTAGCGCGATCGGCGGGCTGACGCTGCCTGGGTTTTTTCGGATTGTTTAATTTGTGGGTTTCAGCCAATGTGCGCTATGATAATTCGCTAAATTCCTGAAGCATAATCGCGGGAGAGAACCTGGTAGAGTGTCAACGTCGAGTCGCTGGGTTAACTACCCCCCTTCACCCTTGACACACCCCTAAACCCATTTCGTATCGCTTGAGTCAGTCTATGACGTGGCATCTATTCCCAAACCCACCGTGAATCGTCCCCCCTCCCACCCCGATTTTAGGTCGCTTCGTCCCCCTAGCCACTTGCCGGTCTCTGCCCGCTTTAGACCAACAGGGCAAGTCTCGGTGATTTTGCCCGTGTATAACAACCAAGCTTGCATTCAAAAAACCTTTGAGACGCTGCTGCCCTACATTGCCGAGCATCCCAACTACAGGTTTATTTTCGTGAACGATGGATCAAGCGATCGCACGAAAGACATTCTCGCAGCCGGTCTCTATGCCACAAAAGCACGGCAGATTGAACTGCTGTCTTACAGCCCTCGTGTGGGCAAAGGATACGCCATTCGACGCGGCATCGAATACACCGATGGCGATATCATCTGCTATTTAGATGGCGACCTGACCTACTCTTTGGCTCATTTGGATATCTTGGTAGAAAAGCTGCGATCGTATGATGTTGTGATCGGGTGTCGCAATTTGGCCAGGGGCAATGGCAAAGATCTGAAACTAGGTCAAAAAATCGCTAGAAGAGTCTTTAATTTGCTAGCTCATAAAATTCTAAACCTGAACTATAGAGATATGCAGGCAGGGTTACAGGGATTTCGCAAAGAGGCGGCTCAACATTTGTTTAGTACTCAAGAATTAACCGGCAGTTCGGTAGAAATTGAACTAATTTATCTGGCAAAAAAGTGGGGGTATATCATCGGCGAAATTCCTGCGAAGGTTTCGACCCAGCGTTCTCCCAACCGAGCACCGGCGAATTTGCTGCAAGATTTGAGCCGAATGCTGATAGATTTGCTAAAGATTCGATTGAACGATTGTATGGGTCTGTACCGCTAATGTCTTGGTTAAATCTGTTGTCATTTGCTGGCATCTTTGCCCTGTGTGGCATTGCTTGGCTGGGGTCAGAAAATCGCCGGATCATTCCCTGGAAGGTGATTTTGTGGGGAATTGGGCTACAGCTAGTCTTAGGACTGTTGATTTTTACGTTTCCCATAACTCGCACGCTGGTGAGCGCCATCAGTACTAGCGTCAACGCCATATTAGATGCCACCGAAGAAGGCGCACGATTTATTTTTGGTCCGTTGCTGGTTCCCAATCCCACAACTGCACCCGGCCCCATCTTAGTAGGGCGGTGGATTGCTCGTGCAGTGACCCCTCCCTACGTGCCCGTACCGGGCGATCGCTTGAGTCCAGAAAGCCTCAGTTTAGGGTATGTCTTTGCCTTTCGAGCGTTGCCCTCCGTCATTTTCTTCTCAGCGTTGATGTCGTTGCTCTATCACCTAAAGCTGATTCAGCCCGTGGTTCAGGCATTTGCCAAACTGTTTCGATGGGCAATGAACCTGAGCGGCGCAGAAGCACTGAGCGGTGCCACGAATATTTTTGTGGGAATTGAATCGGCACTGGTGGTGCGCCCGTTTTTAGCTGATATGACTCGTAGCGAACTCTGCGCCATTCTCACAGCCTGTTATGGCAGCATTGCTTCTACTGTGTTAGCGCTGTATGCCGGACTGTTGCGCCCAACGTTTCCAAATATTACGGGTCACTTGGTGTCGGCGTCTATTATGGCGATTCCGGCGTGTTTCGTGATGTCTAAATTATTGGTTCCTGAAACAGAAGTGCCGAAGACCTTGGGCAAGTTGCCAGACGAACCCGATGAGAGAGAAGCAAAATCGGCTGAAACCATCAATGCGATGGAAAGTGTGATCATCGGAGCCATGGAAGGGGTAAAGTTGGCAATCGCGATCGCGGCGCTCTTGATCGCCATTCTGGGGCTGATCGCTCTGGTCAATCTATTTTTCGGCAATCTGGCGTCTCTGGCAGACAGCAACAGTTTGATTTTGCGGCGAATAGGTCTGATTTTTCAGGTGGTGACGCTGCAAAACATTATGGGAGCGCTGTTTGTGCCGCTCACCTTTCTAACTGGCGTATCGCGAGATTGGAACGAGCTTTGGCAAGCGTCGATGCTGATTGGCGGTCGCTTTCTCACGACTGAAGTGCCGTCGTATCAGCGCCTTGGGGAGTTGGCAAGCCAGGGTATAATTAGCGATCGCGGCTTGCTGGTCGTCAGCTATGCCCTCTGTGGTTTTGCTCATTTACCTGCCGTGGGTATCTTTGTCGGCGGCTTTGCAACGTTGATTCCGTCTCGCCGCAAAGACTTGAGCGAACTAGGCTGGAAGGCGCTATGGGCAGCGACATTAGCCACGTTGATGATTGGCTGCGTGGCAGGCGTATTTTATTTTGGCAATCAATCGGTATTAAGAGGGTAAGACGCAATGAAGTCAAGACGCAATGGGTGGATTGGGTTAGCCGTGGGGGCGTTGATTGCGCTGCTGTTTCTGACAAGTCGCCCTGCTCTCATCATGGCTCAAGCGCCCTCGCCCTCGCCTAGTGGGTCGGTGGGCGTTCCGGTTGATCCGATTCCGGTTGATCCAAGCCTGCCCAACCCCCGCCCTCCAATTCCGTCTCCTTCGCCCTCTGTGTCTCCATCGCCGTCGGGTTCGCCGACGATCGCGCCTGCTCCGATCGCACCGGGCGGCTTTCCATCGGTACCGGTGCCGGCTGCGCCAACTGCGCCACCCCTGCCTGTGGGCGGAGAATACTTAGATCCGGGGGGGCAGTTTAAGGTGGGCATTCTCAGAGATTTTAAGGTGAGTCCGTTGGCGGGTTCGGTGCTGATCGAGTCACCCGATGGCAACATCGCCTACACGGTGCAGGTGCAGCCTCAGTCTCAGTTGGGCGTGGCAGGCGTGGTGTTGTCTAATGAGGCGCTGGTCACGGTGGTGCAGAATGCCTTTAAGCAAGGCGAAGGGTTTGCAACAGGAGAGGTGCGGTCGATCGCGGGGGGAGTGCAACTCGACTGGACTGGCAACCTCACGATCGCGGGGCAAACTCAACCTGTAGGAGGAGTAATTTTGTCGCGGCAGGTTCCAGAAGGCGTGCTGTTGTTGTTGATTGCCGCTACCGAAGCAGGCGGCGATCGCGTGTTGGGGGCGGCGTCTGCTCTAGTGGATGGCTTCCAATCGCTGCAATAGCCGCGCTCTAGAGTGGGGAATAGCAAAGGCTAAGGTGATGGCATAAGCAAGCATTCCGTTACTGTTTGTGAACGGTGGAACAAATAGAGGAAGCACTAAAATAAATTTACCGAGAGGATTGGCTTTACCAAACAAATAAACAAACAAAGGAATATACCAAACGAGTCCCATAATCCAAGTTTGGGGATTGAACAGATGAATGCTATTAACAATTGAGAAAAACTGGTGTTCGAGAGACGCTCGACGGAGGTAGTACAGTAATAGCGCCACTGCGATCGCGCCCACCATCATCGACGCAACAGGGCTGTGGCGCAAAAACGGATTCATGTAGCCATTTACAAAATCATGGGTCACGCGCAGTCCCCGATTTTCAACCGACAGAACAACTCGATTGACGGTGCCTTGCCCATGGGTGCTGATCGGCGTGGGGCTAGTAAGCGCACCAAACACTTTAGGTAAGATACGCTGCACATAATGACCGTAGACCGACCCATTAAAATAAGCCAGGGGCGCTAGAAAAAACGCGCTGATAAACCCGAAGGCATAGGCAACCAGTTTGTATTCTCGCTTGATCAAAAAGTAAATCAGCGCAATGCCTGGGAAGAGCTTGATGCAAAACGAGAGCGCCAGTAGAAATGCAGGAATCAACCGTTGCCCAGAGCGTCTGTGGATTAGAAATCCTAACGTTGTGATGTAGCAAACAAAAATATCAATTTGCCCCCGCTCAAACGAGGCAATTACAGGAAAACTAGCCATAACAAACAGCAGAGACTCGCCCTGAATGGCAAACTTACTATGCTTAACCAATTCAAATAAAAGCAGCCATAACACTACTAAAGTGATCACGCTATAGATCGTTTTTGCAGTCACATACGGCAATAGGGCTAGAGGCGCAAATAGCAACGCTGCAAACGGTGGATAAATAAATCCTGAACCTGGCGACGTTTCTGCATTGACTGGAGTATAAAATTCGGGATATTGATGGACATGATTTAGGTAAGGATCTAATCCATACAAAATCGATTTACCTGCAAGATAATAGGGTCGAAAATCGATTTGATAAGATTCTAAAACGAGATAAACAATCAGCGCAGAAGGCAAGAGATAAATAAAATATTCGCCTAGAAAGCGCCGTAGAGGAGGCGTTGGGCGTTGGGCATGGGGCGTAGGAAGCGGGGAGGACATGGGTAAGCGAGATAAGTTAAGTTCCAGGATTGGTGTAGCTAATGGGTAGCTCATGGTCAACCAGCGAACCCTACTTTACAGTACAGATTTACAACCGTACAAATATGCAGGATGGTAGCAAACTCGACTTTGGCCCTCTGTCTTTCGATTGACCACTCCATCTCGATTAACAACTAATGACAATTTCCCAATCCGTCCCCTCCGTCTGATACCATTAGGGGTTCTGACATTACTTGACGCGCTGGAAGGAGACCCTATGGCTCGGATGTACTATGACGCTGATGCCAACTTAGATTTGCTGGCTGGAAAAACGATCGCAATTATCGGATACGGCTCTCAAGGGCACGCCCATGCCCTTAACCTCAGAGATAGCGGCATAAACGTCATTGTAGGACTGTATCCGGGCAGCAAGTCTGCGCCTAAAGCGAAAGATGCAGGTTTGACGGTTCACAGCGTGGCAGACGCCACAAAAGCCGCTGACTTTATCATGATTTTGCTGCCGGATGAAGCGCAGCGATCGGTCTACACCAAAGAGATTGAGCCAAATTTATCAGCCGGAAATGTGCTGGCATTTGCTCATGGCTTTAATATCAATTACGCCCAGATCGTGCCCCCCGCAGAGGTCGATGTGGTGATGGTGGCTCCTAAAGGACCGGGACATCTCGTGCGTCGGACTTATGAGCAAGGGCAAGGCGTACCCGCGCTGTTTGCCGTGTATCAAGATGCGTCTGGGCAAGCCCGCGATCGCGCCATGGCCTATGCAAAAGGGATCGGCGGCACACGGGGCGGCGTGCTCGAAACGACCTTTCGGGAAGAAACTGAAACCGATTTGTTTGGCGAACAAGTGGTGCTGTGCGGCGGGTTAAGTGCGCTGATCAAAGCGGGATTTGAAACTTTGGTTGAAGCGGGCTATCAGCCTGAGTTGGCATACTTTGAATGTTTGCACGAAGTCAAGCTGATCGTCGATCTGATCGTCGAGGGGGGGTTAGCGACCATGCGCGACAGTATCTCTAACACGGCAGAGTATGGCGACCTTACGCGCGGCCCTCGGATCGTCACCGACGACACCCGCGCCGAGATGCGGAAGATTTTGAGCGAGATTCAGACGGGGCAGTTTGCCCGTGAGTTTGTGCTAGAAAATCAATCGGGTAAAGCTGGGTTCACGGCAATGCGTCGTCAGGAAGCTGAACACCCGATCGAAGCGGTGGGTAAAGATCTGCGATCGATGTTTAGCTGGCTCAAGAAAGCATCGTAGACTACCCTATGGGTTTTAAATGCGTGTTGACTCGCTTTGAATCTTCTTCAGGGCGAGTCAATTTTGTGTCTTAAAGCCGTTCTCATACCAAATTGATTTTTCATCCTCGACCCTCCTAACTAAGGCGGGGTTGGGGGAGGTCGCACGTCTGTAGCATTTACAGATTAATTTGGTATCACTTGCTTAAGCCACCCACCCATGCACCCATCTACCCATTCCACCTACGACTGTGGTTTTCCATCTGAAAATCGCTGTAAGGTTGCGTTTTCTGCGATTTGGTAGACCGGGCACGATTTGATCTGCTTGCGCCCCCTTTGCCGCCCATCCATCACTTGTTTGTTACATCCTATGAATTCGAGGGAGATTGACTGCCGCAATGTCTTCATAATGATCTTGAAGACCTTTAAGCAACACCAAGCATATGGCGAAAACCGTTGCAGATGTGATGACGTGTGATCCAATTACCGTAAAGCCCGAAACTCCATTGGCTGAGGTAATCAAAACGATCGCAGAAAAACGAATTAGTGGGCTTCCGGTGCTCGATGAAGCGGGTAAATTAGTCGGCATCATTTCTGAAACCGATCTGATGTGGCGTGAAACCAACGTTACTCCCCCCGCTTACATCATGGTGCTAGATAGTGTAATTTATCTCGAAAATCCGGGGCGATATGAGAAAGACCTCCACAAAGCTCTTGGTCAAACCGTTGGAGAAGTAATGTCTGACCATCCCATCACGATCGCCCCCGAACAACCCCTGTCTGAGGCGGCAAAGCTGATGCACGATCGCAGCGTAAATCGGCTTCCTGTGGTCAATTCTTCCAGTGCTCTCGTCGGCATTTTGACCCGGGGCGATATCGTACGGGCAATGGCAGCCGAGCAAGATTAGAGCATGGAAACTCAGAAAACCAATCGAGCAGTAAGACCACAAGATTTAAATCAGCATGACTACACCAGATGCCGTTAAAGAACTTTTAGAATCCAATAATTTTGGCGATCGCTTGCGGGGGGTCAATCACTTGAGACAACTTGACCCAGCGATCGCTTACGAACTGATCAAACCTTCGGTGATCGACGAAAACGTACGGGTGCGCTATGCGGCAATTAGTCAGCTAGCCTCTCTCGGTGGGCAAAATCTCTCAGAGTCGCTGACCATGCTGAAGTCAGCCCTCCATGACCCCGAACCCGATGTCCAAGCGGCGGCTGCCGATTCGATCGGGGGCTTGCACCTCACCGAAGCCTACGAAGACCTCAAGCAACTCTATCAGAAAACCACAGAATGGCTCGTCCGCTTTAGTATTGTGGCGGCGTTGGGAGAACTCGGCGAGGCGCGGGGCTATGACTTGTTAGCCGAGGCACTCACCTCAGACAGCGATCTGGTGGTGACGGCTGCGATCGGGTCGCTCGGCGAACTGGGCGACGATCGCGCCGTGCCTCTGCTCGTTAGCTATGCCTCTCATCCAGATTGGCAGATTCGCTATCGTGTTGCTCAAGCCTTAGGGCACTTTCAAACGCCAGAGGCAAAAGCAGCCCTAGAACATCTCGCCCACGACGACACAGAACAAGTGGCAGAGTTAGCCAAATCTGCCCTGTAAAAAACTGTCCGGATTTCAGAACATTGGTTGGAATATAAGTAACATCGTCAGCGTCCGTATTTATACAGACTCCGGCGATGTTTTTTACTGATGAATCCGTTTTTCTACAGTTTTCCAACAGCTAGTAATTTAAGTTACTTAAGATCTACGTATAGTCTGTTAGCTCAAGCTCCTTTTTAGTCAGCTAGAATACCTAAAACATATGAATAGCGCTCTAAAGTTAAAGATTGAGTAAAAAGAAATACGGAAGTTGCTCAAAAAGTTGTATCAGTAATAACCTTTAGATACGTAGCTAGCAGCTTTTCTCCCTAGCCTGACAGTGCCCCCCTGCTCAACGCCCGTGCCCCCAATCCTCCGCACATTGTTAAGCATTCTTACTCAATCCCATGATTCAATCCAAGCGTTTTTCTCTTGCCTGCGTTTTAGGTTGTGCCAGTAGCCTTGCCTTGTCTATAGCGCCCGCTCAGGCTGCATCGTTTACGGCAGATGATGTCGTCAGCCAGTGTTTTTCGCCTAGCACAAGCAGCTTTGGACCGCACACCTGCGCCAATGTGAACGGCTTTTTCACCCTCACCGCCAGCACAAATCCCATCGATCCAACTAGTGATAACGTTCTCACTCAGAAGAAAGTCGGGGGCATTACCGGAATCGGCGTTGCTCAAAGCGGATTGTCAGCCATTAACCAAGATCCAGCTAGCGGCGAAATTAGCTCTAACGAGACGCTGCAAGTGCTGTTCAAAAAAGCGGCGACCTTATCGCAACTGCAACTGAGCTTCTTATATCCACCTAACACCCCAGAGAACCCCGCCTATGGTGATCTCGTTTTTGAGGCGGCGATCATCACCGCAGAAGGCAGTGCCCTAAATGGCATTCTCACGGTGACGGGCAAAGACTCTGCAAACTGGAGCGGAGCCGACGGCACGGTTGAAAACTTGCGGGTTTCTTCGCTGGGCAGCGCAGGCTTGTACGCTATCTACAACCCCTTCGGTGGCAACCGCATCGCCGGATTCAATCTGACGGCTTTAGCTGGCGCAAATACAGGGGGAGGCTATTCAGACTTCTCACTCCGATCGGTGTCTGTTCCTGAACCTGCGACCTTAGCAGGGTTGGGACTGGTGGGTCTGTTAGCAGCATCTCGCCGCCGGAGCGCAAAGCAAGCTAATTGAACCGGGTGAATCAACTGTTGTCGAGCTAACTCTACATGGGCGATGCGATCGCACTCCACATTTTCCATCGATCGGCGTGATCGGTTGGAATGGGTTGAGCGATCGCATCTTTTTTTGAAACTTGGTGTTTGGATTTGCTCTAAAGCCCCCTGACCAAAAACCGCAAATCGGGATTGCGCCAGCCCGACCTTAGATAAAATCGACCGTTAGGGCAACCTCAGTCTCTAAGCTGGCGTTGGGGTCTAAATACAGTAAGCGATCGCTCGTATTTAACGCATTTCGAGGGGCGCTCCAGGGTTCTAGGCAGTAAAAATCTTTTCCCTTCACCGTCCAGAAAACTAACGATGGAAAAGCACTGCCGTAGGTTAACGTGATGCGAGTATGACGGCTTAAATCAGAAACACTTGCCACTTGGCGAGAGAGGTGCGGAAAGATCCAATCGATTTCGGCATCGTTAAAATCAAACGTGTTGAAAAACGACTGGGGCTGCTTTGTAATTTGATCAATGGCTTCATTCGAGGGAATCTCAAAGCGTAGCTGACCTTTGTCAGGCGCGAGAAAGTATGGGTGAAACCCAATAGAGAAAGGCATCCGTTCGGAGGAGCGATTGGTATAGCGCTGATGCAGCGTCAGCGTTTGCCCGTGCAATGCGTAGGTAAACTCCAACAAAAAGTCAAACGGGTAGACTTCACGAGTTTGGGCATTGCTCGACAGCCCAATCGTCAAACTCACGCGATCGTCAGTCTGCTGATCTAGCACTTCCCAGGGCAACTCCCGCGCAAAGCCATGCTGTTTTAACGAGTAAGACTGCCCATTGTAGGTGTAGGTGTTATCGGGTAAGTTGCCGCAAATCGGAAACAAAATTGGAATGCCCCCCCGCACCGACATACTGGGATTGGTAAACCGCTCGGTATCCATGTAGAGCAACTCCCGCCCCTGAACCTGCCAACTGGCAATAATGCCCCCTCGCTCTGGGACAACTTCTAACCGAGACGGGGTTTCTCGGTTGTTTAGAACATAAATGTCGTATAGCTGTCGGCGGCGATCGATGGAAAACACAGGCATTCTGAGTAATTAGGGATTTTGAGCAATTTCAACATCAGACGGAACCTCAGCATAGCGGCGCTTTCCTGGCTCTAAGCTACGAGGGGAGCGAGTGGGGGGCGGCGTCAGGGTTGGCGCAGAGCCTGACTCCACCGCATCAGCACCTCCGGGCAAATCAGAAGCAGGCTCACCATAGGTCGGCTCTGGCTGCTGCGGAACCATGGGCGCGGGAGAATGGGAATCTGCCCCAGCATCCGGATTGGAAATAAAGGGATTGTCTACCGAGGGTTCGGGAGTCGCGCTAGGCAATGGGGAAGTTGGGATAGCATCAGCAGGGGCAGAAAACTCAGATGGGCTATCCGTCGGATTGGAGTCTAACGCTTCGGGAGTTGAGGAGGGTTGAGTTTCGGCAGGGTTGGCACTGGGGAAGGTGTCAAGACTCGATGGAGATGCAGAAGAACCAGACGGAGACGATTGGGCGTCGGGGGAGATGGGCGTGCCTGATTCACGATCAATAAATGGGGTGGGTGTGGTAGAGTCTATCGGTTGCTCAAGGGTTGGCTGGTCAAAAGTCGGCTCAGGCTGTTCTTCAGTCGGCACATCTTGAGTTTCGGTGGGGCTACTGGGGGCAGCATCGGTAGGAGTTGCATGGGGCGCTGCGGTAGGCAGGCGTGGATCGCTCGGAGGCTCGGCGGGTTGAGACAAAATCGTGTTAGCGCGCGCATCGAGAACCATGGGCGATCGCAGGGGCTGAGCAAACATGTCAGAGACATTCTCAACCTGATGCAAAATCTCTTGGGCGCGATCGCCACTTACCACTCTGGGTTGGAGTCCTTTCACCTCGACGGGCAAAAGCTCAACTTTCATTTGCTGATCTTTAACGCCAACCTTGAGAACGGCGGTGTCATAGTCTGTTGAGGCATTTTCGCCAAAAATAAAGTTGCCGAGTGAGTAGACGATCGGGCGTCCTTTGTAAATTTCTGCGCCCTGGAGCAGGTGAGAATGGTGCCCCACGACGACATCTGCGCCTTGATCGATCGTGGTATGGGCTAACTCAATCTGCCAGTCTGCTGGATATTTTGCCAAATTTTTGCCCCAGTGATAATTGACAATGATCCAGTCTACTTGGGGACGAATCGCTTGAATGTCTGCTGCAACGCGATAAGCTTTGCCAAGCTCGGAACCATCATGTTGAGGGGCATCTTCTACGCTTGCTTTAGCCTCATCTGCCTGCAAGTCTGCCTCAGAGTAGCCCAGATACGCGATGCGCTGCCCCTTCACATCCACAATTTTCAGGCGATTGCCCGCGTTAGCAGTCGTTCCTGGGACTTGTCCTGCACTGACCTGCCCTGCACCCACATAATGAATGCCTGCTTTATCTAGCGTGGTCAGCGTTTCCTCTAACCCTGCGGCAGAAGGATCTGCGGTAGGGTCTGCGGTGCGGCGATCGCTCACATTGACAATATCAACGCCGCCACTATTCAAAACCTCTACCGTGGCTGGGTCGGCTCCATCAGGCTCGGCTGACGTAGTAAACGGCGCGCCTAAATTTACCATAGCGACGTCCGCTTGGCGGTACTCATCCATCGCTGAAAACGCCCACTGATGATCGTCTTTCACCAAGTCAGCATAGCCCTTTGTGAGCGCAACATCGCCACCAAACAGGAGCGTAACGTTCTCTTCTGGAGACGCTGGGTTGCCGTCTAGCTGAGTGATGGGCACTGACTCGCTCTCAGCTTGAACGCCCTGCCTTGCTGCGATCGTGACGGTATCGGGGCGAGAAGCAGTGATCGAGGCAGAAGCGGTTGTCTGGTCTGTGGGAGCGTCAGCGTAACCGAGCCAACATCCGACAATAAAAGCGGCGGCAGTGGTGCCCGTAAGCAGGAGCGATCGCAGCGCTCGAAACTGCACGTTCTGGAGCGTGATTTTCTGAATGCGAGTCCGCAGGGCAGTGAAATCTCCGGAGTGAAAATCTTGAGTCTGAGAAAGGCGTTCGGTTGGCTGTTGCCTAGCGAGTTTGGCGCGTCTAGCAGGCGACACGACCCGCACCGGTTGACGCCACAAAACGCTGGGCTTGTGGATCGGTCGAGCGGCAATCTGCACCCCCTCAATCACATCTGAATTGAGTTGCCACAGGTGGCGACAGACAAATCGCACCAAGCTTTTGCGAAATGCTGGAGATTTGGCATCAAGGTGAGGCAGAGGACGAAACTCAACGACCACTTGCAGGTGTCCTGCTTGCTTAGCCGCCCCAACTTGGGCGCGCAGGTTGTGAGGCATCAGAAACACATTGAGCCAATACGCGATCGCTCGGAAGTTGCCTGACCTCGCCAACTCTACAACAGAGGACTGATCCTGATGGACGGCGTAACTCATACCTTGAAACTCCACACACAACCCATTTCACTAAAGCTACAGAATATTAATACTCTAAATTCACTGGTTTGGATAAGATTTTAGAAATTTGAGAGGAGGTTTGTCATCAAGAAGACATATTAAGGACATTGGTTTGAAGGATGCAAACGATACCTTAGGGGTAGACGTTGAGCACTTAACCGTAATATGAACCAAACCCATGTCATGAGGGCGATCCTGCTTTTAGTTGGATTGTATGGACTGTACCTCATAAAGTCGGCGGTTGGAATTAATTTATCTGACAAATATACGGCGTGGAATTTTCTAAAATATCCCGTTCAGTCATTTATCTACAAATAACTAATATTTTACAGCTAGCAAAGCCGATGCGGAGGCAAACGAGCGGGTACGATAGAGCATAGCCCATTGAACCCCTTCTGCCTGACTCTAACTGCCTATGTCTGTTGACCCCAATGCTTCTAATGCGGCTCAGAATGCGGCTCAAAATGGCAACCGCCCCGCTGAGGCAGAAGACTATCCGGTGGTGGCGTCTCCTCCATCCCTCCAGGCGCAGCGCAGCGCCCGTCGCCCAACTCCGACTAGCGCAACTCCGAGCGAATCGGTGGTTGGTCAGGTTACCCACCTCTCTGCCGCCCCTTCCCAAGCAGCCGTGTCGCTGATTATTTTGATCGCGACCGGAATCATTATTTTGGGGCTGGCGATCAATCAATTTTGGCTGATTTTAGCGGGTTCTATCGTGGCGATCGTGCTCTCGGTTCGCTTGCTGGTTCCCACGTTAAAGCCATTTTTTCTGGATTTTATGTCCGAACAAGATCGCTCTGTGCTGATCGGAGCGATCGGAGCCATAGCGGCGGTGGCTGGGGGGTTGAAACTGCTGCGGGTGGATCGAGGGCTTGCCCAGCTATACACCCAACTCAATTGGGATGCGATCGGGGCATTGGGCGAAGTGTTTGGGGCACTCGGACAGATTTTGATCGCGGTTCTCGCGGTTTACGTGGCGTGGCGGCAGTATGTCATCTCGAAAGATCTGACCATTCAGCAAAATTTGATTACCCAACAGCAGACGATCGATACCTACTTTCAGGGCGTATCGGATCTGGTGTTGGATGAAGACGGCTTGCTCGAAGACTGGCCCCAAGAACGCGCGATCGCAGAAGGACGAACGGCAGCCATTCTCAGCAGCGTAGATGGTGCCGGTAAAGCAAAGATTATTCGGTTTTTGTCGAGTGCCAAGTTACTCACGCCGCTCAGACGAGATCAGCGCTTGGGACGGGCAATGCTAGACGGGTTTGGGGGCTATGCTGAAGATCGCAGCCATGGCGTGCGCGTGATTGATTTGGGCGTCATGTTGGCAGGGGCAGATCTCTCCGGAACGGATCTGCGCTGGACAGATTTGAGCGATGCCAACCTCATTCGGGCAACCCTGCGCCAATGCGACTTAGTAAAAACCAACTTTGCCCGCACCATCTTAGTTAATGCCACTCTTCAAGGATCAGACCTGACCGGAACGCGCTTCTTTTACGGCAATAAAGAAATGGCATCTCCGCGCAGCCGCACCGAACGCCCAAATTACAAGACTGGCGTGCACACCGGAGCCGTAATTGAAGGGGTAGATTTTACGGAAGTCCAAGAGTTATCAGAAAACCAACGGTACTACTGCTGTGCGTGGTGTGGGTCTAGAAGCCGGGCGACGATTCCTGGAGGATGTGATGGGATTCCCAATAAATTAGGGCGTTAGGAAGAACGGGGCGGTTAGGGATCAACGGGTTCTGCTCGCCCGGTTGAGGTCGATCGTTGGGCAGCATTGGCAACCTTGAGGGTATATACGCTTTGGGCAGGCGTTACATACAACGGCGCACCAGTGACTAAGTGATCGATCACCGCTGCCGTATCTTGGGCAAACAAGCCCCGCCGACTGCCAACCGCGATCGCACAGTCTCCTTCGGCATTCACCAACCGCCCCGCATCCCCATCAAACACCAACGACCCGCGATCGCCCTGCACTTCAAGTTTGCGTTCGGCTGTCCACACCGTTTCGCCCTTGGCATACACCACATCCGCCAATAGTC
Source organism: Myxacorys almedinensis A (assembly GCF_010091945.1). GTDB lineage: Bacteria > Cyanobacteriota > Cyanobacteriia > Leptolyngbyales > Leptolyngbyaceae > Myxacorys > Myxacorys almedinensis. Next base: position 32,249 of record NZ_WVIE01000001.1, read on the forward strand.
CGCTTTTAAATTGCAGTTGCGCTTTACTCATACAGCCGGTATAAAACGACTCAGACTCGTGCCAATAGCGATGTTGACAGCTAACCGTTTCTACCGCTCCGAAACCATGAATCAGGCGATGCAGCCGCGAGAGCGCTCCTGCTAGGGGAAACCCAAATAGCTGGGTGTGATACGTCCATTTGCGCGGGGCAGGATGTTGAGGAGTAACGGTGCTATAGCGGGCATAAAACGGCGTTCCCACCTGGGGCAGGGCTTGAATGAATGCCTGGTGAACGCCGCCAAGCAATTCAATATGCTCGACATGCAGCAAGCGATTTTGCTGTCTGGCAAGGGCAAGGAGGGCTTCTCCTTCGGGGGCATGGAGCGAGAGCGGATATTCGACCACTACGTGTTTGTGTGCGTCTAAAGCGGCACGGGCGATCGCACCATGGTGAGCATTGAGGGTCGAAATCACCACGAGATCAACGCGATCGCAGCCGACCAAATCTTGCCACGCTGGGAAGACTTGCGTTTGGTGAGTGTTGCCAAAGTCGCTGGTTTTCTCTGGCGTATGTCCGGCAACACCAATTAGCTCGGTGCGATCGTCAGCATTGAATGTTTCTGCCCGAAGCTTGGCAGCAAAGCCTGTTCCCACAATGCCTACTCGGATTGGTTGTGACATTTCTTTCTAGCTTAAAGTTCCTGCATCCATCTCCTGCACCAGTCTACAGGGCACAATTGGCTTCGCCAAGCTCGGTGCGATCGCGCCATAAGAACCTTACCCTTTAACCTGGCGATGATTCTTGCTCTCATGACAGATTGAACATTTAGCGACAAATTAAACGGGGCGAACCCCACAATAGCCGTTATCTTGCCTAAAATAACGTCAACTCTAAGTTGGCTTGATGACCAGATTACCCGTTCACCCATGACAGAACTTACGCTGTTAAAGACCTTGACCCTAGAGAATCCATCCCCAGATTCTCGACTGCTTCTTAAATCCAGAGTCAGACCTCTGAAGGGAGGAACGAGTCATCTAGGATTGCTATAGAGCGTTCAGTTCACCTTATCGTTTCAGTTCTATCGTTAAAGAGCAGCGATCATCATGTTGAATTCAAGCCCGATGAGCGTTGGCAACGTCGTTAGCGCCGGATTTCGCCTCTACAGGTCTCGGCTCAAGGCTTACCTGGGCATCTCGACTAGAGCCACGCTTTGGGCAATGCTGCCGTGGGCGCTGCTGATCCCCTTGCTTGTGGTTGCCTTTGTGCCGTTTGCCCTCAGCCAAGGGGAAAACCCCACATCGCTAATTTTATTGCTGCTGATCTTTCCATGGGTTGCCCTAGCGATTTACTGCGGAGCGCGATCGAGCTTAAATTCTGCCCTGATCGCTCGCCTTGCCTACGGCGAACTGAGCGGACAGCCCGAAGATAGCAGAACGGCATTCCGGCAGATCAGACCCCGCATGTGGAATTTGCTGCTGGTTCACATTGCGGTGGGTATGGTGATGTTTGGCATCAACTTCGGATTGTCGATCGCACAGCAATTTTTGATTATCTTGCCCGCGATCGCGTTTAGAGATGCCCCAGCGATCGCAGGTATTTTTGCAGTCGTGGCATATCTTGGCACTCTGGTGGTGTACTTCTGGTTTTGGGCGCACTTCTACATTCCAGAAGTTGCGATCGCCATGGAAGGAGACACAAACGCCTTTGACATGGTTGGGCGAAGTTGGAACATCTCCAAAGGGTCAGCCAATCGAATTTTGCTGATCCTCTCAGTTGCCGCGCTGATTACCTTTCCGTTATACGGCTTGGTCGCTATTCCTGTCTTACCGGCGCTGGTTGGCACTGCCAGCTTGATTCAGGTGGGGGATGTTTCGGCAATCGGATGGTTTTTAATAGCGATCGGGGTTGGAATTTTGCTGTTGTTACTGGTTAATCTATTTACCCTGCCGTTTTGGCAAACCCTGAAAGCCGTTGTTTACTACGATCTGCGTACCCGTCGAGAAGGCGTTGATCTAAAATTTCGGAACTCTATTACTGATGAACCCCGCGACTAGTGGTCTGTCAAGATTGAAATGAGGGGCTGGGAATCGATGAGTGGATGAGTGGATGAGTGGATGGGTCATCTCCCTCTCACCCCTCTACCCTCTCACCCCTCCACTCAAAGTTGACAATCTACTAGACAGGGTACTACTCCGCAGGAACCGCTCTCTATGCGATTATTTAACTCCGTCAAAGTCCGCACTCCCGAAAGCGTTGATCTCGAATTTACTCTCGCAGGCATTGGCAACCGTGCGATCGCACTGCTGATCGATTACCTGCTCTGGGGGGCGCTGCTGGTTACGGTGATTGTGCTTTGGGGTCTGTTTGCCTACAATTTGCCGCTTTATTTTCGGGGGTTAGCCAACAGCGAGGCGCTAGAAACGTGGCTAGCTGCCGTGGCTTGGCTGGTCTATTCTGCGGCGTATGCCAGCTATTTTGTTGGCTTTGAAACGCTCTGGCAAGGGCAGACTCCGGGAAAACGCTACACCAAAATTCGAGTGATTTGCGAGAATGGGCAACCTGTAGGTCTCGCGCAAGCCGCCCTGCGATCGCTGCTCCGTCCTGTCGATGACTTTCTTTCCATTGGGCTACTGCTGATTTTGTTTACCAAGCGAGAAAAACGGTTGGGAGATTGGGTCGCCGGGACGTTGGTAATTCAAGAAGAGCCAGCGATCGTATCTGCTAATGTTGCCCTTTCGGCAGACGCGCAGCCGTTAGCCGATCAGCTAGGGGCAACAGCAAACATAAGCGCACTCCTACCTGACGATTTTGCAGTGATTCGCTCCTATCTTCAGCGCCGTACGTTGATGGAGCCAAAAGCAAAAGCCGAACTAGGGCTGCAATTAGCCCGACAAGCAAGAACCCTGATTGGGCTGCATGAACTGCCATTTGACATGACGCCTGACCTATTCTTAGAAGCAATGTATCTAGCATATCAACAGCAATCAAGCTAGCGATTGCATTACTGTTTACTCATTTATTGACAACATTTTATTGACAACATTTTCCTATTCATCAAGATAGATGCTTGAAGGTAAGATTTTAGGCTAAGAGAGAAAGAATATTTTTGTGAGGAGACAGTATGCGATTGGCTCGATCAAGTGTTCTGCGATCGCTGGAGTTAGTCGGTCTGAGTATCACCGCAGTGTCGCTTTCTGTCCTGTCTCCAACTGTCGCGCAACCGCCTCCAATCCCCCTTCCCGTCAAGCTTCCCATCACACCTGATGTGCCTTACGTTCCAACGCCTCAAAACGTGGTGAATGCCATGCTAAATTTCGCCAACGTCACCCCCACCGACTTTGTGTATGACTTGGGATCGGGAGATGGCAGACTGGTGCTAACAGCAGTACAAAAGTTTGGGGCAACAGGCATCGGCATCGAGATCAATCCTGGCTTGGTGCAGCGAAGTCAGGCGAGTGCCGCTCAGCTTGGAATTAGCGGCGAGGCTTGCACCGTTGTGCCCTGTGCCAATCGTGCCACATTTTTTCAGCAAGATCTGTTTCAAACCGACCTTCGCAAGGCGTCTGTCGTCACCCTATATTTGCTGCCTAAAATTAACGTGAAACTCCGTCCTAAGCTATTGAGCGAACTGAAACCAGGGTCTCGCGTGGTGTCTCATGCGTTTGGCATGGGCGATTGGAAGCCAGATCGAACGATTTTAGTCGATGATGGGGGTCGTCCTCGTAGCGTTTATTTGTGGATTGTGCCCGTTAATTTGAGCGGCAATTGGAGCGGCAGCATGTCAACGAAAGCAGGGCGGCAACTGCCCTATAGCGTTCAGGTCGATCAAACATTTCAAGCGGTTCGAGCAACCGTAAAAGTAAGCGGACAGACGATTAGTTTACCGCAAGTTCAATTGATGGGCGATCGACTTAGTTTACAGCATGACCAAGTTTTTAATGGACAAAAAATTAACATTCGATTCAACGGTAAAATTATCGGAAATAACCTACAAGGAACAGCAGAATTAACAACGCCAACGGGTACAGAAACATATGATCTAAACGCAAAGCGAAGCGAAGGTTAGAGCGCGTTTTGGTTGAACTGGACGAGCAGTATAAGCCTCGGCTTTTCGAGGAGTTTCACCTAGGGCGTGTTTTGCCCTCGCTGCTATTGCGTCGGTTGATCCCAGTGAGCCAGCCGATGGGGAGTAACTTATTTAATAAATCAACCGTTGAGATTGTGGTAGACTGCTTTCTCGCACTCTATATTTGTGCAACAAAGTGGTTCTGATGGGGAGCAGCCATTAGAAGTAAAGGGGAAAGTGCAGTGCAAGTCTGCCGCTGTCCCGCAACTGTGAGTCACCTTCAGAGATGACCAGCCAGAATGCCCGCCGCTTTGGGTCTACGTTCTTTACTCATCTGCGAGGTATAGATGACGGTTCAACAAAAATTAAATCCAGTTGCGGTTGTTCAAGTTGGCGTACTTGCCGGTCTCGGTTGGTTAGCAACGCTTCAGCCTGCGATCGCGCATCACCCGATGGGGGGCAACATCCCAGCGAGCGGGTGGGAAGGCTTTCTATCAGGATTGGGGCATCCGATCGTTGGGTTAGATCATTTTGCGTTTATCATTGCAGTGGGTTTGCTATCTGCGCTCTATTCTCGCGGCTGGCGTCTTCCTATGTTTTTCCTAGTTTCTGCAATGATGGGCACAGGACTCCATCTTTTGAAACTGGATCTACCTGTACCCGAAAGTATTATTGCTCTTTCAGTGATTGCACTGGGCATCATTTTGCTATTAGGTAAGCGTTTTAATATGCCTGCGTTAGCAACTGGGTTTGCGATCGCAGGTCTATTTCACGGCTATGCTTACGGAGAATCGATTATTGGTGCAGAAGCAGCACCATTAGCAGCTTATCTTGCTGGTTTTACGGCAATTCAAGCTGCGATCGCGCTATTTTTCTATGCGCTGAGTGTGGGGTTGGGTCAAAAAGCGCCTGTTCTAAATCGTTCCTATGGCTTCGTCGCTTGCCTTATAGGCACCCTCTTTCTAGCAACGTCTCTTCGCCTTGGTTAGTCAGGCTCAATCTACGAGGGATGATTTTACGCCAGTGGTGGATCTTCTCCCTCGCGTTTCGCTTCAGCCTGATCGGGAAAGGTCTTGCCCTGCCGTCTCAACTCGTTATCTAAATATAACCAGTAGAGAATTTCTTCAGCCCGATTTCGCTGTTGATCGATCGTTCTGAAATAGCGCTGCATTGCTTTATATTGACTTGGCTCAGGCTGCTGAAACGCCCGTTCAAACTGAGTCCGATGTCTCTCTTGAATCATGCGAAACAGAAAGGCATACTCGTTGCGATCGGGGTCTTCTAACATCCAATGTTCATCAATGATTTGTAAAAGTTCTTCCCTAGAAACGTGTTGTCTCACCCCAGTCTTGCCCAACTCAACATGTCATGAAACTTTAGCGCAGCCTACACTTATTAACTCAGCAGCCCTTGAAATTGCGGCTCCCTTCATTCCCCCAACCTTTGTGTCTTGAGACGGAGCGAGAGGCTTATTCCCGCTCCTGCGGCAGAGGGTTAGGATAAGGGCTGTTTGGCTACTCGATCAAAAATTGCCAGATTAATAGTAGTTTAGTGTTTTATTCTCTTAGGTTAATAATTTAACATTGTGCAACTGTACGCTAGGCTGCTCCTTCATAAAAGCAGACGAATAAAAAAGCGTACAAAATAGTGACTGCACAGCAACCTGATCAAACATCTGTTGTGTTAGCAACATGAAATTTTCTAATTTCTAATATAGAGAATTGCAAAAATACGAAGGTTATTTAAGCAAGATCCAGTAACTTAGAAGTCTAGGATACAACTTGAATTTAAGCTTGATCGTATAGCAACAATGAAAATCCATCTTGAGCGCACCTTAGCAACTTGCCCCACACAGCTAGTTTGCACAACCTGTGGTCACACGTTTGAAACAGGAAAGCTTCGCACTCTTCTCTACAGCGATGCCGGACTGCTTCAAGGCGATGTTTGCTCTTGCTGCATGAGACTCAAACCCTCAGAGATTCGGAGTAAGATGCGCGATCGCGCTAGCCGCCTCTTGCAACACCCTTACAAAATGGATGCCGCCCTTGCTGCCCACGAGCGCGCTCTAGAACTGCTGGAAGCGGCTCAAGAAGATGTGAGGTTTCCAACGTTTTATCAGTGGTGGTTTAAAAAACTCACGGTCTTCTCAGAAACGTCTGAAGAACTAGAAGCCGCACGGCTGGGAGCAAACACTGAATATGGCGACGCGCGATCGCGGCTGCAAAAACGGCTGGAGGACGATCGCGAGTAAGGCTACCCCACAGCCGTTGTCAATCTGCGTTAGGGTGGAAGCAAACGTTCTAAGATTGGTTGCTGTGCCCGTGTCTGTCCAACGCATCTCTACCCAGTTTGGTCTCATTGCCCTGCTGCTCGTATCGTTAGCAAGCTGCTCTAACAGCCCAACGAGCAAAGCTCTGCAAGATGCTTTTGCTGCCGATCCGCGTCTCAACGGCAGCCCAAATCCGTTGGCTACTGGCAGTCCGTTAGCGAATGTCCAGGTTCAACTGCCGCCCAAATTTCCCGCAGAGGTTCCAACCTACCCTAATGCAACGCTTGTAGAAGCCCTTTCAATTGGTGAATTTCCCCTGGAAAATAGCACCGAGTTGCTGACCCGGTGGACAAGCCCAGACAGCAGCGATCGCGTGGTTACATTCTATCGAGAGGCACTCCAGAATAATGGCTGGAACCTTTCTGAGCAACCAACAGCGCCAAATCAGGGCAACTTTACGGCAACCCGGAATAACCTTCAATTGGCTGTGGGAGTGCAACCCAATGGCGCATCGGGAACGAACATCGGCATCGAAACCAAAACCCCAGATGCCCAAAGTTCTCTCTCTCCCAACGCCTCAGATCTCCAACCTGGTGATCCAAATTTCGTTGGACCAATTTCTCCCGGTGGGGTGTCGGCGGCTCCCTCTGCCTCGCCTCAAGCTGCCTTACCTCAAGGTCAATCGTTTACCGATTTAGAAAAAGCACCTCAGCAATTGCGCCCCTATGCCACCGATCTCGCGCAGCTTGGAGTGCTCACGCCAGCTTCAAACAGTAAAACGGCAGCTAAGACATTCGAGCCTAATAAGGCAATTACTCGCGGAGAGTATGCACGCTGGCTCGTCGCGGCGAATAACCGACTCTATGCCAATCGTCCTGCACGACAAATTCGCCTGGGAGTCGAAACAGCACAACCCGCATTCCGAGACGTGTCTGCAAAACATCCAAGTTTTTCAGCCGTTCAAGGACTCGCCGAAGCCGGATTAATTCCCAGTTCGCTCTCTGGCGATAGCACTGCCGTTTTATTTCGACCCGATGCCCCCCTCAGCCGAGAAGACCTGATTCTCTGGAAAATTCCAGTCGATACGCGCCAAGCATTGCCTACTGCCACCATTGATGCGGTCAAGCAAACCTGGGGATTTCAAGATGCCGGACGAACTGATTCTGGAGCCTTGCGAGCCGTGCTAGCTGACTACCAAAACGGGGAGCAATCTAATATCCGCAGAGCCTTTGGATACACGACTCTATTCCAGCCCAAGCGCCCAGTCACGCGGGCAGAAGCGGCAGCCGTGCTGTGGTATTTCGGCTTTCAAGGAGACGGAGTATCGGCGCAAGAGGTGCTGAAAGGGACTGCACAAGGGTAGAAAACCGTTCTGGAGAATAGAATCTGTTGTTTGCAATGGGCAACATTGGTGAACACTGACCAGAGAACCGTCTCGCATCGCGACTCGTTGCAGACGATTCTTCTGTTTCGCCACATGTTTTTTATGACTGATGTTAGTGTTGCTATCTGCACCTACAACGGTGAATCCCGAATTGGTGCTGTGTTGGAGCGGTTACGATCGCAGGTCAACCCCGGTGCAGTGGTATGGGAAATTATTGTTGTTGACAACAACAGCACCGATGGCACAAAGCAAACGGTTGAACGCTATTGCCACCAATGGGAGTCCTCGGTTCCGCTCAGATATGTGTTTGAGCGCGAACAGGGATTGGCACTTGCGCGATCGCGGGCGGTTTTAGAAGCGTCTGGGACATGGGTTTGCTTTCTCGATGACGATACCTTACCTGCTCAAGATTGGCTAAAGCAGGCAGCCGAATTTGGGAAAAGCCATCCCCAAGTCGGTGCATTTGGCGGGCAAATTCATGGGGACTACGAGGTAGAACCGCCACCAGAATTTAACAAAATTGCGGTCTTTCTTGCAGTCATCGAACGAGGCGCGAAGCCCTATCGCTATGAACCACGGGCGCGAGTGCTGCCACCCGGCGCAGGGCTAGCCGTTCGACGGCAGGCATGGCTTGATGTGGTGCCCAAAAAGCCCGTTTTACTGGGTCGAGTATCGGGGGTGATGCTGGCAAGTGAAGACATCGAAGCCCTGGCTCACCTCCAGAAAGCGGGTTGGGAAGTCTGGTATAACCCGGAGATGCATCTTTATCACCAGATCCCGCAATGGCGAACCGAGAAACGTTACTTGTTCTCGTTAATTCGAGGTATTGGGTTTGCTCGAAGCCATATTCGGATGGTGCGGCTTAGCCCATGGCAACGCCCTCTGTTTTTACCACTCTACCTGCTCAACGATCTGAAAAGAGTTGTTGTTCATGTTGTTAAATATCGCGCGTTGGTTACAACGGATTTAGCGATCGCGTGTGAGATGCAGTATTTGGTCAGCAGTTTGCTCAGTCCATTCTATTTATGGTTCCATACCGTCGGTTTAAAGTGATGTCGTAAAGTGATGAAATTATTAATTCAACACACCCACCACGATGGGGAAATTGCAGGAGCTTTGACGTACATTCGGGAAATTGAGCCAGCGTTAAACCTGCGAGGTGTAGAGACACGGGTGATTTCGACAAGAACGACATCTGTTAGGCAATGGATCGGTGCGATCGCAACTGCGGATCTGATCCACATGAATTCTAATCATTCAGGTTTCGCTTTATTGTGTAAGCTGTTTGGTAAAAAAATTATTATCAAATACCATTATTTATTCTATTTATCCATTCACTATCATTATGAAAAAATGTCGTTTCTAAAGCGACTAAAAGCAGAATTTATGCAGATGTTACCGAAGGCAAAATATCCTCTTAAATGGAAGTTGTATACTGTTGTTAAATGGACACGATTTGGAGTTCGATTTCTAACGGCATTACTTGCCGATCGACACACAGCTTGCAGCCAGTTTTTAGCCGAATCTCATAGTTTTCCTTGGAAAGTTTCTACAGTATTTAATCCAATTTCTGTTGCGCCAGATCAGCCTGTAAAAACGCTTGATAGTTTAATCTGCCCCTACACGTTTACGTATGTCGGTCGGGTATCTAGAGATAAAGGAATTGATCTGTTAATCAAGGCAGCTAAGCTTTTACAGAACTGGGGATACGAATTTCGCGTATTAATTATTGGAGATGGACGTTCTAGAGATGAGTTGAAATTATTGGCGGATAACTTGTTGGTGTGCGATCGCATTGATTTTTTAGGCAGCCGCGATCGTCAAGAGATTCTCAATCTTGTTGAATCGTCTTTAGCGCTCGTGGTTCCGTCTCGCTGGCAAGAACCGGCAGGCTATGTCACTCTTGAAGCATCGAGCGTTCAAACCTGTTCGATCGTAGCAAACGTTGGAGGATTACCAGAAATGGCAAGCCCCTGTAATTTAATGTTTGAGCGAGAAGATATTCAAGGATTAGCAGAGGCAATGAAAACATGTTTGGACAACCCAAAAGAAGCAATTGAGCGAGGAAAAAAGGCAAATCAATATATTACTGAGCAGTTCTCGCCTCATAAAATTGCTCAAGAATTTCTTGATATATGTAATGAGTTGAAGCCTTCAATAATTCGCTGATTTCCTATCAAGTTGTTCTACTAATTTCTGTAGTGATTGCCATACTGAATTCGCGCGCCCGCCCACTGCAACTTCTCGCGCAGCGTTTGGTAGTAAGAATAATCTTTTCTCAAAATGATGAACTCAGCATCACACTCTGCCATCCGAATATCGACCCGTTGACCAGGCCACATAGAGGTTGCCAACACCCCATCCATCCAAAGCTTGGTACTCAAATCTGGATCGGCTAATGCCCAAATACTCACTACCGAACCAGGGGGAATAATGATCGCACGGCTCGATAGGCTCAACGGGCAAATGGGCGTAATGGCGATCGCGTCCATGCCCGGATGAATAATGGGGCCGCTTGCCGCTAGCGTGTAGCAGGTCGAGCCAGTCGGAGTTGCCACAATTAAGCCATCGCCCTGATATTGATCCACCACTGCACCATCGATTTCCATTTCTAAAATCGATGTGATCATGCGATCCGCAGAGGCAGGCTTGATGCACATTTCGTTAAGGGCAAGGTAGCGATCGCTAATGGGTTCCAAGTTTGTCCGATTGCCTTCATGAACACTTGCCTGAAGCATCATCCGTCGCTGCACCGCAAACCGATCACCGAGCAACCGATCCCACACCGTCTCGCTATCAAAATCATCAGGCGACTCGGTGAGAAACCCCAAATGCCCACCCACATTGACCGCCAAGATCGGAATTCGATCGGCGGCTAAGTTCCGTGCCGCCGAGAGTGCTGTACCATCGCCGCCCAGCACGATCGCCAGATCGATCGATTGCGTTACCGACGCGAGAAACACCGGATACGGATTATCTTTTGGTCCGCTCGGTCCTAGCAAGACCCGACACCCTAACTGTTCTAGCTCTTGGGCACACTTCTCTGCCCACCGCTTACTCATCGGGTCGCCCGCTTTATGGACAATAATGACTTGCTTTAACTGCACAGCGCCAGCATCCGAGAGACTTCAAGTTGTTATAGCATCTAGAGCCTAAGCGTGGTTCATTACCACACATCTACTATGAACACAGGATTCAACATTTTGCGGCAACTGCGGTAGGGGTTTAACCGCTCATCCAGTCGCTTTTATGAGCAGATGGATCGCCGCTCCATCCGGCAATCAGTGGATTGAGGTGTTAATCTCAAACTGCAAAAAGCAGTCAAACACGGGCAGTAGTTGACACTAACTGCTACTCAAAAAATAAGGGGACATAATCTACAGCCCCTCGCCAAACCTCAGCCGAGACCCTACCACTTGAGTAAATTAAACTGTTCCATATCGACAGTATCGCGATTTCGGTAGATGGCAAGCACGATCGCCAGCCCCACGGCGGCTTCTGCGGCTGCGATCGCAATCACAAAAATCGTGAAAATCTGACCTTTGATCGCCTGGGGATCAAGATAGTTGGAAAATGCCATCAGGTTCAAATTTACAGCATTGAGCATTAGCTCAATCGACATCAGCACCCGCACCGCATTTCGGCTATTGACCAAGCCATACACGCCAATGCAAAACAAGGCAGCGGCTACCAAAAGAAAATACTGAAGTTGCATACCAACCTATCCTCAATTCACAGTTTCATCCCGACCCGATGGCACCAACTCACGAGGGCGCTCTGGCAGCCTCAACGCTTCCACCTGTGCCCGATCAGCTTCATCATCTGGTAGAAACTCGCGACGGGCAAGCACCACAGCACCAATTAACGCCATCAGCAACAGCACCGAAGCCAACTCGAAGGGCAATAGAAAGTCGCTGAAGAAGTGCAACCCAATCACTACTACCGACGCATCTCCAGCCGGCGTTGCCGTAGAAATCGCCCACGGGGTAGAGACAATCATCGTACTGAGCAGGGCAAAAATACCAGCACACACTACCGCCGTTGCTGCTTTACGAATCCACCCTCTTCGTAGAGGCTGAAAGTCTTGCCGTTTGTTGACCAACATAATCGCAAACAAAATCAAGACATTCACCGCACCAACATAAATAAGAACCTGGGCAGCGGCTACAAAATCGGCATTTAGCAGTAAATAAATGCCTGCAATACTGATAAAGACACCACCCAGCAAGAAGGCGGAATACACAATATTTTCGAGTAATACAACCCCGATCGCGGCTCCTAGCATCATCGCGGCCAAGATGCCAAACGATACGATCTGAACTCCTTCCGCTAAATTCACACGTTTAGTCTCCAATAAAGGGCAGACGATCAACTGGATCGCCCTTATGATTCTTTTTCGGCTTGTTCAACAATCTCTTCAGGACGTAACCCCGCCCGCTTCGACCCCGCAGGCAACCCGTGGGGGTCTAAAACTCCTTTCGGAAGATATGCCAATTGCCGCAATGGCGTCACCATTGGATCGTCTGTAACCTTGTAGGGCAAGCGACCTAACGCCACACTGTCGTAGTTAAGCTCATGGCGATCGTAGGTGGATAGCTCGTATTCTTCGGTCATCGATAAACAGTTCGTGGGGCAAAATTCTACGCAGTTACCGCAGAAAATACAGACCCCAAAATCGATACTGTAATGATTGAGTTGTTTTTTCTTCGACTCTTTGTTAAACTCCCAATCCACGACAGGCAGATTAATCGGACAAACGCGCACACACACTTCGCAGGCAATACACTTGTCAAACTCGAAGTGAATTCGCCCTCGAAAGCGCTCCGACAAAATCAGCTTCTCGTAAGGATATTGAACGGTGACAGGGCGACGCCGCATATGGTCAAAGGTGACAGACAACCCCTGACCAATGTATTTACCTGCTTGGATCGCCTCTTTGGTGTAATCACCGACTTGTTTGAGGAACTTTAGCATGGTGTTCTCCGCTCTTAAAACGAAAGCAAGGGTCACAAATTAGCTGCCAAAAGCGACTGGGAAAGCAATCTTCAGACCCGCCGTAATCAGCAAATTTACTAGGGAAACCGGCAGCAAGAACTTCCAGCCCAGGTCTAGGAGTTGATCGATGCGGACGCGAGGCACAGTCCAGCGCATCAAAATAGCGATAAAAACTAGGAAGTAGGCCTTTAGAAGGGTCATGCTGATGCCTAGCACCGCCGCTACGACTTGCAGCCAAGGCGCGGTTTCACTGATATTGAAAAATCCAGCGATCGTTCCAATCGGCACAAAAAACTCCCAACCACCCAGATACAACACTGCAAACAGCAACGCTGAGAGGGTAAGGTTGACGTAAGAGGCAATATAGAACAGGGCAAACTTCATGCCTGAGTACTCAGTCTGATAGCCCGCTACCAACTCTTCTTCTGCCTCTGGTAAGTCAAACGGAATCCGCTCACATTCAGCTAGGGCAGCGATCCAGAAAATGAGGAAGCCCACGGGCTGCCGCCAAATATTCCACCCCAAGATGCCGTAGCCAGTCTGTTGATTGACAATATCAACGGTGCTCAGGGAGTTAGACATTAGCACCACCGCCAATACAGATAGCGCTAGCGGCAACTCATAGCTGATTGATTGTGCGGCGGCTCTTAACCCGCCTAGCAACGAGTATTTGTTGTTTGAAGAGTAGCCCGACATCAGCAAGCCGATTGGCGTCACGCTAGAAAGCGCAATCCACAGGAAAATCCCCATGCCCACGTCGGTGATGACCATGTTCTGCCCAAACGGCACAATGAGGTACGACAAGAACACTGGGATCACCACGATCGCAGGACCCAATGTAAACAACAGAGGATCAGACTTAGCCGGAACCACATCTTCTTTGAAGGCTAACTTCAGCCCATCTGCAAGGGGCGCTAAAATCCCCAACGGACCGATAAATTCAGGTCCGATGCGCTGCTGAGCCGCTGCCGAAATCTTTCGTTCTAGCCACACCAGCGCAAACACACTCAGCACCGCCACTACTAGTATTACTAGCATCGGAAACGGCATCCAGAGAAGTTTGGCTGCTCCTGCGGGCAAACCAAAGCTCTTAAGGGATTCAATAAAACTTCCTTGAAGGTCAATTCCTGGATTCATAGTTTCCATTACGCAGCAAATCTAGGAGCCAAGGCGTTAGCAAACCTTGATAAAGATTCGTTAGCAACCTCAACGACTATCAGTATAGCGGTCTAACAGAAACTAAACTTTCTGAGATTATCGAATTTTCAACCTTCTTACCCACTAACTTTTTTACTCACTAGAACACTCAACCGTTTAAGGGGTGCTTAGAGGAACGGAGAGTAAAGCGCGTTGATCCGTAGTCCTCAGTAGGCTTAGGTATCCAACTTGCGGCTCTATTTTGTCCATAAAGAAACCCCCAGAAGCAAGATATCTGAGGGCTGGAGTTCCTGAAAATCGTCACGTTGATATAGTTACAAGGGAATTGAAAAACGGCAAGAGGGGTCTCACCCTTCAGGGGGTAGTTTTTGCTGCCGTTCGTCGATGGGTACGTAAGGTGCTGAATGTAACCCAGTGTAAATTTGAGTGGGGCGAAAAATCCGATTTTCTCCGAGTTGTTCTTTCCAATGAGCTAACCAGCCTGCCGCGCGGGAAATTGCGAATACTGGAGTAAATAAATCAGTTGGAATACCGAGCTTGCGGTAAACCAGCCCAGAATAGAAATCTACATTTGGAAAAATGCCTCGATGCCCCAGCTTTTCCTCTACGACCTGCTCTAGCTCAACGGCAATATCGTAGAACTTATCCTGCCCAAATTTCTCAAACAGTTGCTCAGCCAACTGCTGTAGGATAATTGCCCTCGGATCTTTGACCTTGTAGACCCGATGCCCAAATCCCATAATTCTCTGCTTGCGCTCCAAGCGGTCTTCGAGAAAAGGGCGAACATTTTCCACCGAACCAATCTCTTCTAACATTTCCACCACTTCTTCGCTAGCTCCGCCATGCAGCGGCCCTGCCAGCGTCCCAACTGCCGAGGCAATTACGGCGTAAGGATCGGTTAGGGTGGAAGCCGTCACCATTGCCGAGAAGGTAGATGCATTGATTGTGTGTTCTGCATGAAGCATTAGCGACACATCAAAGATTCGGGCAGCGAAGGGATCAGGTTCTTGTTCGCTAAGCATATACAAAAAGTTGGCAGCGTAGCTGAGATCGTCTCGGGGCTGAACCGGATCATTTCCTTTGCGAATCAACTGAAAGGCGGCAACCATGGTTGGAACTTTTGCCAAGATGCGGACGACTGCCGCTCGGATATAAGCAGGGTCGTCTAGCGCCCGCTTAGAGTAAAACAGCCCCAGGGCAGCGGCAGACGCTTGCAGAGCATCCATTGGGTGCCCACTTTCTGGAAAGCACTTCATCATGTCGCGAATGCGGTATTTCAGGCGACGATGGTATTGAATTTCGTGCTCAAAGTCGGCGAGAACGTCGCGAGTCGGTAGCTCATTCCAAATTAGGAGATAAGCTGTCTCTAAAAAAGTGCTTTTGGCTGCGAGCTCTTGGATGGGAATACCGCGATATTCCAGAATTCCTTTCTGCCCATCCACAAAGCTAATGCTAGATTGGGTGGCGGGAACACCCTCAAGACCTGCCCTAAATTCGCAGACAGTCATTCTTTCACCATTGGTTTAATTGAAGATCCACAGGTTAACTTATCAGATTAAGAAAAACAGTTTGTAGTGGTTCATCCGAATCTGGAGATTGATTGCCAAAATAACCTGACTGAGAAATATCTGGAGGTTAAGCTTTTAGGAAGGCTGTAAGACAGGCTGGCAGTTCTTTTAGAATCACGCTTGGTGCTGATTGCAATTTTTCCTCACTTTTTTGGGATACCACGTTTTGGTGATAAATGGTGCCTGTTAGAGATATGGATAAATTAAGGTTTGCACTTTTTTATAAAAGACAATATTATGAGAATATAAAGTTTTAGACCTTGACTAAATTGCATCCACCTAGTAGCCAATCGATCTTTCCTCCATACCTGCTGAGTGACAGGGAGAGATCGGTTGGCGCTTTTCGTATCCCTTCGTAAGGAGTTATATGCTTCACAACTATTCACATTCTCAGACCTCTCGACAAGACCCGCGATCGCACCAAAAAGTAGCAAGTTGGCGTCATTCTAGCAAAAGCAAGGCTGATGCCCATCATCCCCCTAGAACAAACCTAACAGCGCTGATTGAACGAGACGCTCCGCTTCAGAGTCACAGCCATTTAGTGTTGATGTATGGACCGTTTCAAACCGAGATGGTTCCGGAAGCTGGGCAAGGCGTTGCCTCCTGGATTAAAGACTGCATTCGTCGCCATGGGTTGCCAAGTTTGGTGCGGTTTGATTACCATCGTCGGGCACAAATCTTTCGGAGAGACCAGTTTCAGCCTTGGCTAGAGCCGTTGATAGATCAAGCGTGCTAGAGATGGCGCACGCTAGGATTCAGCCCCATGATCAAAGTGTTGGAATACGGCTTGAGACCAGTTGAGACATGTGCTGAGACGATCGAGCGTGCTAACAGCTACGATTTGACAGTTTGCAAAGTGAAAGATGGGACACGCCAGATCAATGTCTAATCCGGTAAAGTGAATGGGTTAGAACTGCGATCGCCAGGTTCAATCATGACTTCTCAGCCTTACGAGATGATTTTGCGACGCTGCAAGCTGCTTCGGACGCCGGATCAGGTTGAAACAGTAGACATTGCAATTCACAGCAGGCGCACCTCTGACGGAGGTGCGCCTGCTATTGCTGCGATCGCGCCTCACCTCGACGGCACAGCCACGGTTGAACTCGACATTCAGCATCAACTGGTCAGCCCACCGTTTGTCGAGTCGCATATTCATCTCGACTCTGCACTGACGGCGGGAGAGCCGCGCTGGAACGGGAGCGGCACCTTGTTTGAGGGCATTGATATTTGGCGCGATCGCAAGCACAATCTGTCGCTTGAGGATGTGAAAAACCGTGCGATCGCGACGCTAAAACAGCAAGCTGCCCAAGGAGTGCTGTTTGTACGGAGTCATGCTGATGTGAGCGAGTCTAGCCTGGTTGCCCTGCAAGCCTTGTTAGAAGTTCGCGCCGCCGTAAAAGACTGGATTACCTTGCAAGTCGTGGCGTTTCCGCAAGATGGGCTTTACGGAAGTCCGAAAACCGAAGCGCTGATGGAAGAAGCCCTGAAAATGGGAGCAGACGTGATCGGCGGCATTCCGCACTATGAGATGACGCGGGAGGATGGTGTTCGGTCAGTTCATCGCATTTTTGAGTTAGCAGAACAGTACGATCGCTTGATTGATATTCACTGCGACGAGATTGATGATGACCAATCCAGATTTCTAGAGGTCGTGGCTGCCTGTGCCCGACGGCGGAATATGGGTGCACGAGTTACCGCAAGTCATACCACTGCCTTTGGCTCTTACAACAACGCGTATGCCTTGAAACTGCTGGGCTTTCTTCAGCAAACTCAACTGAATTTCATTGCCAATCCTCTCATTAATATCACCCTTCAAGGGCGCACCGATACCTATCCCAAGCGGCGAGGCGTAACCCGCGTCAAAGAACTGTGGCAGCATGGCATGAACGTGAGCTTGGGGCACGATTGCATTCAAGATCCTTGGTACTCGCTTGGCACGGGCAACATGTTGGATGTAGCATCGATGGCGGTGCATGTGTGCCAAATGACCGGAACGGCGGAGATTGACGCCTGCTACAACATGGTGACGTGGAACGGGGCGCAGACGCTTAGTTTGGGCGAAACCTATGGCATTGAGGTGGGCAAACCTGCGAATTTGATTGTGCTAGATGCCTGCGATCGCACCGATGCCATTCGCCGCCGCGCCACGGTTCGCTATGTTATCTCTCAGGGAAAGCTGCTGGCACAAACCAGTCCAGCCACCCTAAATTGGCAAGGAGAGTGAGCGAGCCACATCTGCCAGAATTCGCAAAGCCAATCACGCTGGGCGCTAAAATAACTCAGTCCCCTTGTGTTCTCCCAATCATGGCTGTTGGTCAAAAGCTCTACGAAGGCAAAGCTAAAATTCTCTACGCAACGGATGATCCCAATATTCTTTTAACGCACTTCAAAGATGATGCAACCGCGTTTAATGCCCAGAAAAAGGGCAGCATCACCGGAAAAGGGGAATTTAACTGCGCGATTTCAACTCACCTATTCAAGCTGATGGAAGCCAACGGCGTCCCGACCCATTTTATCGATCGCCCTTCGGCAAACGAGATGCGAGTCAAATCTGTAAAGATTTTGCCCTTAGAGGTCGTTGTCAGGAACATTGCAGCCGGGAATCTCTGTCAACAAACTGGATTGAAGCTAGGAACGATTCTGACTCCTCCCTTGGTGGAGTTTTACTACAAAAACGATGAGCTTGGCGACCCCCTTCTTACGTTCGATCGGTTGCAACTTCTTGATCTCGCTACCCCGGATCAGGTGGATCAATTAATAGAAATGGCATCGCGGATCAATGAAATTCTGACGAATTTTTTTCAGCAATGTGGCATCACACTGGTGGACTTTAAGTTGGAATTTGGCTGCGTGTCTTCTGGAGTTGCTCAAACGGAGGGTTCCCCACGGCAAATTATTCTGGCAGACGAGATTAGCCCAGATACCTGCCGATTGTGGAATCAAGCCGAGTCTGACCCCGACAAACGGGTGATGGATAAAGATCGATTTCGGCGGGACTTAGGCAACGTAGAGGATGCCTACCGCCAAGTGATGGAACGGGTGCTAAATCAGACTGTATAAGTGTTAGAAGCTGTATAAGTGCTAGAAGAATTCCTGTCACTCTCAAGCGAGGAATGCTACCCACGATGCGGTAGAATTTCACAGTTTGTCAGAGTTGAGACTGCTTCTTGATATCGTGATGTAGAGTCTGCCTAGTGCAGAGGTGTGAAGACGTGCGAAATAGTGTGAATAAAATGCGTTTATCTCCTGCTTTAATGGCAGTACTTTCGATTGCTGCGATAAGTTGCGCGACTTCTGTCAACGCTCAAACTCCCCAGCCCTCGACGAAACTGAAGACGAGTTCAGCCCGTCTGAGTGTAATTGATGCCTCGACCCCTGCAAACCAACGGGTGTCTCGATCAAATCTTCAACCGCAACCCCAGCCGACAAACCTGGTAGTCGAGACTATCCCGGTTTCGGGTCGCGGAGCCATTACGCCCTTACCAAAAGTTGGGTTTGATCAGAAGTCTCTTCCAGCAAAAGCGCTGGAACTAGCACAGGGTGGCACGATCGAGCAAGAAACGCCGAACCAGATTCAAATTAATCCATCAAGTCCGGCTCCGGCGGCTCCATCGCCCCAAGTGCCGACGCTTCCCACTGCGCCGACGGCTCCAGCAACGCCAGTTTTGCCGCCTCAGCCCGAAACCCCGCCATCGGGAACGCAAATTACTCCGCCTCCGGGGGGGCAGGTGGCTCCGAGTCCGGTTGCGCCGCCTGAAACAACACCCCAGACAACTCCTGAAACAACGCCTACCGCACCGTCTGCGACGCCGCCTGAAACAACGCCCGAAACGCCACCCCCCCAGCCCGCAGAACCTGAACCGCGAGTGTTGGTCAGTGAGGTGCTGGTGTTGGGCGCAGAGGCAGAACTACAAAATGAAGTGTATCGTGTGATTCGGACGCAGCCGGGGCAGACCACCACGCGATCGCAGCTTCAAGAAGACATCAATGCAGTATTTGCAACGGGCTTTTTCTCGAATGTGAGAGCCACCCCGACCGATACGCCGCTTGGCGTACGAGTCACCTTTGATGTCACCCCCAATCCGCCGTTGCAATCGGTGCGGGTGGAAGGCAGCCGCGTGCTGCCAGAAAAAGTGGTGCAGGACATTTTTAGCCCCCAGTATGGCAGAATTCTCAACCTGCGCGATCTGCAAAACGGCATTCAAGAACTCAACAAGTGGTATCAAACCAACGGCTATGTGTTGGCGCAAGTGGTAGACGTGCCCAGGGTTAATCCTGATGGCAGTGTCACGTTGCAAGTGGCGGAAGGGGAAGTCGAGGCGCTGCAAGTCCAGTTCATCAACAAAGAAGGAGAAACCCAGGACGCGCAGGGCAACCCGATTCGCGGACGAACTCGCCCATTTATCATCACCCGCGAGTTTCAACTCAAGCCTGGAGATGTGTTTAACCGCACCACGGCAGAACGAGACTTGCAGCGCGCCTTTGGGCTGGGCATTTTTGAAGACATTCGGCTGTCGCTGCAACCGGGACAAGACCCGCGCCGGGTGATCGTTGTTGCCAACGTGGTTGAGCGGAACACCGGAAACTTTGGGGTGGCGGGGGGCTTTAGCTCGGCGAGCGGGTTGTTTGGTAGCGTCAGCTTTGGGCAGCAAAACTTTGGTGGCAATAACCAAAAACTTAATGCCGAAGTGCAGATTGGTCAGCGCGATCAGCAATTTGACCTGAGCTTTACCGACCCGTGGATTGCCGGAGATGAGTATCGCACCTCTTACACAGCTAATCTGTTTCGTCGGCGCACCATTTCGTTGATTTTTGATGGCGGCGATCCAGAAATTGATCTGCCAAATGGCGATCGCCCTCGGATTGTTCGCACGGGGGGCGGCGTTAGCTTTAGCCGTCCGCTCTCGAAAAATCCCTATGAGCGCTCCGAATGGAATGCCTCGCTGGGGTTGCAGTATCAACGGGTGTCGGTGCGTGATGCCGATGGTAGACTTAGCCCCCGCGACGAACTGGGTAACCTGCTCAGTTTTGATCCGTCTGGAAAAGATGATCTGGTGACGGCGCAACTGGCATTTGTGCGCGATCGCAGAAATGATTTTCTTCAGCCTACAGGTGGGTCGCTGCTGCGATTTAGTACCGAACAATCGGTTCCCATCGGGTCGGGTAGCCTCTTTTTCAACCGGTTGCGCGCCAGCTATAGCTTCTACGTGCCAACTCGGCTCCTGAAACTAGCACCTGGCTGCCGAGATCAGCAACCGAGAATCGGAGAAGAGCCAAACCGCGAGGGCTGTCCTCAAGCTTTTGCCTTCAACATTCAGGGGGGCACGGTTTTAGGCGATCTTCCGCCTTACGAAGCATTTCCTCTAGGGGGGACAAACTCGGTGCGTGGTTATGATGAAGGAGATGTGGGTAGCGCCAAAAGCTATCTTCAAGCCACCGCAGAATATCGCTTCCCGTTATTTTCAATTTTTTCGGGTGCGCTCTTTCTCGATGCTGCCACCGATTTAGGGACTGGAAACAACGTTCCGGGCGATCCGGGGGGGGTTCGAGGCAAGCCAGGGAGTGGTTTTGGCTACGGAGTTGGAGTACGCGTCAGGTCGCCTCTGGGTCCGATCCGCATCGACTTTGGTATTAACGACCAGGGTGGAAATAACATTCGGTTCGGATTTGGAGAACGATTTTAAATGAAAGACAGTCGCCAAGGGCTAAACGTTGTAGAACAGACGACATCTCAGGTTGATGCATTTTCTAAGACGACACAGAGTACGTTGGCGGCGGGTTTTTCGCGATCGGGCATTGGGCTGCACAGCGGCACCTCGGCTCAGGTTTGGGTGCTGCCTGCGGAACCGGGGCAGGGACGGTATTTCGTCCGGCTAGATTTGCCTGATGCGCCGCCGATCAGGGCGAATGGTGCATCGGTGAATCCGACGGTGCTGTCCACAGAATTAGGGTGCGGCAACGCGCGAGTTCGCACTGTAGAGCACCTATTGGCGGCGCTTTTAGCCTTGGGGGTGGATAATGCCCGCATTGAGATCGATGGGGCAGAACTGCCCTTGTTAGATGGGTCGGCTCAGGAGTGGGCCACTGCGATCGCGCAGGTTGGCATCGTGCCCCAAGCGGCAAGCCGATCATCGTTCGCCCTACCCGATCCGATTTGGATTCGGGAAGACGATGCCTTTGTTGCCGCAATTCCGGCGACGGCGATCCGGTTTACCTACGGCATTGATTTTGAACTCAGTGCCATTGGCAATCAGTGGCATAGCTGGTCGCCGGGGCAAACCGCGTTTGCAACGGAAATTGCCCCCGCCCGCACCTTTGGTTTTGCCCATCAGGTTGAACAGTTGCGAGCAAGTGGTTTAATTAAAGGCGGTTCGCTTGAAAACGCCCTGGTTTGCAGCGCAGAAGGATGGGTCAACCCGCCGCTGCGATTTCCAAACGAGCCAGTGCGCCATAAACTGCTAGATCTAATTGGCGATTTGAGCTTGCTAGGAACGCTACCGTCGGCTCATTTTCTGGCCTACAAAGCGAGCCACCGTTTGCACACTCAACTCGTTCGTCATATTCTGGCGATACGTCCTTCGTGATTCGTTTGTGATTTATTTCGTGAACCTTCCCACGATAGACGAGTGACTGCCCTTGATTTTTAAACCCAAAGCTCATGTCAACCCTGATCGAACCCCATACCGCTGTTGAATCCCTCGTTTCTGAAAGCGCTCCTCACCTCAAAACCACGTTTACCCTCGAAGAAATTCATCAACTGTTGCCCCACCGCTACCCCTTTGCGATGGTTGATCGAATTATTGATTTTGTGCCTGAGAAAATGGCAGTGGGGATTAAAAATGTCACGTTTAATGAGCCGCAGTTTCAAGGGCATTTTCCCGGTCGCCCAATTATGCCGGGGGTGCTGATCGTAGAGGCAATGGCGCAGGTCGGCGGCGTGGTGCTAACCCAAATGGCAGATGTGCAGGGCGGCTTATTTATGTTTGCCGGCATTGATGGCGTCCGGTTTCGACGCCCGGTTGTGCCAGGAGACCAACTGGTCATGACCGTGGAACTGTTGTCTGTGAAGGGTCGTCGATTTGGGAAGATGCGCGGTCGTGCGGAAGTGGATGGTCAGCTTGCGTGTTCGGGTGACTTGATGTTTGCCTTGGTGGATTAAAATACGGACGATTGTTCGCGTTGTAATCTGGCATCGCTGGATATTTTCGCTTCGATGGATGGTGTAGACGCGAGCGATCGCGTCTCTACAGTTGCCGCAATTTTCCCCCATGTTTCTACCTTGATATGACAACCCTGATTCATCCGACTGCTGTAATTCATCCTGGGGCTGAACTTCATCCGACTGTGCAGGTTGGGGCTTACGCAGTCATTGGAGAACATGTGAAAGTTCGGGCGGGGACGAGCATCGGTCATCATGTGGTAATTGAGGGCAAAACCGACATTGGGGAGCGCAATCAGTTTTTTCCGGGGGCGGCGATCGGGCTAGAGCCACAAGACCTAAAATATGATGGGTCGCTGGGCTTGCTAAAAATTGGCAATGGTAACCAGATTCGGGAGTTTGTCACCATTCATCGCCCGACCTACGGAGAGGATGTGACGCTGATTGGCAATGGCAATCTTTTGATGGCGTATACTCATGTGGGGCATAACTGCGCGATTGAAGATCAGGTGATTATTTCTAATTCGGTGTCGCTGGCGGGGCATGTTCACATTGAGTCGAAAGCGAGAATCAGCGGGGTGTTGGGCGTGCATCAGTTTGTGCGAATTGGGCGGCATGCCATGGTGGGCGGCATGGCACGCATCGATCGCGATGTGCCGCCTTACATGATTGTAGAAGGCAATCCGGGACGGATTCGGGCGTTGCACAAGATTGGGCTGCAACGATCGGGCTTTTCGGTAGAAGATTTGCAGCTATTAAGAAAAGCATTTCGGATTTTGTATCGCTCTGATTTGAGACTGACCGAAGCGTTGGATCAGCTTGACCTGTTGCCCGACAATGAGCATGTTCAACATTTGCAGCAGTTTATTCGGCTATCGATCTTGCCGGGACGCCGGGGATTAACGCCTGTTTTGCTCAAGGGTGGAGAATGAAGCGGCGCATCTTTATTAGCACGGGGGAAGTGTCGGGGGATCTCCAGGGGGCTTTGCTGGTGGAAGCCTTGCATCGGCAGGCGCACAAGCTTGGCATTGATCTCGAAATTTTGGCGTTGGGCGGCGATCGCATGGCTGATGCAGGGGCGACGCTGCTGGGCAACACGAGCGCGATCGGCTCGGTCGGCATTTTTGAAGCGCTGCCCTACATTTTGCCAACCCTGGTGCTTCAGCGACGGGCAAAGCGGTATTTAAGGCAAAACCCGCCCGATGCAGTGGTGATGATCGATTACATGACTCCCAATATTAGTATTGGGCAGTATGTGCGCCGACACTTGCCGCAGGTGCCGACAGCGTATTTTATTGCTCCGCAAGAATGGGTTTGGTCACACACGCCAGCCAATACTCAGAAAATTGTTGAGGTGAGCGATCAGCTACTGGCAATTTTTCCAGAAGAAGCCCGATATTATGCTGAGCATGGGGCGGCGGTGTCGTTTGTGGGGCATCCCTTGCTCGATCGCATTCATACCGCTCCTGATCGGGCGGCGGCTCGGTCTGCCTTGGGAATTTCAGACGACCAAGTTGCGATCGCGCTGCTGCCTGCCTCTCGCCCCCAAGAAGTCACCTATCTTTTGCCGGTGATGTTTCAAGCGGCGCAGATCATCCAATCGCATGTGCCCCAGGCTCACTTTTGGATTCCGCTATCGCTGGAGAAGTATCGCCGGGCGATTGAACAGGCGATCGCCCACTACAACCTGCCTGCCACGGTGTTAGAGAGCAATCGGGGAACATCGACGTTGAGCGCGATCGCGGCAGCAGATCTGGCGCTCACCAAATCCGGCACGGTAAATCTTGAACTGGCATTGCTCAACGTGCCGCAGGTGGTGATGTATCGGGTCAACCCGCTCACGGCTTGGCTGGCAAAGCATGTGGTGAAGTTCTCGATTCCGTTTATGTCGCCGCCCAACCTGGTGTTGATGGACTCGATCGTGCCAGAATTTTTGCAAGATGAGGCAGTGCCCGCTGCGATCGCGGCGGCAGCACTAGAGCTATTGAAACCCAAGGTGCGAGAGCAGACGATCGCCAACTACCAACTCATGAGAGCCGCGTTAGGAGAGCCAGTCGGGGGCAATTCGTCAGGGCATTGTGTTGCGGATGGTTCGGCTCAAAAAATTCTGACCCTGATGGGCGTCTGACGCCTGACCCGGTGATCTGCTTGCCGGGGCTACTTTTGGTTGCCCAGCGGTAAAGGAACAGCAGACTGGGTAGCCGATGTAACAGAGAAGTCACCTGTGGGAAGGAGGTTTCCCAGCCTGCCCCACGGTTGTTGCCCAAGTTGCTGCCAGAAGATAGACCTCAGACGACAGCAGATCGGAGATTGTCGTAGCAGGATGATAGAAGTCAGCGCGCGGTCGAGCCTCGTAGGAATCGCGCTCCATCGGGTCAGGCAGGGGGGTTTGTGCCCCAAGCGGAATCAAAATCCGCAGATCTTCGGGAAAGGCAGACTGAATTTGGGCTAAGCGTTGGCGGACAGATTGAATAGTGGCGATCGGGTTGATGGAGCCAGAGAGGGCGGGCAGCACCGGGTCTTGAGCACTGGGGAGTTGAATGCTTTTGCCGATGATGGTTCCTTCTGGAAAATTGAAAACCAGCGAATCGCTCTGAGCCGGGGCAATTTTTGGCGGAACCTTTAACAGAGGGATGGGTGCGCGCAGAGGGCGGGCGTCAACAATGCCAGTGCGCTGGTTAAGATCTTTTCTGAGAAGCTCTAGGTTGAGGCTGGCAAAATAGAGCGTGCAGTACACTTGTCCCTGAGCCAAATCAACCGCATCGGTTCCGGCGACTTCGGTGCCATCGGGCGAGGCGCAAAACACGCTGGGGTTTGGGTAGTTTGATTTAAGAAAGCGATCGATTGCCCAGGTATGGAGAAATAGCTGACCCCGCAGCGATCGCAGCCGATGGGCTTCTGCCTCTTCTAGCGATGTCTCGACCCGATTGAGCAGCAGCAACTGGTCTTGCGTGAGTTGCTGTGCTTCTAGCCAATAGGCTCGGGATGGATCGTCTGGGCTACGCAAGCCCACACTTGCCTGGAGCGGGGTTTGCTGAGCCAGCATAGCCAGGCAACCCGTCATCACTCCCAAAATAAAGCGACGCATATCAAAAATTCCTCTCACAGCCACCACCCCAATTTTCCCACTGTCAAGCGAGTATTGGATGAAGGTTGCTCCGAAAATTGATGAAATCTGCGTCAATAAATGTGTCACCCTCGGTAAATCCGTTGAAGTTTGTCAGAGCATAATCACAAACGATTCCTCACTGTAGATTCATGAATCAAGGTCAGATGCAGGTGTGCCCGGTCTGCAATGTCAAAATTTTGAAATTAATCGGCGGCGATCGCGTCATCTTTTCAACGGGCGCGTTTGGCACGCGAGAGATGCTGCGATCGCGGGTGTGCCGTCATGTTCAGAAGGCAGGTTGTATCAACAAAGACGAAGCGCAACCGCCCAAACTGTGACTGATTCGAGAGCCGATCGCCTCATTTTGAGCAACAGAACGTAAGATATGGTTGCCTCTGTCGCTACCGTTTCCTCGCTACCCTATGTCTGATCTCCACGCTACGTTTACACGCCTCAAGCAAGCCCTCGATCAAATCGTTGTGGGTCAAAGTCCGCTAGTGCAGCAGTTGATGGTGGCGTTGCTTGCTGGCGGTCATGTCATTTTAGAAGGGGTGCCGGGAACGGGAAAAACGCTGCTCGTCAAAGTGCTAGCACGGCTGGTGGAGGCAGAGTTTCGGCGAGTGCAGCTTACGCCTGACATTTTGCCCTCTGACATTTTGGGAACCACGATCTTTAATCTCAACAGCCGCGATTTTACGTTAAAAAAGGGACCTGTTTTTACTCAAATTTTGTTGGCGGATGAAATTAACCGTACCCCGCCCAAAACGCAATCGGCCTTGCTAGAAGCCATGGAAGAACAACAGGTGACGCTCGATGGCGAGAGTTTGCCGCTGTCGGATCTGTTTTGGGTGATTGCTACGCAAAATTCGTTAGAGTTTGAAGGGACGTATCCGTTGCCAGAAGCGCAACTGGATCGCTTTTTGTTTAAGCTGGTGGTGTCATATCCTGACGCGGCGGCTGAGAAACGTATGCTGATGAATTCTCAGGCAGGGTTTCAGGCAAAGCGGCTTGATCTAGCGAACCTCAACCCGTTGGCGACGGTCGAACACATTTTGCACGCGAGGCGGTTGGTAAGCGCGATCGCGCTCCAAGAATCGGTGTTAGATTATCTGCTTGCGGTGGCTCAAAAAACCCGTCAGCACCCAGATCTGCTCTTAGGCGCATCACCGCGATCGGCGGTGGCGTGGCTGGGGGCAAGTAAGGCTCAAGCGTGGCTGTCGGGGCGAGAATTTGTCACGCCAGATGATATCAAAGCCGTTGCTTCTCCGTTGTTGCGCCATCGTCTGATTTTGCGCCCCGAAGCCCAACTTGACGGCATCGCCATTGAGTCTGTGATCAGCGCGGTCTTGGCTCAGGTTCCGGTGCCACGCTGATGAATGCCCTGTCTGCTCGTCTCTCTCCCTACTTTGCTCATGCTTCCGTCTCGCCGCACTTATAGCCTGCTGCTGTTGGGTCTTGCGATCGCACCGGCTTTAGCCTTTCTTTTTCCCTCGCGTCTGGCGATCGCTGTGCTGGGTGTGCTGCTGTTTGATGGGATGGTGCTGGCGATCGCGGCTCTAGACAGCCGCCGAGTCAACGCGCATCGCGTCACCGTCACCCGGCACGAACTTTCGCGACTCTCGATCGGGCGAGACAATCTCGTGAGTCTCACAGTAGACTCGACCCGACCGGCGGTGATCGCCCTTTACGATCACTATCCACTCTCGTTTACGGTCTCAACCATGCCCTTGGCGGCAACGCTTTCTGCCAATAGCACTCAAGTTCTGAGCTACACAGTGCACCCTACCCATCGTGGTGAGTATGATTGGGAAACCTTGCAGGTGCGGCAACTTAGCCCCTGGAAATTGGCATGGCACGATTGGAACGTTTCTCAACCCCAAAAAGTGGCGGTGTATCCTGACCTGATTGGGCTGCGATCGCTCTCAATTCGGCTGACGCTGCCAGCGTCGGGTGCACTCAAACGCGCCAAACGCCTTGGCATTGGCACCGAGTTTGCAGAACTGCGAGAATATGGCATCGGAGACGATCCGCGCTTTATTGATTGGAAAGCCACTGCCCGCCGGGGGGCGCCGCTTGTCAGAGTGTTGGAACCTGAGCAAGAACAAACGCTGATGATTTTGCTCGATCGCGGGCGTTTGATGACGGCTCACGTCAATGGGCTAGCTCGGTTTGATTGGGGGCTAAATGCAACCTTAGCGTTAGCCTTAGCCGGATTGCATCGCGGCGATCGCGTGGGGGTTGCCGTGTTCGATCGCCAGATCCACACTTGGATTCCACCAGAGCGTGGACAACCTCATCTCAACCGCCTGATCGAACGGCTCACCCCAATTCAACCCGACATTCTAGAACCGGATTATTTGGGCGCAGTGACAACGGTGGTCAATCAGCACACCCGTCGAGCGTTGGTAGTGATAATTACAGACGTTGTGGAGCAGACCGCTTCGGCAGAGTTGCTGGCAGCCTTGGGGCGGTTGGCTCCTCGCTATCTGCCGTTTTGTGTGACGTTGCGCGATCCGGCGGTCGATCAGCAAGCGCACACTCCCACCGATGATCTGCCTTCGACCTACGAACGAGCGGTGGCGTTGGATCTGTTGGCGCAGCGTCAGATTGCGTTTACTGCCCTAAAGCAGCGAGGGGTGCTGGTTTTAGATGCGCCTGCTAATCAAATCACCGAAGAACTCGTCGATCGCTATTTGCAACTAAAGGCAAAAAACCAGCTTTGATTCAAGACGATCCAGCCTGCCCTTGGATCGCAGGGAAGTTTGCTTGAATGTGGGGTGCTAAAGCACAAGCCGATGTCACGCTCGCCTTCCTTAGCACTGCTAAAGCATAAGTCGATGATTGAGCCTTTGACCGTGGGAGCAAGTGCCCAGATTAAAATAAAGGTGCGACTGTTGAGACATTAAAACGAGGTCAAACCCATAACAGTTAGGCAACCCCGCTACAGCAAAGAAGAATTTGCTCGACGGGGTGATGAGATTTATGAAACTCAGGTGTGTCCTCAAGTTCAAGAAAGCGATCGTGGCAACATTGTAGCGATCGACATTAAAACTGGAGATTTTGAAGTGGATCAGAGTGAAATTGCGGCTTGCGATCGCCTTGAAGCTCGTCACTCCGATGCTCAAATTTGGATCGTTCGCATTGGCTCCCGCCACGTTCGTCGATTTGGCGGACGCACCCGGAGAACTGCATGATTACCGGATTCGTTAACGTCGAGTTTGAACCGATTATTCCGCTTTCGATTCGTCGTGCTGATAACAAAATCTCTATGCAATATGCGATCATCGATACAGGATTCACTGGCTTTCTCTGCCTCCCGATTTGATTGCTGAGTTAAACCTGACATGGAAACGGCGAGGACGGGCAATTCTTGGACATGGCAGTGAGTGTGTTTTCAAAGTTTACGAAGCGGTTGTCGTTTGGGATGACACCTTGCTGACCATTCCAGTAGACGAAACTGATTCAGACCCTCTCGTTGGTATGTCATTGATGGAAGGTTGTGAGCTAAAAATGCAGGTTTTTGAAGGTGGTCGTGTCGAACTCCGCAAAGTCAACACGGTCTAACAATCCCGTTGCACGCCGACCGTACAGAGTCTCTCCGCTGAGTCCGAGCTTAAATCCAATCCAGAAGTTTACATCTCATCTCGACTCACTCTAGATCGCTGAGTATGTCAAGTTCTGGATATTCCTTTAAGATGTAAAGGCTGTATACACACGGGTTAATTCATGTTTTGGGCTGATAAGATTGCTGCGGATGCACAAGAAAATCAAGTTGTCAACGATTCAAAGACCCCATCTGGGAGGGTTCATGTTGGTTCGTTGAGAGGAGTTGTGATCCATGATGTGATTTATCGAGCCTTGAAACATGCTGGTAAGCCATCAAAATTCCTCTATGGGGTTGATGATTATGATGCGCTCGATACTGTTCCGTATTATCTCGATCAAGAGAAGTTTGCGCCATACTTAGGGTTTCCCCTGTGCAATGTTCCCTCACCAGACAATAGCGCCAGCGATTATGCAAAATACTTCATGGGGGAGTTTCTAGGGGTTTTCGAGTATTTGGGGGTTAAACCAGAGGTTTATTATTTGCGCGATTTATATCGCTCAGGTCGGCTAAATTCTTACATTGATATCTTCCTCAAAAACGCTCATTTGGTTAGAGAAGCTTATCTAGAAGTAAGCAAAGCACGTCGCCCGGATAACTGGTATCCCTTTCAGATTACTTGTGAAAATTGCGGCAAGATTGCAACAACTGTCGTATCGGATTATAACGGGTCAGAAGTTTTCTACACTTGTAAGCCTGATGCAACAGATTGGGTTCAAGGTTGTGGTCATTCAGGCTGGGTTTCTCCTTTTGATGGTAATGGCAAATTGCCTTGGAAAGTTGAATGGGTTGCGAAGTGGGATCTGTTGGGAATCACCATTGAGTTTGCGGGTAAAGATCACTCTCAGAAAGGAGGATCTAGAGATGTTGCGAATGCAGTCTGTCGAAAAGTGCTACGAAAGCAGCCACCTTTTCATTCACCCTATGAATTCATTTTGGTCAATGGCACGAAGATGAGTTCATCGAAGGGGGTCGGTTCAAGCGCTAAAGAAATTGCTGAGTTGCTTCCTCCTGAGCTACTTCGATTTTTAATGCTACGAACTCAGCCTAAAACGGTCATTAACTTCGCGCCAAATTACGAAACGACAACTCGGTTATTTAGAGACTATGATGCTCTAATCGATAAGTATCAGGCTTTATCGCCAGATGTTCAGCCAGAATCTGCTTTGCCTGAAGATCTAATGCCATTGTTTTATGCTCAACTTGATGGAGTGATTAAGCCCTATCATCCACTTGATCTAAGTACACTGATTTCTTTACTGCAAGTGCCACATCTTGATATTCGTCAAGAGATTGAAAGACGTAGTACTCAGCCCTTAAGTGAGTATGACTGGCAGATTGCAAATCAAAGAATTTCAGTTGCTCAAAAATGGCTGGCAGACTATGCTGACGAAGACGAAAAGTTGGTTCTTTATCTTGATAGGGTTCCTGAGAAAGTTAAGGACTTGACTCACGAACAGATCTCTTATCTCAGACAGCTAACTCATAGCTTGGCAGATGTTAAGCTTTGGGAAGCTGAGGAACTGCAAACAACATTATTTGCAACAGCAAAAGAACTGGAGATGCAGCAACCCGTTGCTTTTAAGTCTGTTTACTTGTCGTTTTTAGGCAAGGAGCGCGGACCCAAGGCAGGAGCCTTGCTGTCGTATTTAGAACGTGATTTCGTGGTTGCTCGCCTTCGAGATGTTGTGCAAGTGAATACATCTCAAGCTGCTCTCGTTGCTGAATAGGCGCGAGTTTAGTCGAGAAAGCTTTGTACCTGTTCTTACGCTTTTAGTTCAAGGACAGTTTTTTATGGATTCAATTTCGTCGGTTTCTGCCATCAATACACATTGCATTACCAAGTTGATATCGATGTCCTTCAAACCAAGTAGCTCACTACGACAGATTCGCTCATAACCGCTCTCACACAGATGATAGAGAATTTTGCCAAAACCAAACTTCAGAAACGCCCAATGCTCGGTAACGCACCAGTTTGCTCTCACTTCTACTAATTATGATTTACACCCGTTGAACCTCAGCAGAGCTTGACAATCGTTTTACTTAAATGAGAATATTTTGCAATCCTTGACCGAAACGTTTGTTCGATATTTCTCAATTTAAACAGATTGATCGCAATGACGAAAACTATCTCAGAGGAAGACTATAAAGACCTATGGGAGGAAAGCCAGCAAACGGGACAAGTTGTTGAATACTATGATGAGTTCATAACGGGACATCAAGGATATATTCCCTGGGTTGGTAAAGTGCTGGATTGGTCAATCTCTCTTCAAGATGGGCTGGGTTTAGGAGTGTACAGATACGATCTAGAACAGGACTTGAAATTATTTGAACAGCAGAATAAAAATGCGTCTTGGTCAGTCCTGAGCTTTTTTGTATCAGGGGATGTGAAGACAACGTTACGAGGAGTGATTGATCAAGTCGATGAGCTTGCAGAACGAACCTATTTAAGCTGCTGCTCGGATACTCCAGAAACAGAAGAATGGGTTGGAGGAGAGTGCTTGACTCGGCTTCAGATCTGGTTTGAGCCTCAGCACTTTCTAAAGAATTTTACACCAGAGCAACTGTCTCCTTTGCCCCTTGAAGTACAGCAGGCAGCAGAGGGAACGATTCAACCATACTATTACTCAGGCAGAATGACCCCTGCTATGAAAGCGATCGCTCATCAAATTCTAAATTGTTCCTACAGTGGAATTATGCAGCGATTTTACTTAGAAGGGAAAGCGTTGGAATTAATGACGTTGCAGTTCGAGCAGTTGCGCGATCAGTCACGAACCCTAACCCCACAAATTTTTCTAAAATCAGACGACCTCGATCGCATTCATCAAGCAAGAGATATTTTGATTGCCAATCTTATCGATCCTCCCTCTTTGTTAGAACTTGCCCGACAAGTTGCTATCAATGACCACAAACTCAAGCAAGGATTCCGTCAAGTGTTTGGGACAACCGTTTTCGGCTATTTGCATGATTATCGGTTGCAGCAGGCACAATCCCTTTTGCAAACCCGTGAAATGAGTGTGGGTGAAGTAGCTCATCAAATTGGATATGTCGATCGAAGTCATTTTGCCGCAGCCTTTCGCAAGAAATTTGGGCTGAATCCTAGTCACTATGCACGGCAGTATCAAAGTAACCGTTCGGCAACATCGCTAATTTCTCCGTCTAGCCATCAAAAAACTCCGCCTAGCCATCAGCAACCTATTTAGTTACACCGAGCTTCTCTCTATACTCTTGAAACAGTTTCTCAACTATTTGGGAATCGAGACGGCACAAGAGTTCGTAAGAGTGTGGAGTAGGAATGAACGTGAGAAAATTTTCTGTATCAACCCAATTGATGTTGATGGGAGTAGTCTCTAGCAGTGCGATCGCGTGGACATTGCCAGGATGGGCACAGCTTGATTCAAAACAGCAAAAGCCTCTTCATTTAACCCCCTTCACTCCAACAATCTCCACAACTCGGCAACATCATTTCTCACGTTCCGCCACGACTCTCAGAGAATGGGTTGCACAAATCGAAGCCGCTACAGTGCAAGTCACTGGAGTCAATCTCAACCGTACCGACACTGGATTGGAAATTGTGCTGCAAACTGCTGAAGGTAAGCCTTTGCAGGTCGATGCTACAAAATTTCGCAGCGAAGGGAACAGTCTAATTGCCGACATTCCCAATGCAGTGCTGACATTACCAGAAGGGAATGAGTTTCGCTCAGAAAATCCGGTAACGGGGATTACAGCCGTCAACGTGACACAGGTGAGTGCTAGCAATATTAGTGTTATTGTGACTGGAACCAATGCCCTGCCGACTACAGACATCACGTTGAGAACGGGCGAGTTTGCCTATAGCCTCAACCCGGAAGAGTCAGAACCCGATGAGGAAATTGTGGTGACGGGTGAACAGAATAGTTATCGGGTGCCGAATGCCGCTACTGGTACCAGAACTGATACGCCAATTCGCGATATTCCTCAGTCGATTCAGGTCATTCCTCAACAGGTGCTAAAAGACCAGTCTGTGATTCGACTCACTGATGCACTGCGGAATGTTAGTGGGGTTGTGCAGAGCGGGGGGTTTGGGCAGACTGATGATCAGCTTAATATCAGAGGGTTTGATGCTGCGACTATTCTTAGAGATGGTTTGATAGATCTCAATGGGTTGAGAGAAACTACTAGCGTTGAACAGATAGAAGTTCTTAAAGGACCAGCCTCGATTTTGTTTGGCAACGTTCAGCCCGGAGGCGTTATCAATTTGGTCTCAAAAAGACCCTTGCGAGAACCTTACTACTTTGCTGATTTCTCGGCAGGAAGCTTCAGCTTTTACCGCCCCACGATCGATTTTTCAGGTCCTCTCAATCCAGAGAAAACAGTTCTCTATCGACTGAATGCTGCTTATGAAAATGCTGGTAGTTTCCGTGATTTCGTAGATAGTCAGCGATTCTTTATAGAACCTGTTTTAGATTTCAAAATTGGCAACAATACAACCCTGTCACTGAATCTGAATTATCTGTATGACGATCGCACCTTCGATCGTGGTTTGGTGGCGTTTGGTCGGGGGATTGCAGATATTCCAAGGAGCAGATTTCTAGGCGAACCCGATGATAATTCTGAAATCAAGGATTTTAATGTGGGTTATCGGCTAGAGCATCGCTTTAGTGAAAATCTAACCCTCCGCAATGTCTTTCGGTTTGGCTCACAAGATAGCCTGAATTTTCGGGCTGAGCCGTTGGGATTAGATGAGTCAACGGGTGAGTTATTGCGAAATTATCGATCGAATGATACCGATAGTAGAATTTATTCGTTACAAACAGAGCTTGTTGGCAAATTCGCAACGGGTTCGGTTCAACATACACTTCTGCTGGGATTGGATTTCTTTAGACAAACCCAGGATTTCACCCGAACTCAGCTACGGGGAGGACTCACTCCAACGATTAATATCTTTGACCCAATTTACAGTTTTCTGCAACCCTCTGCTCTTAACGATCCAGCCACTCGAACAGGATTTAATTCTGTTACTAAAACAGATTCCTTGGGCGTTTTTCTACAAGACCAGATTGCACTTGCAGACAACCTCAAACTGCTGGTAGGCGGTCGGTTTGATGTCGTGGATCAGAAAAGTGAGTTTCTTCCTTTCGATGAAAGCGAGGTCTCTGAATCGGGTCAGAGTGATCAGGCATTCACTCCCCGAATTGGGATTGTTTACCAGCCCATTCAACCGATCTCGCTCTATGCCAGCTATAGTCGCTCATTTGTCCCCAGTTTTGGTCAGCGTGTAGACGGCTCGTTATTAGAGCCAGAACGAGGTACACAATATGAAGTCGGGATCAAAGCAGACTTGAATCGCAGGCTCTCAGCCACGTTAGCGCTTTACCAAATCACTAAAACCAATATTGCTACGCCTGATTTGGCGAATGAAGGCTTTTCTCTCGCGATCGGGGAGCAGAGAAATCGTGGAATTGAACTCGATATTGCCGGTGAAATTCTACCGGGATGGAGGATCTTGACCTCCTACAGTTACACGAATGCTGAAATCACAAAAAGCAACGATCTACCTGTGGGTGCTACAGCCGCTTTAGTTCCGCAACATAAAGCCAGCCTCTGGACAACCTACGAAATTCAGCGGGGCAATTTAAGAGGACTCGGCTTTGGGTTGGGACTATTCTATGTTGATGCAAGACCAGGTGATTTAGACAGCAGCTATACACTGCCCAGCTATTTTCGGACTGATGCTGCCATTTTCTATCAGCGAGACAACTGGAAAGCCGCCATTAACCTTAAAAACCTATTTGATGTAAACTCCTTTGAGTCGATCAATTACGGCAGAGTTTCAGTTGTCCCTGGGGCGCCCTTTACAGTTGTAGGCTCACTCTCAGTTAACTTCTAGCCCTTGAAATTGCCATCTTTGCTGAACATCGTAATGAGCAAATCTCTGCATCATTTTCTTCGCCTTTCTGTTCTTCTGGGACTTACCTTAGTGATGGTGATAGCTTGTCACAAGCTGCCTGCTCAAAAAGTCCTTGCTCCAAATGGCAAGCTACCAACCTCTGAATGCCGAGTTGTTAAACATGATTTGGGAGAAACTTGCGTACCACTGAATCCTAAGCGGGTTGTAGTTTTGGGTGCAGAACTAGATGGGTTGGTTGCTCTAGGCGTTAAACCATTTGGCACAACGGCGGAGATGAAACCTTACCTTAAGCCTTATCTAACTCAGGCTGAAGCTGAAGCGATTAAGTATGTGGGAGTTAAGGAGACAGGTCCCAGTTTAGAAGCGGTGCTAAGCCTCAAACCTGATTTAATTTTAGAAGTGGCTTGGGGCAATTCACTGACCTACCAACATCTATCGCAGGTTGTACCAATGGTTGTGGTGATCCCTGAGTCTGATGGGCAATGGAAACCAGCCTTTCTCAAGTTTGCTGAGGCGTTGGGAAAAGAGCAGGAAGCAAAGCAGGTGCTAACCAACTATGATGCTCGATTGGCAGAGTTCAAAGCTAGAATGGGCGATCGCCTCAATCACGTTAAAATCTCTCTAGTTCGGATTTACCCGAATGGAATTTCCTTTTACCTTAAAACATCATTCTCCGGGTCAATCTTGGCAGAGGCAGGACTGAAACGCCCACCAGCGCAAGATAAAGCACCCAGAGGACAAAACCAGGAACAGGTCAACAAGGAACTGATTCATGTTTTAGAAAGCGACATGATGTTTGTGTGGACATACGGGCATACCTCAGATATTGCTCGCAGTGCCCAGGTAGCACTCAAACGGTTGCAGTCCGATCCGCTTTGGTCAACCCTAGAGGTGGTGCAGCGCAATCAGATCTATGAAGTGCCATCGCTCTACTGGTTCGGAAACGGGCCGATCGCAGCCAATCTAGTTGTAGATGATCTATTCAAGTACTTTTTAGACCAGCCAGCTTAACGCTCTAGCGCCGATCGCACTTCCTCCTCTGACAAGCTCAACGCCTCGGCAATCTGGACTGGGGTGAGATTGAGCGATCGTAAGCGCCCAACTGCATCCAATCGAGCTTGCCGCTCCTGATCAGCCCGTTCTGCCCCAGTCAAAATCACCTGTCCTTGAGCATCGCACCAGCGCAACCACAGCCGCGTTACTTCCTCTTCAAATTGCCCTTCCCACAGCGTTAACCCTAGCTCGCTCGTTTCCAACCAGACCGATTGCCCCACCTGCACAATGCCTACTGCCGAGGTCACTTCCACGTAACGCCCAGATTGCAGCGTCCACACGCGCAGCAATGCGCCATTCATTTCCGCCTCACCCTGAGTTTGTTGAAGTGGGTCGAAGACAACATAGTACGGCACTCCCACTTGTGCGTAGGTCTCTTTCTTACTCGCGACCTTGCCCTTTTGCCGCGACTTCTGACTCAAGCTCAGTTCATCGCCTTCCTGGTTGGAGACAATCTCAACGCAAACATCGGGAACTTTGCCAAACTCCCAAACGAAATAAGAACGATTGCGCCGTTCGGACAGGTCTTCTGCCCGCTGCACACCCAGACTCAGCAACACATCGGGCACAATCGGGTCGCCCTTGAGTTTGTAGAATAGCCCTACATCAGCTTCGGCAATGAAGGGTAAGGGAACGGCTCTGGAACTGTAGAGCGCATCGATCAGCAATCGCTGCTGCTGAGCAGACTGAAAGTTGTCCACAGGCGTATCGTCCTCAATCACCAGGTGGCTGATGTCAAGCTCGGTGACGATTTCTGCACCATCTTGCTCTGCATCCTCTTCTCGGTTGAGCAGTTGTTGAGTCATGGCGGCGAGGAGAACTCAGCAGTACGATTATACTCTAGGTTGAGTGCGATCGCACCAACGCCGCTTGGCTTGTAATGGATGAGGCAACCAAGGTATTAATTAAGAATTATTTTCAATTGCTAGAGTTCAAAAGCGATGACGATCGCGCTCAACCCCTAAAAATTCCGTTTAGAAGCCAAAAAACTCCCGCTAGGAGCCAAAATCGGCTGACACGAGAGTACGCTTTACAATAAGCTGCTGAGCGAGCATTGATGGCTCCAATAGACCCAGGTTTTGAGTTGCTGCTGCTATGCCGATTCCCCTTCAACAATACGGAACGCTCTTGGCAGGCTATCTTAAACCGCAGCAAGGGCGCGTGATTAGCTTGGCGATCGCACTGCTCAGCAGCATTGCCTTGCAAATCATCAACCCGCAAATCTTGGGGTACTTCATCGATACAGCAGTTCAAGGAGGATCACAGCAAGCCTTATTGACTGCAACGATCGCATTACTGACGCAAGCAACTGCGATCGCGGCAACAGAAAAACTCCTTGATTGCTCAAGTTGTTTCTACATGCCTCCTAAGCTTCTAGATCGCGACAACGGTTTGACCAGCTTGCTCGGAAAGGGAGATGGCGTCTTTATAGCGTTTCGTGGCATTTTAGGGATCTCTCCAAACAGAACCAGCGCCCTGTCAGGAATGCTGAAACTATTGACTTATCAGGAATGGGCGATACTGGACTCGAACCAGTGACCCCTTCCGTGTGAAGGAAGTGCGCTACCACTGTGCTAATCGCCCTTGCAGCCCCAGTATACCATTTTGAGGAATCTCTGCGAGTCAGTTTCTGCGCTTGCTTACGTTTCAGTTTTCTGCTTGGGTTGACAGAATTACCGAAGTTCAATATAGTACTTGTGTACTAACAAACTGGCTGCCAGGTAACAGAAGCTCTACATAATCCTTGAGGAGAAAGCTATGCCCTTTGGAACTCGACAGACAAGCGTGAGAAAAGATGCGATCGCACTGGGGGGGACTTGCCGAACCAATTTTTCGGAAACGGGTAGGACAATTGCTCTCGATGCTGGAAATTATGACCTGAAATTTTGGGACGGCGCAGGGCACCCAAGAGCCATTCGATCCGTTAGGTTTCAGCTTCCTCAAGGTCGCGATCCCGTTCGTTACTCGGAGAGTTCTCCTTTAGTAGAGTTGCCTGATGGCTCACGTTACCACTTTGGCACGCAAGCTTACAAGTACCGCAGGCAGCAGCAAACCGTTGTTGAGAATAAAGTTGAATTAGCTCGCCTGCATTTGTATGCGTGTTTAGAACCAGAGCGCAAAGAAGAGATTTGTCATTACCCGCTCCAGCTTTATGTTTCGACCCCTGATCTCATGAGAAATGCCGATGCACTGCGATCGCAACTTCTCGGCATTCATGAATTTAAACGGAACGGTATTCCCTACCGCGTCACAGTAGATCATGTAGAAGTCGAACGGGAAGGGATTGGTTCCTATCGCTATGCTCAACAGTTGGGGATCATTCCTGATAGTGGGTATACGATTGTGATAGATATTGGCGGCGGCACTTGGCTATCCCGCCTGATCGACGCAGAAGGAGACGTGATTGATGAGAACGTCATGGATCGCGGTGGGTCTTATGAACTGGCGACTGCCATTAGCTTTGATCGCCGCTTGGCAGATCTTCTAGGCACAACGGCTGACCCTGCGATCGTCATGGATGGCTTCAAAGCTGGACACACCTATGCCGATACTGGGTTGTCCTGGTCGCTTTGGCTCGAAGAATATCTCGATCCTTGGTTTAAGGGCATTTTTCAAACCGTGAAAGCTCAATACACACCCTACATGGCACGAGTGACTCGGTTTTTAGTCACAGGGGGAAGTTCCCATCTGATCTCCGAACGCCTTGCCGGTCGCCAACTTTTTGCGGTCATGCCCGATCCTCAGTTTGCAAACGTGCGGGGGCTGTTTCCGATCGCGGAGGGACTGCAACTATGTATGACAACAAAGTAAGGCTGAGCAAAGATGTAATCGACAAGGCAGAACTGATCGCCGCTGAGTGGGGTTTAAAAAATGCCAGGGCAGCGATCGAAGCGGTGTTCCGAAAGTATGCAGATGATTATCTGTATGGGCGCATGAATGGAACTGGAATCCCCGGTTCGGCTCAACCTCAACGCGCGATCGATTCGCTTCGCCTTGCTTCGAGAGATCGAGATAGTCAGTCTGTGTCGTGTGAAGCGCTAGATCAGTTAGATGATTTGTTAGGCATGTGAGGCGAGCACAGTACGCGATTTTATACCCTGTTTGATGCCCTTGTTTGATGTAGTTGTTTGATGCACTGTGAAAGATTCTCATAGGCATGATTGCCCTTCATTCCGTTTGAATTAAGCTCCAGGCGGGATTAATTGAGCAGTGAGCCTACCTATCTCTTCCAATGCTGAAAAACGTAAAGCGGATTGTTTGGCAGTGGCGCGGCGTTCTGATTGCTGCGCCTAGTGTAGCTGGATTAGTCGTCTTAGTGCGCCTCACAGGGATGTTGCAACCGCTTGAATGGACATCCCTCGATCAATATTTCCGGTTGCGCCCAGAAGAGCCAAAAGATCCGCGAATTACGATCGTAGGTGTCACTGAAGCAGATATTCAAACCTATGGCTTTCCGCTGCCCGACCAAACATTGGCAACAGTGCTCAAGAAAATTAAGCAGCAGCAGCCTAGGGCGATCGGGCTAGATCTATACCGAGATTTGCCCGTTGGCACAGGCTACGCTGACTTAACGAGCCTGTTCAAATCGACCCCCAATCTGGTTGGCATCCAGAAAGTAGTGGGCAGAAATGGCATTGGCACGGTTGCGCCGCCGCCTGTGCTAAAAAAATTAGGTCAGGTCGCCGCTAATGATTTGGTTTTAGATGGAGACGGAAAGCTGCGTCGGGGGTTGTTGTCGATCAGCGATGCTTGCAAGCTGCCGTGTGGAAACGCGGCAGAGCCTGACGCAGCTAGGCATGAACCGCAAGAGCATTTAAGTTTAGCGTTTGCCCTCTCGCTTCTGTATTTGCAGAAGGAAGGTATTGAGCCAGAAGCGACCGAGAGCGGACGCATTAAATTAGGGCAGACGGAACTGGTGCCGTTTGAGGCGGATGATGGCGGATACGTGAGGGCAGAAGCCGCTGGATATCAGATCTTACTCAACTATCAGGGCAGCGATCGCTTTGATGTCATCCCCATCAGCCAGGTTTTGCAAGACACCGTTGCGCCAGAAAAATTCCGCGATCGCGTTGTGTTGATCGGCTCGACGGCAGAGAGCTTGAATGATTTTTTTGAGACGCCCTATAGCGTGCGCTGGCAGCAGTTGCGCCATCCTACCCCCGGCGTTGAGCTTCATGGTGAGTTGGTCAGTCAAGTTCTGCGTTCGGTGCTAAACCAGCGTCCGTTTCTCCGCACCTGGTCGGAGGGGCAAGAAGGGATGTGGATCATTGGATGGGCATTTGTGGGTGCATTATTGGTGTGGCAACAGCGATTTGCGTTGCACTGCGCCGCAGAAAAAGGCACGGAAACAATGCGCGATCGCCTGCTGACACCCCATTTTCAATCGCTAAAAATCTTGCTGAGCTTGTTGGTCGCAAGTGTCGGTCTGTTTGGGCTAACCTATCTTGCCTTTTTGCAAAGCGTTTGGGTTCCGGTTGTTCCGCCGTTTTTAGCCCTGACTGGATCTGCGATCGCAGTGACAGCGTACTTGGCTCAAAGCGCGGCTGAACTGAGAAAAACCCTCGGACGCTATCTCACCAACGAAGTGGTTTCAAACCTGCTCGAAACGCCGGAAGGCTTGAAACTAATTGGAGAGAAGCGAAAAATTACCATTCTAATGTGTGATATTCGTGGCTTTACTAGCATTTCAGAACAGCTTCCACCGGAACAAGTTGTTCTGTTGTTAAACATGTATTTAGACATCATCACAAAAGTGATTCAACAATATAACGGAACCATTAACGATATTACAGGCGATGGCATTGTTGTCTTCTTTGGTGCGCCGCTTCAGCAAGACAATGATTCCCATCGGGCCGTAGCGTGTGCGATCGCAATGCAACTTGCGATGGAAACGGTGAATCAGCGATCGCAAGCGCTGAGCTTACCAACACTAGAGATTGGCATTGGGATCAACACCGGAGAAGCGGTGATCGGCAACATTGGTTCTGAAGAGTTGGCAAAGTACACGGCGATTGGCAGCCATGTTAATTTGGCGGCTCGGATCGAGTCATTCACC
The DNA here is from genome assembly GCF_010091945.1 of Myxacorys almedinensis A. GTDB lineage: Bacteria > Cyanobacteriota > Cyanobacteriia > Leptolyngbyales > Leptolyngbyaceae > Myxacorys > Myxacorys almedinensis. Next base: position 73,541 of record NZ_WVIE01000001.1, read on the forward strand.
GTTGGTGGACAACTCCTCATTTCGCAGACAACCTACGATGAGGTGCAATCTGTGGTGCAGCTTAGCGGGCAAACGCAAGCCTTTTTAAAGGGGGTGAGTCAGGCAGTGCCGCTCTACGATGTCAGTGGTATTGGTGAGCCTTACAGCGTGTTTTTGCCAGAGGAGCGCGATGTAGTTGTTGTGCTAAAAGATGCGATCGCGCTGGAGTATGAAATCTTAGAAGGAAAGCATTTGGCAGGCGAACGGATATCTGGAATGTTGACCAAGCTATCGAGCAAAGGCGCTGAGATCGATGGGATGAAAAGTCCACCACCATTAAGCAATCTCAAGCTGAGAGTGTTTTTTGGTTCAGAAGTGATGGATGACATTTATGCTAAAGCGATCACTAAAGACGCAGAAAGCGAAACTAGTTTTCAGATCCGATTTACAACGCTACCCAAAAAAGTAGAAGAGGCATTTCAAACATTACGCGGCGATCGTCGCGCAAGAAAATAAGAATTACTTCGCTTAACCCTTTAGCCAAAGAAATCGCAAACGAAATTTCTTACCCAACATATTATTTTCTTGAATGCGATCGCCAGTCTCAATCTCTAACAAATCACAGTTTCGACAATCATAAACCTCAACCGAACCCACAACACCCTCGGCTCGTAGCATCGCTGATTAAGATTCCACGACAGAAACAACAGACGGTATCGAGGCTGAAGTGCTCGTCGCTAAAGACTTTTTGGTAAAAGCAAGCTTTCCATCTACAAGATCAATCACGATCGTATCCCCCTCGACAAAGGTGTTTTCGAGCAATTTTGTAGCAATCGGGTTCTGCACCTCTCGTTGGATCGCTCGCTTGAGCGGACGCGCCCCATAGGTTGGGTCGTAGCCCAACTCTGCAACATGATTGCGAGCCGCCGTTGTCAGTTCTAACAGAATTTTTTGATCAGATAGCAGCGCCTGAATTCGCACCAATTGCAGCCCAACGATTTCTCCAAGTTCCGCACGGTTGAGCGCATGAAACAAAATCGTATCATCAATGCGATTGAGAAACTCTGGTCGAAAATGTTTGCGTAATGCACTCATCACTCGTTTCTGCATTTCTTCGTACTGAGAGTCATCACCAGAGACATCGAGAATGTATTCACTTCCGATGTTGCTAGTCATGACGATAACAGCATTGGTAAAGTCAACGGTGCGACCTTGAGAATCGGTAATGCGCCCGTCATCGAGAACTTGAAGCAAAATGTTGAACACATCCGGATTCGCTTTCTCGACTTCATCCAACAGCACCACAGAATAAGGCTTCCGGCGAATTGCCTCAGAAAGCTGTCCGCCTTCGTCGTAGCCAACATAGCCCGGAGGCGCACCGATAAGACGCGATACAGAATGCTTTTCCATGTATTCAGACATGTCGAGCCGTACCATCGCCTCTTCCGAATCGAACAAGAACTGTGCGAGGGCTTTGGCAAGTTCTGTTTTCCCGACTCCTGTTGGTCCTAAAAACAAGAACGATCCGATCGGGCGACCGGGATCTTTCATGCCCGATCGGGCGCGGCGAATGGCAGCCGCAACAGCTTCTACAGCGTCTTGCTGACCAATCACCCGCTCATGCAAGTGATGTTCCAAGTTCAAGAGTTTCTGCCGTTCGGTTTCCAGCAATCGATTCACCGGAATGCCAGTCCACTTCGCCACGATTTCGGCAATATCTGCCTCTGTCACCTGCTCTCGCAGCAGTGAGGTTCCATCTGCCTGCATTTCTAGCAGTTCAGCTTCTTGAGTCTCGCGATCGTGCTGCACTGCTTCCAAGCGACCATATTTTAACTGCGCGGCTGTATTGAGATCATAGGCCCGTTCTGCCTGCTCGATTTGCAGCCGCAACTGCTCTTCTTCTTCTTTAAGAGATTTAATTTTTTCTAGAATTTGCTTCTCGTTTTGCCACTGCGAATCAAACTCGTCTTGCCTCGGTTGCAGTTCGGCGATTTCTTGTTCGATGCGCTCTAGCCGATCTTTTGACGATCGCACCAAGCCCGTAACGCTCGCTTTGTTTTCGCCTTCAATAGATAACTTTTCCATCTCAAGTTGTCTGAGGCGACGCTCGATCTGCTCTAGCTCGGTTGGCTTGGAGGTAATTTCCATCTTGAGTTTGGCAGCCGCCTCGTCTACCAGGTCGATGGCTTTGTCGGGCAAGAAGCGATCGCTGATATATCGGCTCGATAAAGTCGCGGCGGCAACTAAGGCAGAATCGGTAATGTTGACGCCATGATGGACTTCATAGCGCTCCTTCAGCCCTCGCAAGATCGAAATGGTATCGTCCACCGACGGCTGATCGATCACCACTTGTTGAAACCGCCGTTCCAATGCCGCATCTTTCTCAATATATTTGCGATACTCATCAATCGTCGTTGCCCCGATGCAGCGCAATTCTCCCCGCGCCAACATCGGCTTGAGCAAGTTGCCCGCATCCATGTTGCCCTGCGTTGCGCCCGCCCCCACGACGGTATGCAGTTCGTCAATAAATAGAACGACTTGCCCATCAGAATGGATCACTTCTTTCAGCACGGCGCGTAGCCGATCTTCAAACTCGCCGCGATATTTTGCCCCCGCGATCAGAGAACCCATATCGAGCGAAATTAAGGTTCGACCTTTGAGAGATTCGGGCACATCGTTATTGATAATACGTTGCGCCAACCCTTCTGCGATCGCAGTTTTGCCCACGCCCGGTTCACCGATCAGTACCGGATTATTCTTCGTTCGGCGAGATAGCACCTGAATCACCCGGCGAATTTCTTCATCCCGCCCGATTACCGGATCGATTTTGCCTTCTCTCGCATGCTCGGTTAAATCTCGCCCAAATTTTTCTAAAGCAGAATATTTAGACTCCGGGCTTTGATCCGTCACTTTCTGGCTGCCCCGCACCTCTCGAATCGCCGTATCGAGTTTGGCACTATCGACATTAAACGTCCGCAAAATCCGCATTCCCAAGCGCGGATCGTTAGAGAACCCAACCAGAAAATGCTCGATAGAAATAAAATCATCTTGCAGACTAGCGCGAGCCGCTTCAGCGCGATCGAGCATCGTATCGAGGTAGCGACCCAGATAAAGCTGCTCGCTCGTGCCCACCTTGGGCTGGCGGCGCGTGTATTCATCCACCTGCTGCCACAGCCGCGTTGCATCGATCCCAGCCCTAGTAAAAATCTTGCCAGCTAAGCTATCTTGTTGCTCTAGCAAACTGATCGCCAGATGCTCAACTTCTAGGTTCTGGTGTTTATAGCGCCGCACGACATCTTGTGCCTGTACGATCGCTTCCCATGCTTTGTCGGTAAATTTGCTTGGGTCTGTGGGTTGCATGTGGTCGAATGAATGGGGTTGAATCAGGGTCTCGGACTTTCATTGTAGCGACTCGTGAGTCGGAGTTAGTACTCTGAAGCACGAGAGGCTCAAGCAGTTTAGGGTTAAAACGAATAAAGCACTCGCACCGTCCATTCCCAAATTGTTGGACTCTTGCGGTTATTGGGGTTAGACACAATCAGCAATGCCGGACTGAGATTAATATGCTCACTGAGCGCCAAGCCGAAAAAGGCTTCTATATTGGTCTGGGTCGCGTTTCCTAACCTGCTGGTGACAAACGGTTGACCCACCGCAACTCCCGCTTTTGATCCGGGGATTAAGAAGTTTTGAATCGAAACCCCCAGTGCCCAAGTTTTTGGATTGAACTCCAACTCTTCTGCCAAGATTGAATTGAAGCCTTGATAGCGACCAATTCCCAATCGCCCGAAGATGCCAAAGATGCCATAGCGACGCCGAATGGCCCATTCTGCGTTGATCCCAGCCGCATCGATCTGGGTGCCGTTAATCTCAGCATGGGTATATTGCAAGCGCACGGTAATCGGCTGATTGGGCACGGTATATTCCGCTTCTAACGTGGCTTGGTAGCGGTCTTGAAACAGACCTGCTGCCGGATCAGAGGCATCGGCTGCCGCATACAGTGCCCGTAGGGTTAGATTATTCCTGACATTCCAAGCAACGGCGGCTCCGGCTCCCCCAAAGCGATCGACTTCGTTTTGGGTAATTAGAGGATTGTTTGCGAAAAAGCTGGAGCTAAAATTTTGTCCTGACTGATTGGCAAAACTGTTGCGATCGATAAAATCACTGGGCGGTAGCTGAGAGCCAACGGCAACTTCTACCGTTTCAGATGGGCGAAACGCATAATACAGTTTACGCACCCGCACCCCCTGCGCTACCCCAACCGAGTCAATGCCACCGCCATCGGCAAGCATGCCAGTGGTTCCGAGTAGATTTTGACGACGATTGTGAGCCTCTGCCACCGCATCCTGCCCCTCGTTACCGGCTTCTAGCTGGGTCACGAGCCGATCTGAACCTTGAAAGCTAGTGATCAGATCTAATCGAGTCCGATTGATCACCGTCAGACCCGAATCTGTGCCGTCTGTGGTCGCTAGATCAATGCGCCCATTTAGTTTAGTTGTCGTGGAAAATTGTTGTCTTTCCAACGCGGTGGCGCGATCGGTGATGGTGTCGAGGCGCGATCGCAGCGTCTCTAATTCCTTGCCGTAGAAATTACTTAACTGACGAATCGTTGCCACATCGTCTTGCACGGTTCCACCCGCATCGCTTGCCAATAGCTGCTCCTCGACTCGGCTCACCACCGTATTCAAAGCAGCAGCAAACTCGTAGCGGCTCATCGGGCGATTGCCCCGAAAGGTTCTGTCAGGGTAGCCCCCAAGGACGCCATAGCGCTCGATCAAGGTTTGCAACGCCTGAAATGCCCAATCGCCAGGACGAACATCTGCAAGCTCTGAAACCGAGGTAACCTGCTCTATTGGCTCATCAGACGGCTCATCCAAGGGGTAGGTTTCCTGCGCCCAGACAGGCAGCATAAACGCCAGAACACTAATTCCCCCTAAGCTTTGTGCTATCCAGTCAATCTTCTTCACCATTGACTCCTTACCTCCACCTTGAGGAGTATAAGCGCTCAACGGAGGCAGAAACCAGAAAACCGGCTAGTAGATTTTCAACACTAAGTGGAGGGCATGGGCGGATAGACTAGATTACTGAGCGACCCATCCACCCATCGACTCCTACTCCCCCAGTTCCACCTTGACAGACCCCGAAGAACAGAACGTTTATTGGTCAAGCATTAGGATGTACTAGCGGCGACAGGCGTTTGAGCGGTTGACTCTTGAGACTTGAGTTGAATCAGTTCGACCTTATAGCCATCCGGATCTTCGACAAACGCGATCACCGTTGAGCCGTGTTTCATCGGTCCTGGTTGGCGCGTGACATTGCCCCCTTGGGCAGCAATTTCTTTACAGGTCACGTAAATGTCATCTACCCCGATCGCGATATGTCCGTAAGCATCCCCTAACTCATAGGTTTCCTGCCCCCAGTTATGGGTTAGTTCAATGACAGTATTTTCTGATTCTTCACCATAGCCAATGAATGCCAGAGTAAATTCTCCGCCTGGATAGTCTTTTTGGCGCAAAAGTTTCATGCCCAACACCTCGCAGTAAAACCGCAGCGATCGCTCTAAATTTCCAACCCGCAGCATGGTATGCAGTAAACGCATGATGAGTTCTCCTCGTGGTTCTGACGTTCATTGTGCCAAAGTTTTGCAGAAATCTCTAAGTTTGGGCTTAACGTTCGGATGTTTCCTGGTTCAAAGCATTGAAACCTAGGTGTCCCAAGTTCAGAGCTTGGCTTTTTTCCTGGAAGCGGCAGTCAAGATCACGCTGTCAAGATTTGGGACGCAAATACAGGCGACTGTCTCTGGACGTTATGCGGTCATACCGACTGGGTGAGAGTCGTTGCGTTCAGCCCTGATGGTCAAATGTTGTGCAGCAGCGATCAAGACGGAGTGATTTTGGGCTGGGACATGCAAACCTTTGAATGCATCAGAACCATCAGAATTTCTAGACCTTATGAAGGCATGAGGATTACAGGAGCAACAGGCTTGACTGACGCTCAGAAAGCTTCGCTTGTTGATTTGGGCGCGATCGCATAACCAAAAAATATCGAGACTCGTTTTGAATCTGTCGCGATCAGGAACGAAACTTAATTTCTCTGAGTTTGCGCTTTCTTCGGAGTTGCGCTAATCGCCGAGCAAATCGCTAGAATCAAACTATAGCCTGTCAATCGAGCCACACATTATGCTATCTCGCCTCATGAGTTCTTGGATGCGAAACGGGGCAATCCTTGCAGTTGTGATGTCCAGCGTTTTAGATTCTCGTGCGATCGCTCTGCGACCTTCCGAAGGAATCGCTCTGCAAACACCATCAGCAGAGCTTCCGATCGTGCGATCGTCGATCTTACAGCCCAATCTGCGAGTGCCGTGGTCGCAACCTGTTCGAGTCATTGATGCATTTGAAGGCGAATCCCTCGCTGTATTTGATCAGAATTATTTTTCGCGATCGTTTCGTAATAGCAATGGTCAGGTTAAAGTCGTCAGTCTGTGGAAGCCAAATGCTGTTCGTGTCTTACTAGCCTACAGCGGAAGAGAATGCACGATTGGCACAAGGCGTAACTTTGGCGCGATCGCTCATCGTTCGTTTCACCGTCGATTATACGCCTCAAGGTTTGGATATTATCCATTTGGCTACTTTGATGATGGATTTCCCAATTCAGTTTGCATTGTCAATAATGGCACTGAGAAAATTACTGGGCTATCCGTCAAAGTCGGAGAGCGGGTTTTTCAACTCGACAACAAAAATGGTCAGTTTCCAATTACCTCAGAACTCGCAACTGTCCTCAAAAGCGCGCCAGAACAAAATGTTCACTTGAGGGCAACTGCCGATAATGGGGAAGTCGTTGATAGCGTCATCGGTCAGGCGACGGTTAGAGCTTGGAAGAGAATTTACTGAGGGTTGAGTGAATTCAAAGGCTGACTCGTTGTCATGAGAGCGCTTGGTTGGCAGCAAATTAGGTAGCGGATGTAACGGATAAGTGGCTCATTATCGTTCAAGATCTAGGGCTAGAACCGATAAGGCATCCGTTACATCCATTATCAAAATCCGTTGCCAATATTTCTATTGCAAATAAGACGGTAAACAAAGAGCTTGAAAGGGAGTCGCACAAACGGCAAATTCTCCTCAATGTCAGGACAGCATGAATTTCATTACCTAGAACGCTCCCCAGCATCGTATTCTACGAAGAGGCAAAGCCGCAATCGCCATCCGCGCAACGCGCATATTCAAAGAGGACGATTCTTTGCTCATCCTTCACGCCTACTCTCTTTGCTGAGGTCTACATTACCATGATTGATACCCTTGATACCGCCATTGAGGCGATCCGCGCCCGTGAGATTCTCGATTCGCGGGGTCGTCCTACGATCGAAGCCGAGGTCTATTTAGTGGGGGGCGCGATCGGCGTTGCTCAAGTGCCAAGCGGAGCGTCTACCGGAAGTTTTGAAGCCCATGAACTGCGCGATGGTGATCAGCGCCGCTATGGTGGTAAAGGCGTCCTTCAAGCTGTGAAAAACGTTGAAGAGATCCTTGCACCCAAGCTCCTCGGTTTGGATGCAGTCGATCAAGAACTAGTCGATCGCACCATGATCGATATTGATGGCTCTCCTAATAAAGCAAATTTAGGCGCAAACGCCATCTTGGCAGTTTCGCTGGCGGTTGCTAAAGCTGGAGCCGAAGCCCTGGGTCTACCCCTCTATCGTTTTTTAGGCACTCCTCTCTCTAACCTGCTGCCTGTACCGTTGATGAATGTGATTAATGGGGGTGCTCATGCGGATAACAACGTTGATTTTCAGGAGTTTATGATCGTTCCGGTGGGGGCAACTTCCTTTAAAGAAGCGTTGCGTTGGGGGGCTGAAGTGTTTGCATCTCTGAGCAGCGTTTTGCATGACAAAGGGCTGCTTACAGGCGTTGGAGATGAAGGCGGATTTGCGCCCAATTTAGAATCGAATCAAGCGGCGCTAGATTTACTGATTATGGCGATCGAGAAAGCAGGATACAAGCCCGGTGAGCAGGTTGCATTAGCACTGGATGTAGCGGCAAGCGAATTCTACAAAGATGGGCAATATACCTACGATGGCAGCGCTCATTCCCAAGCGGAGATGGTGGATTATTTAGCGAAGTTGGTGAGCCAATATCCAATTGTATCGATCGAAGATGGCTTGCATGAAGATGACTGGCAAACCTGGCAATCGCTGACTCAAAAAATTGGGGATCATTGCCAACTGGTTGGCGATGATTTGTTTGTCACAAATATCACACGTTTGCAAAAAGGAATTGACAGTCAAGCTGGAAATGCAATTCTCATCAAGCTCAACCAGATTGGTACGCTAACAGAAACGCTACAAGCAATCGATTTGGGATTGCGAAATGGATATCGCTCGATTATTAGTCATCGGTCTGGCGAAACGGAAGATACTACGATCGCAGATCTGGCTGTTGCTACACGAGCCGGTCAAATTAAAACGGGGTCGCTGTGTCGTAGCGAACGGGTCGCAAAATATAATCGGCTGCTGAGAATTGAAGATAATTTAGGCGATCGCGCTGTTTATGCAGGACTAATGAAGTAGTTTCCGAAACTAGGGAAAAGACGGCTGAACATGGTGTAACGTTCACACAGGGCAGGTAAGAACAGCCAACGTGCTTGTCGTATAGGCGATCTCTCTAAGAGATCGCCTATTTTGTATGAACCTGTGTGTGAACCCGAAAAAATAGAGCATCTAAAACTTTAAGCTACCTTCAGCCGCACCTTAAAAACTTCGGCGAATGCGATCGCAACGTCCTCTCTTACCTGCTCCACACTCACCCCAGACACAAACTGCTCTAAACTGCCCACCGGCTTATCTTCGATGCCACAGGGGACGATTTGATTAAACCCAGTTAAATCAGGATTCACATTCAACGCAAAGCCGTGCATCGTAATCCAACGGCTGACTTTAATACCGATCGCCGCTAATTTACACCCTTCCACCCAAACTCCAGTCAATCCCGAAATTCGAGTTCCCTCAAGGCTATACCGTGCCAACACCCGGATGATTACTTCCTCTAGCTGGCGTAAATACCAATGCAAATCTTTCTGATAATAATGCAAATTTAAAATCGGATAGCCCACCAGTTGTCCAGGGCAGTGATAGGTCACCTCGCCCCCACGCTCAACCTGATGTACCTCATCGTTAGATTGCATCCGATCAAACTTCAAAAACCGGGCATCTGCCCCCTGCCCAAGGGTGTAAACCGGAGGATGCTCTAGGAGAACCAAGACATCTTCTAGACTGGGATCTTGCTTGCGATCGCGCACCAAGACCTGCTGCCAACTCCACGCTGCCAAATAAGGCATCAATCCTCGATTGTAGAGAACGCAAGTGCGAGGCGGCAGATCAACCACGGTATATCTATCACCGGTCATGGGTTACGGCAAATCGCCCAGCTTTCTAGCGTGATAGATATTATGTGAAAGATCAAGGAGGAGACTACCCAAAATGCAGATTTGGTAGGTCAAGAATTGTCAACAGATGCAAAACATTCTAAACGAAGCTGTGAGCCACAATACAAAGTGATAGTGTTGAAGTACACCCAAACCTTTCAGGGGAATGCAGCTTATGAAGCTTGTTATCCAGGGAAAGAACATCGAGATTACAGATGCGATTCGTGAGTATGTCCAACAAAAAATAGAAAAGGCGGTTAATCACTTTCAAACGTTAACAACCGAAGTAGATGTTCATCTGTCTGTTGCTCGAAACCCGCGAATTCCAAAGCAAATTGCTGAAGTCACAATCTATGCTAACGGCACCGTTGTTAGAGCCGAAGAATCGAGTGAAAACCTCTACGCTAGCATTGATTTAGTTGCCGATAAAATCGCGAGACAACTGCGAAAATACAAAGAAAAAAGAGTTGATCGGCGGCATGAATCGATCAAAACTACTGAAGCCCTGAGTGATCAGCCCGTCGTAGCAAACTTGAACCTCGATCGCACCCCAGAACTCCCTGCTAGTGTGGTCAGAACAAAGTATTTTGCGATGCCACCGATGACCCTCGATGAAGCCCTAGAACAGTTGGAACTCGTAGATCACGACTTTTATATGTTCCAAAATGTGCAAACAGGAGAAATTAACGTCATTTACGAGCGAAACCACGGTGGGTATGGTGTAATTCAACCGCGCAAAAACAACGGTCACCCTCACCAAAACGGCAAACAAACTGACAAAGCTGTGGTGAAATTAGATCATCGATAAATCAAACGTGGGGGTGTTTAATGCACCCCCAATTTATTAAGAAAATCCGTTGGTTTTACGCTCAATTGTTCAACTTGATTCATACTTCTTGCACGGTCAATTCTGAGTAGTCAGAATCCCCATAAAAGAGAAAATGCTGCTGATTTCAAGCCGCTTCTAACTGTGGAAATTAGCAACTAAAGCCTCTCTATTTCTTGCCCAATAAGAACAGATTTCTGCCCCTCAATATTGCTGCTCAATGCAGCGATCTGATCGCTTATTTCGCGTGTAAATGAGCGAATCGATATCCTTTTACCTTTTTCAAGGAGAACTCGTATGAAAGCCCAACAAACCTCCGGTATCCGAAGTGTGGCGATCGTGGGTCCCTATCTCAGTGGTAAGACGACACTCTTGGAAAGCTTGCTGTGGGTCACAGATGCGTTGACTCGCAAAGGCAACGTTCAAGACAAAAACACCGTTGGTGATAGCGCCCCAGAAGCCCGCGATCGCCAAATGAGCGTTGAACTAAACGTTGCAAGCACGACTTATAACACCGTACGATTTACGTTTCTCGATTGCCCCGGTTCGATTGAGTTAGCCCAAGAAAGTTTGAATGCCCTGGTGGGAGTCGATGCCGTTGTGGTGGTGTGCGAACCTGTTGTAGACCGGGTTCTTACCCTTTCACCTCTGTTTAAATATTTGGATGATTGGGAAATTCCGCATTTGGTGTTTCTCAACAAAATGGATCGTGCCGATGTCGATTTTATGGATGTGCTGAATGCGCTAAAAACGGTGTCGAGCCGCCCGTTGGTGCCTCACCAATACCCTATCGGGCGGGGAGAATCGCTGATCGGATTTATCGATCTGGTGACCGAGCAAGCCTATCACTATCATCCAGGCGCACCGGCTGATCCGATTCCGTTTCCTGATGAATTAAAAGAACAGGAACAGATCGCCCGCATGGAAATGCTAGAAACGCTCTCTAATTTTGATGACCACTTGCTAGAGGAACTGCTAGAAGAAATCAATCCATCAGAAGAAGAAATTGTTCAAGATCTAAAACTGGACTTAGGCGCAGATCTAATTGTGCCTGTCTTTTTTGGGGTTGCCGATCGCGATTTTGGCGTGCGTCCACTCCTTGAAGCCTTGCTCCGAGAAGCCCCCGAACCCGAAACTACCGCCGAACGACGGGGCATCACTTTAAGTGCAAGCACCCCTCTAGCACAAGTGCTAAAAACCTATTTTACGCCTCAAGGTGGAAAGCTATCTCTGGTGCGAGTTTGGCAAGGCGCGATCGCAGATGGCATGACCCTCAACGGCATCCGGGTTGGCGGCATCTACGAGTTAGGACAACAACAAACCAGCCTCAACCAAGCCCACTCAGGGCAAATTGTCGCCTTGGGGCGCATGGAAAGCATTCACACCGGGGATACCTTAACCAACAGCGATCAGCCGTGCAACGAGCTTCCGAAAGCGGAACAACTTGCGCCGGTTTTTGCGGTTGCGATCGCTGCCGAAAAACGCAATGACGAAGTAAAGCTTACAAGCGCCTTGGCAAAACTATTAGATGAAGATAGTGCGCTGCGGTGGGAACACCATGCCGACACCCATGAAATTATTCTGTGGGGGCAAGGCGACATTCATCTGCAAATTGCTCTTGATCGGCTGCGGCGAAAATTTAACCTGCCCATGAAGACCAGCAAACCGCAAGTGCCCTACAAGGAAACGGTGCGGAAGTCGTTTCTCTCTCACGGACGCTACAAGCACCAAACAGGCGGACATGGGCAGTTCGGCGATGTCTATCTCGATATCAAACCCATGCCCCGAGGCGAAGGATTCCGGTTTGCCGAAACGATTGTGGGCGGCGTTGTGCCAAAGCAATTTTTTCCTGGTGTTGAGATGGGCGTGCGAGATTACCTCGCTCAAGGCCCTTTAGGGTTTCCGGTGGTGGATGTCTCGGTCACGCTGACCAACGGGTCGTATCACAGCGTCGATAGTTCTGAGCAAGCGTTTAAGCAAGCGGCACGAATTGCCATGCAGGAAGGCATGATGCGCTGTGAGCCAGTGTTGCTTGAGCCAATCGTGCGGATTACGGTTTCGGTGCCCACAGATTTCACCTCAAAAGTCTTGCGAATTGTGAGTGGGCGGCGGGGTCAAATCTTGGGCTACGATGCGAAAGCAAATTGGATCGGGTGGGATGAGGTGGTTGCATTGTTACCGCAAGCTGAAATGCATGATCTGATTGTAGAACTGCGATCGCAGACCCTAGGCGTGGGTTTCTTTCAGTGGGAAGCAGATCACCTACAAGAAGTGCCCGATAAGGTGGCAGAACGAATGCTGGCGGCATCAGGATCTAGATCAGGATCTGGGAATGGTAAAAAGTAAGTCGATTCAGAATTTAGAAGTCTACCCGTTCTGTCGGTTCACTCTGTTAACGTAACTCCAGTGATTGCCCGTGATTTGTGGTGGGTTTATGACCGACCTACGATCGCGGGTTTTTTGTAGGACACAGTAAGATAGACCCTGACAACGATAGACCGCAAGCCATAAATCCTGCCATCTTTCACCCCTAGCCATGACCAGCAATTCTTTAGAGCGCCAACCTGCTCGGATGCCAAAACGCCCTAAGCAAGCCCTTTTAGCCAAGATTTTTCACTGGGTTAATATCGTGAGTGTGAGCATCATGCTGACCAGTGGATTGCAAATTTACAATGCAAATCCGGTCTTTGGTGGGCGGGCAGGTCCTCATGTTTTTCCGTTGTTTACCCTGGGAGGATGGCTAGCAGGAGGGCGTGATTGGCACTTTGCCGCAATGACGCTGTTTGCGCTAAATCTGCTGTGGTATGGAGTTTACATTGGGCTGACTCGTCGCTGGAAAAATCGATTTGTTGGGGGTAACGATGTAAAAGCGCTGCAAGTGGGTCAAAACCAGAAACGCAACGCCTATGCTTGGCATCGCATTGTTTACACCGCGATCGTACCTATTCTTTTGCTCGCGGTCTTCACCGGCATCGGCATGTACAAACCCGCGCAGTTTTACTGGATCGTTGATGCGTTTGGCGGCTGGGATGCCCTGCGAATTGTGCATTTTATGACCGTTCCGACCGTGATCGGGTTTGCGATCGCACATTCGCTGCTTGCTCTCAAAGTCGGTGGCACCCGCCTTTTAGAATCTATGTTTTGGTAGTTCCATCTGCACTTGTAAAACTTAGCGACGCATCCCCAATCTCTGCGGTTACAGTTAAATCGTCGTCTGCTTTTATCGCGGTTCCCGTCCCTCATTTTTCCCACCTCATGCACCGTCGTCAATTTCTCCACCTCACCGGGCTTTCTAGCGCAGGTCTTTTGCTGTCGGGCTGTGGCACAAACTTTCTGTCAGACCTCGCAGGAAATGCGACAGAACCGTTTAACCAAAAGGTTGAAGAGTTGCTGCTCAAGCCTCAGACCCTGGTTCCAGAGTTTCCCATCAGCCAGATTGAGCCAGAAAAACTGTTGGTGAATACGTTTAGATCCACACCGCAAATTGACCCCGCCCAATACCGATTGATCATTGATGGCGAAGTCGCTCAGCCGATGCAGCTTAGTTTAGAAGATATTTACAAACTGCCGTTTCGGTCGATGGTGATTCGGCATGTGTGCGTTGAGGGTTGGGCCGCGATCGTGCAGTGGGGCGGCGTGCCGTTACGAGAATTAATTCAATTGGCACAACCGAAGAACAGCGCAAAGTATGTCTATTTTCAGTCTGTCGATCGCTATTACGAAAGTTGGGACATGGCTTCGTGTTTACATCCACAAACACTAATGGCATATCAGAAAAATGGCGAACCCCTGCCGATTGACAATGGCGCACCGTTGCGGCTCGCCGCACCAATTAAGCTAGGATATAAGCAAAGTAAATGGGTGACTCGAATTACGCTAACGAGCCAACTTCTGAAATATAAAGGGTATTGGGAAGATCAGGGCTACGAGTGGTTTGCAGGACTGTAAATTGATAGGTAAGCTGATCGTGCCAATTACTATTAAAACATCATTTAGAATGATATTTCTAACATGTGTTGTCGCTATCATTCTACGATCGTAAGCTATGCAGAGCATTGAAAGGTTGAACCCACGGGTAGCAATCGCTGAGAAACAGATAAAACAAATGGAAATTGAGCTTCTATCTGCCTATTTGCTGCCTATTACCGATGAAAAGTTTTCACTTATGCTCTAGCTGCCCATTCTATAGTTCCTGGGATTGCAAAACGCAATTCAACGTTTTTTCTAACCAGTTTTGAAATCGCTTTTGTAGAAGCTCTTGTCGTAACTCAGGAGTCAGCTTTGCGGGCAACAATTTTTCTACCATGAGCACATGATAGCCTTGGTCTGTTGCCACAGGAGTTAAGACTTGCCCAATCGCCTGATCAAAAACGCTTGCTGCAATCTCAGGCTGAAGCATCCGACGGTAAAACAGTCCGGCATATCCGCCGTGAATGTGCCTCTGCTCATCTACATCGTAGAGGTAGGCAGCCTCGTAGAAACTGATTTTAGAGCTTTTGATCTGGTAAAACACCTCTTGGGCTAATCTTTCGTTGGAAAAGATGATTTGATAGAGCGAAACTTGGTCAAAGTCGGAGCGATGTTCGGCAAAGTGTTGTTCAACGTCTTGGTCAAACAAGGTTTTCATCAACTTTTGGATCAACACGCGATCGCAGATGCCTGATTCCCAATCATCGGGTGTAATTTGCTGTTTAGCGAGCCACGCCAGGGCGTCTGCTGCGCGCTCTAATTGGGCTTGACGCCGAAACTGATCTGCCTCATATTGAATCTCCTGAGAGGTCACAACAATGCCGCGATCGCGAGCTACTTTATCCACGATTCGCTGATAGACAATCTGCTGACACACCTCTTTGTAACGAACGTTTTTTTTCAAAAATTTAACAATCTCGTCAGGCTCAGGAAAAGCCGCAATGCGAGCATCCATTGGTAAAACTATGAACGGCTTGACAGGAAGAAATCGCCTTAACGGTAGACTGAATCTGCACTGCTGATGGGCTAAAAGCGAATTTATGAATCTCCAGTCTAAGGTGTGTAAAAGCTTTGGCTGCAAAGGGGCACAGCTTTTACACGAGTTGTGGCAACACCGCAATCTGAGCCATGAATCACCATAGTTTTCTCACCTTTAGGCACGACAATCTTGAGTAGTTAGATCTAACAGCCCATTCGGTTTGAATCAGGAATATTTTTAGAGTAAGAGCCATGAAAACCTGGATAGCAACTGTTTTCCCATTGGTGTCTGCGTGCAGTTTATGTTGCGAATCGCACCTTAAAGTTCAAAAAATTGTTTAGGATACATTTTTAGGACAATGCAGGACTCTTATCTAACCCAAAACTTGGGTAGTTAAGTCGGCAAACTCCATTTAGACCTACTTAGGATGTAGTAGATTTCACAAACATACTTTACAAACAGTTGGGCAACCAGAGGTAAAATTTAATCCATTACCGATTCAAGATCAGAACGTCTGATCTCCTTTAGAATCAACTCATGGAAATCCTCTCGGTCAGCCTCAAAAATTTCAAGTCTCACAGCGATCGCTCCTTTGTGTTTCAACCCGGAACCAATGCCATTTGTGGCGAAAACGGCGCAGGCAAGACAAGCATTCTTGAAGCGATCGCGTGGGTTTTGTTTGACTACAAAGGCGATTATAAAGTTGAAGATTTAGTCCGCAATGGTGCCAACAGTGCCCAAGCGCGAGTTTGTTTTGTGTCGAGCCGAGATCAGCGAACCTATGAAGTGCAACGCTGCACGCGAGCGGGCTACACGCTGTTTGACCCGCAATTGGGAGAAAGACTGGGCTACAGCCGGATCAAAGAAGAAGTGTTGCCGTGGCTGCGAGAGAATCTAGGCGTTCCCGTGGGGACAGATTTAGCCAAACTTTTTTCAAACACTATTGGCGTTCCGCAGGGCACGTTTACGGTAGATTTTCTGCAAACCGCAGAAAAGCGCAAACCGATTTTCGACGCAATTCTCAAGGTCGAAGAATATCGTCAGGTGAATCAGCAGATGCTATCTCTAGAAAAATATGCAAAAGCTGAAACAGAACGCTTAGATCGAGAGATTAAACTGTATGATGAATCTCTGCAAGAATGGGAACCTCTAAGCCAGCAACGCCATGCGATCGCTAGAGAAATATCACAAATAGAAATTGATCTCACCCATTGGCGGCAACGCTTAGACCAGCTTCAGAACGAGCAAGAGGGCTATAGCGCGATCGCTGCCCAAGTTCAGCAACTTACCTCGCAACTCGAAAATCTCAGTACCCGTATTCAGTCTGGCAGCCTCAACCTTGAGCGGCTCAACGCCGATCTTGCCATTGCGGAAAAAGCAGTTGAAATTTGCACCACGCATCGAGAAAATTATCATACTGTTTTGCAGGCAGAAGCAATGCTAAAACAATTGGAGCGCGATCGCGCGACGCAACAAGACCTGTTGCAAAAACGGCAAGCTCTGATGGAGACTAGTGGCGCTTACCAAACCCAACTTGCCACAGTGCAGCAGCAGATCGAGCGGCGATCGCAGGTTGAAACAGAACTTAAACGGCTTGAGCCACTGATCGGGCAGCAAACAGATCTGGAAACGCAGCAGCAAAACATTAACCAACAGCTACAAGATTGCCAAAGCTGGAGACAAACGATCGCCCGTGATGAACGTCGATTAACTCAACTTGAGACGCATCAAAAACAACTTAGCAACGAAATTGAGCGGCTAGAAGCATTGGGCGCGATCGTTCATCAAATTCCCTATCTCGAACAGCAACTTCAACGCTATCAGCAACAGCTTAGTCGGATCGAAGCGGCTACTCAATTTGAATCGGATTTGCGCCAAATCATAACGCAAGCTCAGACGCGAGAAAGTATTCATAACCGCCATATAAAAAACGCTACCGCAACATTAAAGGAACTGCAACAGGCAACACCGCTGTGGTCAACCCAAATTGAGGAGGTGCTGGTTGCGTTGGGCAATGGCTCTACCTCTCAAGAGCAGTTGATGGCAGACCTTCAAAGTATTTTAGATGACTTGTCTGAGCAAATTTTGGCTGAGCGACTAAAGCAATTGCAGCAGGAAACTCAAGCTCAGTTAGATACGGCTCGGAGTCAGCAAGCGCAATATTTTACCCTTGAAGTTAAGTTTGATGATGAAGAAAAGCTAGCGACTGAAGTAGAAGAGGTGCGATCGCAGCTAGCTCAAGCCCAAACGCAGCTTGCGTCAGAACCCGACCTAAAGCAGCAGTTAGCCTATCTCACAGGTCAACTTCAAACCCTTGAAAACCCTCGCGAACGGACAAGAATTTTACAGCGAGACCTCAACCAACAGGCAAATTTAGAGTCTCAGCAGCAAAAACTGGAGACACTGACTGCAAACATTGGAGGCGCGATCGCAGATCTAGATGCTCAACTCCAAGCCTTTGCCCATCTTTCTGCTCAGCTTTATCAACAGCAAGAACTACGCGAACGCCATCGTAAAGATTATCAAATCTACTTAGAACATCAGCAATCTGCTAACAGCTATAAAGGTCGCAAACAGCAACTTGAAGAAGCAGCAAATGATTTACAGTTGCTTCAGCAACAAGAAGCCGAACTTGCAACCCAGAAAGCAACCCTAGCCAAAACTTATGATCCTGAAAAAGTGGCAGACGTACAAAAAAATTATCAAGAAGCAAAAACGCAACAGATTACGCTAACTGCAATGCTACCTGAAAAACTAAAACGTCTAGAAGAATACGATGAACGGCTATCAAGACTTCAGGTCATTCAGCAAAAACGTACACAAGCGCAGGCAGACCAAAAACGCAAACAAAAAACCGAGCGATTCATTAAATTTGCTCGTAAAGCTTACAAAGAAGCAGGACCTAGAATCACAGAACGTTATGTTCACAACATCTCGCGGGAAGCCGACAAACTATTTCGCGAGCTAATGAACCGCCCAAATGTTGCCCTAGAGTGGACTCGTGACTATGAGATTGTGATTCAGGAGGGCGCTCATTCCCGTCGCTTCATTAATCTTTCAGGAGGAGAGCAAATGTGTGCGGCGTTGGCGGTTCGACTGGCGTTGCTCAAGGTGTTGGCAGATATTAATATCGCCTTTTTCGATGAGCCAACCACTAATATGGATAGACCCCGACGCGAAAGTTTGGCAGATGCGATCGCAAACATCAAAACCTTCCGTCAACTCTTTGTCATCAGCCACGATGACACGTTTGAGAAAGTGACAGAAAACATCATTGTAGTGGAGCGAGACGCCTAACTAAGGTGCATTTTTGGGGACAGATTCGTGCTTCTGTACATTCGATTTTTACTATCTCTACTCTAATTGCACAGGGCTGAGTGGCGCAGAAGGGAACGCTATTATTTCGGTCATTGTGCGTTTAAGAACCATCGATTTTGCTGGGGTGACTAGCAAACAGATAGCAACTGTCGCCAAACTCGCCGTCAATAACAATTCTGGAATGGGTTCTTTAGAACGCCGTATCAAACGATATTTTTCTATGAAAAATCGAGAAAAGAAATTAAACATCGCGGTTTTTAGTGTGAATCAACCTGTTATTTTTCTCTGTATGCCCTGCTTGTGATGTGACAGTTCAATTCATCAGCAAGGTTGTCTATCTAGTTGTCTATCTAGAGTCGCGATCGCAACCTTCAACTCAAGGTCATGATCATAAGGTCAAGATTTAGTCAGCATTTCCAATCGCGCTTTTTGATCGATTGGAGCGAGCCTTCAAAGATGAGTAACGCTAACTGCTACAATGCTTTTCTAGCCTGCTTTGGTATAGGCAGGTCAAGAACTGAATTTCAGTGTAGAGTCGTTGATGCAGATGGCTTTGCTGAGTTTGGGAAAATTGGTTGTGGGGCATTGCGGTGATAGATACGTAAGTTCTAATTCGCGCGTTTAACAAATCAACAATTTGTGGTAGAGTGACCCCGCTAGGCTGCCTTACTTGGTGAAATAAAGCTTGAATAATAGGTAAAGTTGATGCATCAGAAAGGCAAGATTTTGCTTCTTTGACAACGATAGTCATTGTTTACCTTCCTCGATTTTTAGGGTTAGATTGTTACACGATCATAGAAAGATTGTTGCGCGATTATAGAAAGCCGATCCTTGCTGTGGAACAAGAATCGACCTGGATATCTTTGGAGATCCGATATTTCTAGAGTAAGGTTTGAATGTTAGGAAACCGAGTCTAAATTGAGGGGAAATCGGGGGGATATATTTTTGGCAAGCTATTAACTTGGTAGCCATTGAGATTGCGGCTCCCGCCACCCCAACCTTTTTATTTTGGGATCGGCTATCAGATTTGCTTCAAACGGTATCCTAACCCATGCACCGTTTCGATCAGATCCTCAGCCGTTCCTGCCTCCCGCAATTTTTGGCGGAGCGTTTTGATGTGAGACTTAACCGCTTCTTCAGAAGGAGGATCTTCGAGCGACCAGACCCGCTCGATAATTTCGGGACGGCTCCACACTCGCCGCCGACTCGAAACTAGAAGCTCTAAAATCGCATATTCTTTGGGCGTCAAATTCAAAACTTGGTCGCTGTAGGTTGCTTCGTAGGTCATTGGGTTGATCGATATATTACCCCATGTGAGCGCAGATTCGGCGCGAGAAGTTCCCCGTCGCAGCAGCGCTCGCACTCGCGCTAACACCTCGCGTAAAACGAAGGGCTTGACCATGTAATCGTCGGCTCCAGCATCCAAACCAATGATCTTGTCATCGATCGTATCTCGTGCCGTGAGCATCAAAATAGGCAAATTGATCTCGCGATCGCGGATCAGTCGGCAGAGTGTGATCCCGTCGAGTTTTGGCAGCGTCACATCGAGCAGTACCAAGTCATACTCCAGCGTCTTCACGCAATGCCACCCTAAATCACCGTCGTGCGCCACATCAACGACATATTGGCGACTGGTGAGGGCTTCGGTTAACAAATCAGCGATCTGAACATCATCTTCAACCACTAGAATCCGCATTGAAGGTTAATATTTTGAAATAGGACTCTGCTACTTCTATAGCCTAAAGGACAGTAAGACCTTAGGACAACGATGAAATGGAAATGGTCACGGGAAGGAAAATGGGTTGTTGGCGGCTACCTGCTGGCATTCTTGCTAACCGGCGGGACAAGCGCCATCTCCTATCAAAACGCGGCTCGGCTCGCAGAAAGCACCACAAAGGTAAAACGCACTCAAGAAGTGATTGGAACACTGCTTGGCATTCTGGGCACGTTGAATGAGGCAGAATCAGGACGGCGAGGCTACATTCTTTTAGGAGACCGGGCAGAGCTAGATCGCTATCAGCTTGCCATCACAAAACTCGATCCCGCGATCGCTCGGTTACAAACGTTGATCCAAGATCATCCCGCTCAGCAGCAGCGACTTGCCGACTTAAAATCGCTGATCGAGCAACGGCTAGTGATTTCTAAAACGTCGATCGAAACCTACCAAACCGGGGAAGCCCCAACCACTCAATCTCGGTTAGGGACGGCTAGCAGCCGCAATCGCGCTGACATTCATCAGGTCGTCAGCACCATGCAAGATGAAGAGGGAAAGACCCTAGAAATTTGGGTAGAACAATCTCAGTCGAGCATTCAAGCGCGGATGCTGATTGAGCTTTTAGGTAGCGTCGTCTCATTTGGAATTCTTTTAGGAGTGTTTGGCTTGCTCTATCGCCAAACCCTAAAACGCCAGCAAGCAGAGAAACGGGAACTGATCCTCGCCCAAGAAAAAGAACTAGGCGAACTAAAGCTTCAATTTTTCTCGATGACTTCCCATGAATTTCGGACGCCTCTGAGCATCATTCTCGGTTCTGCCGAACTGCTAGAAGATGCTTTGCGCCCGATCGTCGAGCCGCCCAAACTCAAAAATCTCTACCGGATTCAGGTTTACGCCCAGTTGATGACCGGCTTACTTGCAGACGTGTTGATGCTCTCAAGAGCCGAAGCAGGGCGCTTAGAGTTTCAGCCTAAATTGGTTGAAATGCAGGCGTTTTGCCTCAATCTTGTTGAAGATATCCAAGTGCTCGGCACGGCACGCCATCCCATTCGGTTCGTAAAACAAGGGCAGGTTACTCATGCGTGGATAGATGAACATCTGATGTACTCGGTTTTAAGCAACTTGCTATCGAATGCGATCAAATATTCCCCAGAAGGTAAAACGGTTGACTTTACGCTTGTTTGTGAGCCAGATTCTACAACTTTCCACATTAGGGATGAGGGAATCGGGATGCCGCTAGACTTACAAGAAGTGTTATATCAACCGTTTCAACGGGGCGAAAACGCTAAAAAAATCTTAGGCACAGGCTTAGGATTAGCCCTAGTTAAAAAATGTCTCGACCTGCATCACGGGCAAATTACTGTGGACAGCGAAGTCGGAGTTGGAACGCAGTTCACTGTAAAAATTCCTCAGTCTCAGACTGAACTTAGCGATCAGCGCTAGTAAATTGTCAACGTTGAGTTGATGGGTGGAGGGGTAAGAGGGTGGATGGGTAGATGGAGATGTTACCCATCCACCCATCCACTTATCGATTCCTCCACTCCTCCACTCCTAGTCCCCCATTTCAATCTTGATAGACCACTAGAGACCCCTGGCAACTTCTCCAAAATTGCCCATCTGCGCCCGGTTGGGTGCTGCGATCGCGGCTTATAATTTAACCTCAGTTCGATCGCGCCCAGCGCTTCTATCACCCCTGTGTGAACCAGCAGGCTAGGAGGAAGCTGGCGACCGTTAGTTCACAATACCAACTCCGTTAGGTCATGATACGCCTGGCGAAGTTCTGCATGCAGGCGGTTCTCAGGTTCAGTTTGTCCCTCATCCCTTCTTCCCATGACCGTTTCCCGTACCATTTGCTTAGGCTTCTTAACGGTGATCACAGCCGGTACATTGCTTCTGATGTTGCCCCTCTCAACTACAAATGCAGGGTGGAATCATCCCATCGTTGCCTTATTTACCGCCACCTCTGCGGTGTGTGTAACCGGGCTGTCGATCGTGGATGTGGGTCAGTTCTACACATTTTGGGGACAGTTGTTCATTGTTCTTTTAGTGCAAGTTGGTGGCTTGGGATACATGACTGCAACCACCGTTCTGCTGTTGATTTTGGGACGACGATTGGGGCTACGAGACAAAATTGCTATCCAACAATCGCTCGATGTGCAAGGGCTATCTGGTTTGTCTGGCTTGCTGCGATCGATCATCGCCACAACCCTGTTTTTTGAAGTGGCGGGCGTGGTGCTGTTTATGCCAATTTTTTTGCCCCAGTTTCGGGATCGTCCTGCGATCGCGCTGTGGCAGTCTATTTTTCACAGCATTAATGGGTTTAACAATGCGGGGTTCAGCCTATTTTCTGACAATTTGATCCAATATGCTGCCAACCCCGCCCTGGTAGTGGTAATGAGCGGGCTAATTGTCTTTGGCGGCATTGGCTATCAGGTGATCATGGAGATGTATTTGTGGGGACGCGATTGCACCCAAAATGCCTCTCGTAAATTGCTCTTTTCGCTAAACTTCAAAATTGCGATCAGTACAACGTTATTTTTGCTAGGGGCAGGAACGCTCGCCTTTTTTATGACCGAGTTTCGCAATCAGCAAACCATCGGCGGCTTGGACTGGTCAGGAAAATTTTTGGCAGCTTGGTTCCAATCAGTGACAACGCGCACGGCAGGCTTTAACACGATCGACACAACGAAGATGACGACCGCAGGGCTATTTATTACGATCGCACTGATGTTTGTGGGTGCGAATCCGGGCAGTACGGGCGGCGGCATCAAAACCACGACCGTGCGAGTGTTGGCAAGCTGCACAAAAGCCGTGCTGCAAGGCAAAGAGGAGGTGCTGTGCTATAACCGGCAGATTCCGAATGCGTTGATCTTTAAAGCGATCGCCGTCTTGATGGGATCGATCGCCACGGTTGTGATCGCCACAATCTTAATTGCCCTGACCGATCCAGAGATTGGTTTTATTGGCATTTTGTTTGAAGTGGTTTCTGCCTTTGCGACGGTAGGGCTATCGGCAGTGGGAACCGCAAATATTTCAGTGCCTGG
Source organism: Myxacorys almedinensis A (assembly GCF_010091945.1). Taxonomy (GTDB): domain Bacteria; phylum Cyanobacteriota; class Cyanobacteriia; order Leptolyngbyales; family Leptolyngbyaceae; genus Myxacorys; species Myxacorys almedinensis. Next base: position 96,781 of record NZ_WVIE01000001.1, read on the forward strand.
GCAACTGCTACTGATTCCTGTTATGTACGTTGGGCGAGTCGGGGTCTTGCTGATGATGAGCGCTATTTTGGGCGATTCTAAACCCAGTTTTGTCAACTATCCTGAAGAAAATTTGCTCGTTGGTTAACCAATTCAAACTATGATCAAATCTACCCTCTGTTGTCTGATGGTCGCTTCGCTACTGGCGACGTTTTCTTCAGCAACAGGTCTCTATCATTACACTGGAGAAGTTTGTGAATCTGTCTTCACTAAGTTTCTTTCATAGTTTGCGCGCTGATCGCAAAAACAAGCAATTTGCAGTTATTGGGTTAGGGCGGTTTGGGCGCGCCGTCTGCGGTACGCTGCACCATGCAGGGCACGAGGTTTTGGCGATTGACACCGACATGTGTAAAGTTGACCAAGCGTTGAGCGATCGCATCGTTACCCACGCTAGACAACTCGACTCGACTCAACCAGCGGCCCTAAGGGAAGCTGGAATTTTTGAGCAAGATACGGTGATTGTGGCAATCGGGAACTATGTGCAAGAAAGCATCATTACCACGCTCAATGTCAAAGAAGGGGGGGTGCGCCATGTGGTTGCCAAGGCGTCTTCAGAGATTCATGAAAAGCTGCTTAAGAAAGTTGGGGCTGATCATGTTGTCTTTCCAGAGCATGAAATGGGCTATACTCTAGCGCGATCGCTCACCAAACCGGGCATCTTAGAGCGCTTTGATCTCGACCCAGAACACAGCATCGTTGAGCTAATTATCCCAGAGAATTTTGGCGGTAAAACGATCGCCGAACTCCAACTTCGGGCTAGATATCGGCTAAACCTCCTCGCATTTAGTCACAACGGCAAATTTATCATCAATCCTGACCCTCATACTCGGCTGTTGACCGGGACTGCGATCGTGGTCATTGGGTCAAACAAAGATATTGACCAGTTGCCGATCTAAGCGGTTTGTTCATATTTAGCGCATGTTCTGAGGGTTGGAACGGTCTATCTACTCACACCTGATTCGATTTGGGTGCCTGTTCACCTAGATTAAGAATCGTAATTTTTTGATGCATCTGTGGTGAGGTCGCCTACATTGTTCCTGCCGTTTGACAAGCGAGTGAATCAGGAATTAAAGGGCACTATTGAAGACAACCAAACACTGATCATCTAAATCTTATGGAATACATGTTCATTCACCCGGTCATTGGTCTCATGCCAATGCTATTAGCTCAATTGGAAGATTCTGCTGATTCTGTTGCTAGCGCTGGCACTTCAGCCATAACGCTGTTGTTTTATGCGATCGCATATGTGTTTTTCTCGTTTTGCACTTGGAAAATTTTTCAGAAGTGCGGTACTGAGAATGCTTGGTTTGCTTGGATTCCCGTCCTAAGCCTCTATGCCCTGTTTAAAACAGTGGGGGATGAAAAAGCGGTTTTGTGGACGGTTCTCAGCATCATTCCGTGTGTTGGCATTGTGTCTGCCGTGATGTCGATCGTGGCGTGGGTTAAAGTGTTTCAAAAACTGGATAAGTCTCCTTGGCTACTGTTGCTCTGCTTGACCGGAATCGGTACCTTTTTCGTATTTGGCTATGTCGCCTTTGCTTAATGCCATGATGACGTTTAAATCTAGAAAAGCTCTTTTCTCGCTGTTGCTTGCCCTGTTTGCAGGTGGCTCATTGGCGGCTTATTCGTCGTCTGAAGCAAACTTTATGCTCAAAACGATCGAATTGTTAGTGATTCAACAAATTGGAGCCGCAATCATTTATCTTGCTTGCTTTGCACCAGATTTGTTGCGACCGTCTAGTTCACGCAAAGAGTCTCCACTAAAATCAAATTAGGGTTCATGGTCGAATAGAATTTCACAATAACATTTCACAATGGATGCAACCCACATGCATGATTGCCAAACTAATGCAGATAACAGGATTAAGCACCTCTGTGCGGAATCGAGCTAAACCCATTGCCTGTTGCATTCATCTGTGGAATTAGTTCTATGCCGTTATCTCAACGCCACCGAGTTAAACGATATTTTTATTTAGCGATCGCACTTGTTCCCCTGATCGGCAGTCTAACCTTGAAATCCGGCATTCCATTTCTAGGCTGCCCACTAAAATATTGGGTTGGCATTCCTTGCCCAGCATGGGGGTTAACAAGAGCATTCATTGCGATCGCTCATGGGCATCTCAATCAAGCTGCTACTTATCATTTGTTTGCGCCAGCGTTGTTTCTAGCATTTCTAATTTTAATCATTCACCTGTTATTAGAACTGGCTTTAAACAAATCTCTTAAGCCGCGTTACATCACGCTTTTCCATCAATCTAACGTGCAAATTTTTCTGTTACTACTGTTGTTTGGCTATCACGGTTCACGAGTTTACCAACTGACCAAGATCGGAACCCTCCAAAGTGATATTCTTGGGTCACCTTTTGGGCGCGCCATGTTCCATTGATCCCCTCGCTTCAGGCAGGCGAGATCGCAATTCGCAACAGCACCTCCCAATCTGACTCAGGCGCAATTTTGCCATCGGGTCCTGGCTCTACAACAACGTTGTACTTCGTACCGGCAAGCACATTTTCAGCGAGTTGCCTCAGCAGATCTCGATCCAAATTTGGGCGTCTCTCTAGGGTAGGGCTGTCCGGATCAACGCGATTGATCCTGGCAAATTCCTGGAGTTCATTATCGATCGAAAAGTTGACCCGTAACTCTAAAACCCGCTCACCCCCAAACAGCGCCGGATCAAGTTGATCAGGATCAATCCGAATCGGCTGAATTGAATTGACCAACGTGGCTGCTTTAGCACTCGTCTGACCGCGAGCAGACGCCGGAATTGTTAGCTCACCCACGATCTGCCCCTGATAAGTCTGTGCGCCTCCTGGCGGGGTCAGTTTGTCTGGCGAACCCACAGGGTCTTGCGGAGAGGGAGCCTCTGGAGCGCCAACTGGCTCTCCGGTTGTTGCAGGCTCCGAGGGGCGAGGGGTCGGCGTCGTAGGCTCTTCCCGATTTTCGCTTGTCGGAAGTTCTGAAGGACGAGGGCGAGCAGAAGTCTGAGGATTTGGGGTAGAACTTGCGTCCGGTAGCGGAGATGAATTAGTGACCGGACGAGGCTGCTCTGAAGGCAGGGTGCTTGGGTTGGGCGATCGCTGAGCCGTGGGCGAAGGCGCTGTGGACGCTTGTGGCTGAGCGGGCTGAGGTGAGAGTGACGGTTGCAACTGCTGGGGTGAAGGCGTTGGGCGATCGCTCGACGGAGACGGCGGTATGCGTTGGATGGAAGCTATGGCTGAAGACGGGGCGGAAGAGTCGGGTGGAGGGGGCGCAGATGGTGGGAGAGGAGAACTCTCTGCCGGGGGTTGAGATGGCGCGATCGCATCCGCATTGCCTTCTGCGGTGATCACGCTTTCACGTCTAGCCACCGCTTTGGGATCGATCTCAACAAATTCGATGGGCTTTGAAGAGCTACCCGCAGCTTGCAACCTCGAAGGCTGGGCAAGATACCACCGCCCAATCAGCAACACTGCCAAATGCAGAGCTAGCGACCCCGCCACCACCACTAGCCAAAACAGGGGAGAATCGCTGCGATCACGCTGACGATCGGAGGTAGAAAATTGCGTCATACACACCCAACCCAACAGAGACGAAACTAAGCGAGTTTTAACTCTGAATCTGATGCCTCGTTTTCAGAGTTAATTCCCTTCTATCCTAGTCTCTGATTGTGGGTTTCGGTTCCCTAAGCGGTAGCTCTGAGCGCTGCCACATCGTAAGGATTGACGGAAAATGTCAGAACGGTTTCGTCTACCCCTTTTAGTTTCAACGGAGTCTCTTTCGTCATGATGTCTTCATCAAGATAATCTGCAACCGCTGCCGAGACCAAAATTGCGCCCGGTTGAGCCGCTTCTTGGAGACGAGCAGCAATGTTGACGCTGGGCCCAATGGCCGTATAGTCAGAGCGTTCGTCACCGCCAAACATGCCCACGACAGCCGTGCCTTGATGAATGCCACACCGAAACTGGACGCGGCTAATCCCTTGAGCCTCCCACCGAGTATTGAGATCCTCTAGGGCAGCATACATTTGCCGGGCCGCCGCGATCGATCGCCTGACTTGTTCGTTAGGCGAGAGTTCTTCTGGCGCACCAAAAATGGCTAAAATTGCATCGCCCATAAATTTATCAACCGTGCCACCGTTGGCAAAAATGGTGCGGGTCATGCAGGCAAGGTATTCATTAAGCAACTCGGCAACTCGGCGCGATCGCAGCGTGTTCGAGAGTTGGGTAAAGCCCACAATATCGCTAAACAGAACCGTCACCATGCGCGGTTCGGGGCGCAAATCTAAGGACAGTTCCCCTTTGGCGGCTCGTTGCACAAGGCTGGGAGGCAAGAACCGGCTGAGAACCGATTCAGTTAGGTATGTATTAAGTTGCGACACACGCTGTTCGTTCTCTTTGAGCGAGAGCAAATTTCGCACTTCGGCTAGCAGTTCGCGATCGTTAAATGGTTTTGACAAGTAGGCATCGGCTCCCCGCTCAACTCCATCAATTCGGGTGTCTTCATCTGCTTTTGCAGTCAGCAACACTACCGGAATTCCTTTCAAATCTTCCTGTTCTCGAAGCATCCGAATCAGGTCGAGACCAGAGACTTTAGGCATCATCAGATCTGTCACAATCAGCGAAGGGCGCAGCGTTTGGGCATGTTCAAAGCCTTCCCCGCCGTTGCGAGCAGTCCAAACAAGATAGCCTTGTTGGCGCAAGATACCTGACACATAAGAGCGCAGATCAGGATTGTCGTCTACCACCAAAATTCTCGGTTGGTCGGAGGTGTGGGGCACAACCAATTCAGGAGTGGGTAAAGCGTCTGACGAATCTGCAAAGTCCTGAAGCTCTGTTTCCAGATCTGCTAATTCTACAGAGGCACGGCTCGGTTGCACTGCGGCTAAGGTGTCTTGCAGTTGCTCAGACGGCAGATGAGCCGAGCCAGTTTGGAGGCAAATTGTAAAACTCGTGCCCTCACCGTAGGTCGATTCGACATGAACCTGCCCGCCATGAAGCTCTACCAACTCCTTCACCAGCGCCAGCCCCAAGCCCGTGCCCTCATAGCTCCGATTGGCAGAGCCTTCTGCTTGGCGAAACCGCTCAAACAAATGAGGAACCTGATCCTCGCGAATCCCAATGCCGCGATCGCGCACCTGCAAAATGCACTGATCGCCCTCCAGCCGTAAGGCAACCGTCACACCTTTACCGGCGGGTGTAAACTTCATCGCGTTAGACAGCAAATTATACAGCACTTTGTCAAACTTTTCGGCATCGAGATACACCGGAGGACACTCGCTCAACTCGGTCGAGAGGGTCAATCCTTTTTTCTCGCAGTAAGCGCGGAACGTTTCCACAATCTGGGTCACAAAATCCGTCAGGTTGCACGCCTGAAACGTGGGCTGCATTCGCCCGGCATTGAGCCGCTGCAAATCAAGCAGTTGGTTTACCAATCGGAGCAGGCGGCGGGAATTTCGCAGCGCGATCGTCGATTGCTCGTAAGATAAGCCGTTCTGCTGCGCCACTGCGCCTTCGAGCGGTCCCACCATCAAGGTCAGGGGCGTGCGAAACTCGTGGGAGATATTTTGAAAGAACTCGGTTTTTTGGCGATCGAGTTCGATCAGTTTTTCGGCTTGCTGGCGTGTCGTTTGGTAGAGGCGCGACTGTTGCACTGCGATCGCAGCTTGAGCCGCAACCGACTGAGCAAGCTGAATCTCCGACCCCCGCCAATGCCGAGGATGATGGTTTTGGCGCAGCGAAATACTGCCGATAATCTTACCATCTGCAAGCAACGGCACAACTAGCAGCGCACAGGTCGGAGACCGAAATTCAGCATGATCCAACTCTGGATGGTTGGCTAAGCTATGCATCACGACTGGTTGCTGCGTCGCAATCAATTGCTGTAAGACCGGATTTTCTGTAATCGGAATGGTCGATTGGGGCAGGTCATCGTGTTCTGACGGGTCTTGCCAACTGGCATCATGCAACCCCACACACCGGACGAATTCATCCCCTTCTGACCATAGCGAGAGGGCACAACCATCGACCTGTAAACCCTGACCGAGTTGTTGAGTAATCGCAGAGAAAATTTTCTGCGGATCAAGGCTCGACCGAATGGCAGTAGTAATGGTGTTGATTAAGGCTTCCCGTTTTGCCAACGCCCGGACTTGCTCATAGGCACGCGCTTGAGACAATGCCAGGGCAGCTTGGTCTGCCACCATGCCCAAGAGTTCTACTTCGTCGGGCTGCCATGGGCGCGGTTCACCGCAGGCATGGAGTGCCAGCATTGCCATCAATTCGCTTTGAAAGACAATCGGCACGATTAAGCTAGAGCAAATGCCAGCTTGCTGATAAACCGAGCGAAGCCCCGCTTGCCCAATGCGATCGTCGGTTTCGCTCGCTTGAATAACTTCGATCTGAGTCGCTTTCCATAAGGTAGAGGCAAGCACCACAGGAGGTTCGGTGTTGCCGAGAGAAAAGTTGAAGTCTTGAGCCTCAAATTCTCCGTCTTTTACAGACCGGATGATCGCATGGCTGGCGTCTAGCGTGCTGCCCACCTTCTCGACGATCGTCTGCAAAATTTCTTGGTAGCTTAGGGCACTGCGAATGGTGCTGGTAACCGCATTGAGCAGGGTCTCTCGGCGCAAGGTACGGCGGAGTTCTTGCGTTCTCGCTTTCAGGACATTGTGGGTATCAGCCGCCTGCCGAACCACGAGTTTCAGTTCTTCATCGTCCCAGGGCTTGGTGACATATTTAAACACCTTTCCAGAGTTGATGGCTTCTACCAGGTCTTCAACATCGGTATAACCTGTTAGAATAATCCGGATAATATCTGGATATTTAGCCGCAGTGAGGCTCAAAAATTCTGTGCCGCTCATGAGGGGCATTCGCTGATCGGAGATGATCACTGCGACATTAGGTTCTTGCTCTAAGAGTTGGAGCGCTACGGGTCCGCTTTCTGCCTTAAGGACTCGAAACTCGCGGTGAAAGGTGCGATACAACAAATCAAGATTATCTGGTTCGTCATCAACGACCAAAAGTTTCTGCTTTTTAACATCATGAGCGTTCATGCATCACACTCCTGCTGCGAAGGCACGACAAGAAACTGAGGTAGGCAGAGCGTAACTCGCCCCAGCGCCCACCGGGAACACGATCCGAATCGCTGTCTCATAAGGGGATTTATAGGGTTTGATTGAATGACCAGGATGCCCGAACTGGTTTTGCCCAAGAGGTTGGCAAGACCACATAGGGTTGAGTAGCACCAGAGTGGTGAAGAACGTTAGGGTATAGCGGTACATCAGCGCGGGGGACGATGGGCTGATGGGAAGACACAATCTAGGGGGAAAGGATTGTTTCAATCTTCTTTAGTCAAGTTGCCCTCGTTGCGTCAAGTTCTAACGAATGTGAAGAAAATTTTGTGATCAAGATCGCTGAACCAAGGAGATCCACGTCAGAGCTATGGTGCGATCGCGAGGGGCTTGCTTTCGGAGGAAAGACTCTTGCAGCATGCTTTGCAGGGTAGGCAGGCAGTGGGCAGAAGCTGGCAACCGACCCTGATCGCCTGGAAAACGACGCTGCCGATAGCGGAAGGAAAAAAGTTTTGAGACTTAGTACACTAGCGGTATTATGGGACTTATAAGACGCAAGCCGACTTGGGAACGTTTTACCCTGCTGCTACTCTGCTGTTGCCTATGGAAGGATTTACAACAGGATGAGGAGAGATTCAGATTGACCCCTAGCGCCTAGGGATTCGTGAGCTACTATTTCTTTGGTGAATAGAAATTATGCGGTGTCCTGTTTGTCATCATCTCGAAAATCGGGTTTTGGAGTCGCGATCGGCGGAGAGTGGGCAGAGTGTCCGCAGACGGCGAGAATGTTTGAAGTGTACCCATCGCTTTACCACCTATGAACGGATCGAGTTTGCGCCGATTGTGGTGATCAAGCAAGGCGGGGAGCGAGAGTCGTTTGACCGTGCGAAACTGCTGCGGGAAGTGATCCGCTCGTGCGATCGCAGAAACGTTTTAGACTCTGAGATCGAAGGGCTAGTGAGTGGGGTAGAGGCAGATTTGCAGCAACGCACCCATCGCGAAATTGAGAGTCGTGAGATTAGCGAATTGGTGTTGCAGCGTTTGCGATCGCTCAGTGAAGTAGCTTATATTCGCTATGCGTCTATTTACTGCGATTTTGAGAATGTTGAGGGGTTTGTTGAAACGCTTGGTCGGTTGCGCTCTGACTCTACTGATTTACCCTCTGAGCCAACGGCGGTGGGTGAGCTTTCGAGTGTAGAGACAGAGAGTGCTGAGCCGAGTTTAAGTTTGCTCACGGACAGATAGTCTTCCGATTCGGCTTGCTATGCTAAGGGGTGCTCGAACAGAATCAAAGGTCACGACCCATCGAACCTGCATCGCGCGATTCGTCTGATGTCGGGTTTTGGTCGTCGTCCGATCGCTGTGTTCCCATCCTTTATCGAGCCGTGCTTATGTTGCACTCTACGTTTTCTGATGCCCTTGAGACAGCGCTTCAGCGTGACATTGTTGGGCAGATGGTCATTGGTCAATATCGCTTGTCGATCGGATCGAAGCAGGGTGTGCTGCTAGCGATCGCAGATACACCAGTAGAGCCGCCAAAACTCAGACCTGCACCACTGAGCCAATTACCCGCCGCTTTTCCTGAACTGATCGGACGCCAAGTAGAACTGGAAAGGGCACGATCGGCGTTGCAAGAAGGTCAATCCCTTGAGATTTACGGAGAGTCGGGCGCGGGAAAATCAGCGTTTTTGCGGCATCTCATTGTTCAGCCGCGAGTCAAATTACATGGGTTGAACCCATTGTTTTATATTAGTCAACCCCTGACCGCGCCAGAGATTCTACAGCGCCTGTTTGATGTTTTTTATGAAACGCCAAGACGAGCCGCGCGATCGCTCCCCGAAATCGGACGAGCCCTGGGTCAGCACCGGGCTGTGATTGTGATTGATTACCCAGCATTACCAGAATCTCAGATCAATCAGATCAAAGCCGCGTTGCCCTATTGTCGTTTGATTGTTGCGTCTAGAGAAAGGCGATTTAGTGCTGCTGATGTTGCGATCGCACTACCGCCTTTAAGCCTGCAAGATGCCCAAACCCTGATCGAACGAGAGTTAGGGCAACCAGCTTACCTATCGGATCGCCTGACGCTAGAGCAGCACTCTGAGCTAGAAACAATTTGGCGCTTGTTGGATGGAAATCCTCAACGGTTGCTCCAGGCGGCGGCACTTGTGCGAGAAGATCGGGTTTCTCTAGAGCAAACCTTGCACTATATTCAAACGGATGATCCCATTCGTACGTTTACGCGCTTGAGTTTGGCGTCGCTTCCAAAGGCTCAGCGATGGATTGTTGCGCTTTTGACCGCCACGGCAGGTATTGGGCTAAAAGCCGAACAAATTGCGGCGATGGTAGGTCCGCCCAATCCGTACCCAAGTTTGCAGTCGCTTTTACAACGGCATCTCATCCAATTGAGCGACGATCGCTACAGTTTGGTAGATAGCTTAGCCGATGTACTGCAAGCTGATTTTAATGCAACGCCATGGATGGAAAGAGCGATCGCTCATCTTATTCCCTGGGCAGAAACTCATCAGCCTCACCATGACGCAATCTTGGAAGAGCAGGCTGTGTTGATGAATGGTCTGCATTGGACAATGGAGCAAAAGCGGTGGAGGGATGGGTTGCGCCTGATATCAGCCATGGAGGTAGCGCTGATTATGGGTAAACAATGGGAAGCATGGCGACAGACCCTTCGCTGGAGCTTGAAAGCAGCGTGGGCACTCAACGATCAACATACCGAAGCCTGGGCAATGCATCAGCTAGGAACGCTAGCATTTTGCCAAGAAAAAATTCCAGAAGCTTACGATACCTTGACCGAAGCGCTAAAGATTCGTCGAGCAAATTTTGGTAACGAGTTAGCGACAAATTTAACGCGCCACAACCTCGATCAAATTAAAAAAACACTGTTGCCACAAAGCTTTAAAGATCCCACACTCCGGCTTAATCAACAGCGCACCTACCGAGCTTTGGCGCTAATTGGTCTCTTAGTATTCTTGATCTCAGTGGTGATTGGGTCAACAATTTCACGATGGCTGACTCAAGAGCCACCGGGCGGAGGTACAGTCAACCCTGCGCCATTGCAGAAGTAGGTGCCTTCGCCCAAGTCTTGAGTTTATCAGCGATCGCTCGATTGGGATCTGTTGCCTAGCGACGGCTGCTAAATTATTTTTCGTTGCCCGAAATTGGATTCACTTCTTTAGCCATTGCCTTATAGTCACTAGGATCGCTAGTCGATTCTGCTTTTATGTCTCCAGTCTCAGGAACCTCAAGCTGATGAGAGCTAACCGCTTCAGCCGCTTTAGCACCTTCTTCGGATTGATCGATCGCACTCACGCTCAGTTCCTTGGAGGCTTCATAGTCTGCCGAAACGTCAACATTTGGAGCCGGACGATCGCCGCTGCTGATCTCTTCCGTCATTTGTTCAGCGTCGTAAGTTTGATTGAAATCTTTATCAGTTTCTGACATAACAAACTCCTGTAATTGTGAATTCTACAATGGGGTGATAATGGCGCGATCGCAATAAATCTCGGCGCAACTAACCGCGTTTAGACATGAGAGAACCTTCAGCGATGAGAGTCGCCAATTTCTGCAAGAGCGCGTTGCTTAGATCCGAGATTACTGTCACCCTATCAGAGGTGTACCCCATGTCTTAAACCTTCCGAAGGGGGATTTGCGATCTCTTTCGTTAGACAGATTAACGTGCGATCGCAAGTTCGTTCTAGAGAAAGGCGACGCCTAACCGTCAAACCTGATACACCTTGAAGCGACCGAATCGTTTATCGCTGGAGAACAGGACATGGCAGAGTCTGCAAATCAAAACACGGAACGGACTGACTATTTGGATGAGAACACTTTAAAGGCAGTTGAAACTTACGAAAAGCTGGGGACTGATAATAAACTAGCGCTTCTATATTACGTGTACGAAAAGATGGGAGATTCGGTCACACCCGCAGACCCCACCGCCGCCGAGCCAGAATTGTCGCCGGTTTTGATGGATAGTTTTTACAATCTTTCTCACACCGATCAACTCAATGCAATGCGTGACATTGTGAATTGTGCTGATACAGAATACTCGCGTGCCTACGGTGCGCTGAAGGAAAACAATCAGCTTCTGGTGTGGTTTGATTGGGCAGAGCGTATGGGTGACACAGTTGTGGGAATGCCAAGCGACTACAACGTGCCTGAATCAGTTAACACTAGCCTCGGTCAAATTGAAGCACTTGAGTTTGAGCAACAGATAACACTACTGCGAGAAATTGCACGCGGTATGGGTCACACTGATGTGAAACCGATTCCAACCCAGACAGAAACCGGAAAAACATCAAGCTTGTAATCCCTGATTTGCTACTTGCTGCAACACTTTGATCCTTAGTTTCTAATACTTTGTATGAAGCTTATCTGTCGGAGCGGGTCTGTCTTCGATGGAGAAGCTTGAGAAGAGGATCTAACTCTTCGGGCGTTAGGTCGCGCCATTGCCCAGGGGCAAGCCCGGTGAGACAAAGTTCAGCATTTCTGTTTGAGACTGAATCTACCAAGCCCTTTAAGAGCGCTACTCTCACTAGCCGTAGGGTGGGAAATCCGATGGCGGCGGTCATGCGTCTAACTTGCCTATTTTTGCCCTCAGTGAGCGTGATTTCGATCCAGGCTGTCGGGACATTTTTGCGAAATCGGATTGGCGGATCGCGGGGAGGAATGTCAGGTTCAGGAATAAGCGACACCTGTGCGGGGCGAGTGTTGTAATTTTGGATCTTGATGCCTTGGCGCAGGTGAGCAAGGGCTGCTTCGGTCGGGATGCGATCGACCTGTGCCCAGTAGGTGCGCGGATGCTCAAATTTTGGGTTGCTTAATTGGTGCTGAAGTTGCCCATGATTGGTAAGCAACATTAGCCCCTCGCTGTCGTGATCGAGACGACCAACCGGATAAACATCAGTAACTGGAATAAAATCTTTGAGTGTTGATCGTCGTTGCTCTACTGGGCTGTCATCGGTAAATTGACTCAGAACATTATAGGGTTTGTAAAATAAGAGATAACGATAAGACATAGGCATGATGATTCGTTTCTTTATTAGGACAGGATTAGAACAGGTCACGCAAAGTTTCGACTAAGCGTTGGTTTTGCTCATCTGTCCCGACGGTGATGCGAAGCTTATCGTCTAGCCCAGATTGATTAAAATAACGGACAAGAATTCCTCGATTTTTTAATTCTAAATATAGATCTTCTGCGCGTTTTGCTGTGGAAGTGGCAAGCACAAAATTTCCATGAGACTCTGCGATCGCAAATCCTAAATTGATCAGATCCAGCGTTAAACGCGATCGCGAAGTTTTCACCTTCTCAGCACACGCATTTTTGTAGGCTTGGTCGCGCATTGCGGCTGTTCCAACCAGCGTCGCGATCGCATCAATATTGTAGCTATCTTTTACCTTAAATAACCCCTCTAGCAGCGTTGGATTGGCAATTCCAAACCCCATTCGCAATCCGGCTAATGAATATCCTTTTGACAAGGTTCGCAACACAATTACGTTCTGAAACTCAAACACTAGCGATAACGCAGAATATTCAGAAAAGTCAACATAAGCTTCGTCAATCACCAATACGCCAGTCAACTGTTTCGCTAATTTTCGCAACTCATCAAGCAACACAACATGACCCGACGGGCTATTAGGAGAAGCAATAAACGTCACTGCTCCTTTCGCGGCAACAAGTGCATCAATCGGAAGCGCAAAGTCTGATGGGTAGGGGATCTCAATCACTTCCGCAGGCTGCATTGCTGAGAGAGTGCCGTATAAAACGTAGGTTGGAGTTGGGTAAACGATCGTGCGATCGCTCCCTTCGCCACATGCCCTCACCACCACATTCAGCATGTCATCACTGCCATTTCCTACAATCACCCAATCGGCAGGAACACCGAGCGCATCGCTGACAGCCTCGCAAAACTCGCGTGCAAACGGGTCGGGGTAGCGGCGGAGCCATTCACCATCGAGAGCGCGGAGCGCTTCTAGCGCTTGAGGAGAAGGCGGATAGGGATTTTCGTTGGTGTTGAGTTTGATGATCGACGTTCCAGGTTTGGGCTGTTCGCCTGGAATATACCCCTTCATAGCTGCGATCGTAGGACGAAAGTAACTCATAGCGTTTGCAGAAACCAATCGTGCGATTATTGATGGCGTGAAGTGAACTGTTGCAATTTAATTAAAATTTAGATTTTACCGTGTGAATCAACAGGCGTTCTAAAAACAGCAGAATTTGACTTAAAACCTGCGATCGCATCATCAATAACCCTAAAAATAACTACAAATAAAGTACTGAAAATTGTTGAGAGGTCTGGTGTCCTAAGACTGCATCAACAGCCGTCTCATCCCAAAGAAGCATCACTAATCCAGATTAGTCCCAGATTGGACTTTTACTCAGTCGGGAGAACTACGACCATAGATAGAAATGCCTAAAAATCGTCATTTTGTCATTTCTATGTCACATTTACCTTCGATTCTAGACACTAGACCAGCCATGAATTACCGTCTACAAAAATTGTCAACATTGTTTCAAACAACATTGTTTCAAAATAGTTGTCTATCCCGTTTGGAAATTGCCTTATGAACACCTCACGATTCTGCCACACACCACCCCAGCGATCGCTGAAGGTTTTGATTGCTGGATTTGGCTTGGTTGGTTTGCTCGCAGCAGGCTGCACCCAAGATCGCACGTTTGATGCAGGAACTCAAGCCACTCCTACTCAGCCTGCGACTGCCTCTCCCCAAGTCCAAAAAGACGTGCCCTATGTTCCCACTCCCCAAGAGGTGGTGAATGAGATGCTGCAACTGGCAAATGTGGGTCCAAATGACGTGCTCTACGATCTTGGCAGTGGTGATGGGCGCATTGTGATTACTGCCGCTCAAAAGTTTGGCACTCGTGGAGTTGGTGTTGATATCGATCCAGAACGGGTTGCAGAAGCCAACGCGAATGCTCAGACTGCTGGAGTTACCGATCGCGTGGAGTTTCGCCAGCAAGATCTGTTTCAAACTGACTTACGAGAAGCAACTGTTGTAACACTTTATCTGTTGCCAGAAGTCAACCAAAGACTGCGCCCCAAACTCTTCAGCGAACTGAAACCCGGAACTCGAATCGTCTCCCATGCCTTTGATATGGGCAACTGGAAGCCTGAGCAAGTCCGCCAAGTTAATGGACGCACCGTTTATTATTGGACTGTTCCTGAAACTATTCCTGAGAATTTACGGTAATCGCAGTTCTATCATCGAGGGATTTCCAGTTGCCATTCAAAAGCAAGAGCGACATGTTGCGTTTTATGTAACTTATGGCAGGTGAATTTATTCTTCTTTTGTGATTTCATTACTGTTGTAGTTGCTGTATAAATTGCATAACTCAGTTATCTTCAGCCAGCTACCATAGGCGGATGGATGGTCAAAAATCTTTTCGATCCGCGTCTTAAGTCTTTTGTTGAAATTTAGGAGATTCGTCATGAACCGTTCTAGTCACGTTAGTTTAGTCACATCTTTTCAGACCCTGGTTTCAAAGTCATCTAAGGGTATCGTAGCTAGCCTTGCTCTTTTGCCGATCGTGGCGGCATGTGCCACCCCCACAACGCAAACACCCGAAGCCGTGCAACCGGCTCCAGAGTCTCCCATCGCAACCACTCCAGAAACAACCCCAGCCCCGACTACAGGTGCTGCTCAGACGGGTGACAATATTGTAGAAGTGGCACAGGCGAACCCATCCCTGAGCACCTTTGCTTCTGTGGTTGGTGAAGCCGATCTGGGGGACACGTTAGACGGGGATGGTCCGTTCACAGTGTTTGCGCCCTCTAACGAAGCTTTTAATGCAGTTCCGGCTGAAACTCGTCAGCGCCTTCTACAGCCTGAAAACCGCCAAGTCCTTCGTCAGGTGTTGACCAATCATGTCGTCCAAGGGCAACGGCTGACGGCGGCGCAAATTCAACCCGGCTCGGTGCAGACTGTGGCAGGCAACTCGGTTGATATTCAAGTACCGCAAGCTAATCAGGTTAGAGTTGGGGAAGCCACAGTCACTCAGCCTGATCTGGTGGCAAGTAATGGTGTGATTCACGTCATTGATCAAATTCTTTTGCCTCCGAATTTCAACCTATAACTCTTGCATTGCTTGATGTGCTGGTAAGTCTCTAAAGACTGCGTTGAATTTGACTTGAGCTAGTTGAGTGAGTCCCAAACAATTGTGGGGACTCACTTAAAAGTGTGTGCTAAGGCTTTGCACTCCCACAACCTGGCACTCCTGCTAGCTGACAGGTTGCAGTCTACTTAAACCGAAGAAGGTGAAACCGATATAAGGTGCAGTTGTGAGTAAATCTGAAAATTTTGGTCGGGTGAAGATTGCCTCAATGGAGCAAGCCGCAGCCCCCAGACCAACTCTTAGTTCGGCAGATGCGATCGCATTGATTGTCGGGATTGTGATTGGGGCAGGTATTTTTGAAACGCCGAGTCTTGTGGCTGCCAATGCCAATGGCGCAACCATGGTGCTGTTGATTTGGCTGGCGGGGGGTATCGTATCTTTGTTTGGGGCACTGTGCTACGCCGAACTTTCTACAGCCTATCCTCACGTTGGTGGAAACTACTATTTTCTTAAGCGGGCATTTGGGCAAAACCTGGCATTTTTGTTTGCTTGGGCGCGGATGGCAGTGATCCAAACTGGATCGATTGCCCTATTAGCCTTTGTTTTTGGCGATTATGCGTCCCAACTTTGGCGGCTTGGGGCTTCATCATCATCAATCTATGCAGCGTTGGTTATTATTTTTTTCAGCATTCTTAATATCATAGGATTGCATCAAGGCAAAACGATGCAGAATGCATTGACAATTGCAACAGTGCTAGGGTTGGCTTCTGTAATCGTAGTTGGATTGTTTTTAAGTAGCGCTCCTATTAGTCCGCAGGTGGTAGCTCCATCAACTGGAACGTGGGGATCGGCTATGCTTTTTGTTCTCTTGTCGTATGGCGGGTGGAATGAAGCGGCTTATATTTCCGCAGAGATTCGCGATGGGGAACGGAATATTGTGCGATCGCTGCTCTGGAGCTTGGGCATCATCACTGCCCTTTATTTGCTGATTAATCTGGCGTATCTACGTGGGTTGGGGCTAGATGGCATGGCGGAATCTCAGGCGGTCGGTGCCCAACTGATGCGGCAAGTATTTGGAGAACCAGGGGCAATCTTTCTCAGTCTTTTAGTTGTGATTTGTGCCTTGGGTTCCCTCAATGCCACCATCTTTACCGGGGCCCGAACAAACTATGCCTTGGGGCAAGACATTCTCCTGTTCCGGTCTCTAGGTCGCTGGCAGTCTGCCTCAAGTACTCCCACAACAGCGCTGATTGCCCAGGGTGCGATCGCGCTGTTTTTAGTGGGGTTAGGCACATTTACTCGAAACGGCTTTGAAACAATGGTTGACTACACTGCCCCTGTGTTTTGGTTCTTCTTTCTATTAAGTGGCATTTCGCTCATCGTACTGCGGTTTCGGGAACCCCAGCGATCGCGCCCCTTTCGGGTTCCCTTCTACCCGATTACACCGATTGTTTTCTGCGGGTTCTGCGTCTATTTGCTCTATTCCAGCGTGGTGTATACCGGCATTGGGGCAACGGTCGGAATTGCAGTGGTTGCCCTCGGTGCGCCGTTGTTGTATTTGAACAGCAAACTCCACGACAAAGCGAGAGACATTTAGGCAGTCAACAAACGGAGGAATTAAGAGTTTCTTTAGGTTTAGAGCAATCGGGGCAAATAAACTATAGAGGACACTTCAAGGAAACGTCTGTGCTGAATCCTCGTGTAATCTGCCTCGGCGAAATCTTATTCGACTGTATTTCAAATCAACCTGGATCTCCTCTTGAATCGGTCACATCGTGGACTTCCTACCCCGGTGGTGCCCCTGCAAACGTTGCCTGCGCTTTGGCGAAATTAGGCACTCCATCGGCATTTGTGGGATGCGTCGGCGAAGATGAAGCAGGGCGATCGCTGGTTGATTTGCTGCAAACCCTTGGGGTAAACACGACCGGAGTGCAATATCATCCTCAGGCTCCGACGCGCACGGTACTTGTGCTGCGATCGCACACTGGCGATCGCAGTTTCGTGGCATTTGGCAATGAGCGATCGTCAGATGCATTTGCCGATACGCATCTTCAAGCGGCACATCTACCCGTAGAGTTGTTTCAGCAAGCGGATTACTTGGTGCTCGGCACGTTGGAGTTAGCGTATCCCGAAAGCCGAGCCGCGATCGCGCAAGCCCTGTCTCTCGCCGAACAATTCTTTGTCAAGGTGGTGCTAGATGTCAACTGGCGTCCGGTGTTTTGGCACGAGCCAGACATGGCTCCCTCGCTGATTCATGAGATGATCAAGCGTATCGATTTTCTGAAGCTATCCGAGGAAGAAGCTGAGTGGCTGTTTGACACCACCGACCCAGGCGCGATCGCGTATCGGCTTGGCTCGGTCGAGGGGGTGCTGGTTACCAAGGGCGAACACGGCTCAGCCTATTGCCTCAGTGCAAACGAAGGGACGGTTCCGACCTTTGAGGTTGAGGTTGAAGACACAACGGGTGCCGGAGATTGCTTTTTGGCGGGGTTTGTCCATCAGCTTTGTCAGCACAACTTGCACGAGATTAGAGATCCGCAGGTGGCTCGGCAAATTGTGGAGTACGCAAATGCGGCAGGGGCGCTAACGACGGTGCGGCGGGGCGCGATCGCGGCTCAGCCCAGCCCCGCAGAAATCGAAGCCTTTTTATTTCTACGCAACCAAACAAGCTGAAATTGCACGATTCAAGCACACCAATTTCAGCACACCAGTCCAAGCACACCAATTTCAGCACACTAGTCCAAGCGCACATCAATGATGGAAATTGAGCGTAAATTCTTAATCAGCAGCGACGCGTGGCGCACCTTGGCAACGGGGACGCTCTATCGTCAAGGCTACATTCCATCTACCGATGGACGAACAGTGAGAGTGAGAATCGTCGGACAGCAAGGCTATTTAACGATCAAAGGGAAAACTCAAGGCATCAGCCGAGCAGAGTTTGAATATCCGATTCCGGTAGATGATGCCACCCAACTGCTAGACACGATTTGCGAACCGCCTCTGATTGAAAAATATCGTTATCGTATCCGCTTAGATAGCGTGTTGTGGGAGGTCGATGAATTTTTAGGAGAAAACCAGGGGCTGGTTATAGCCGAAGTGGAATTGGAGACTGAGACTCAAGCGATCGCGTTGCCCTCTTGGGTTGGGCAAGAAGTTTCTGGGGATTTGCGTTACTACAATGCCAACTTAGCGAAGCATCCGTTTCAGCGCTGGAGCTAAGATTCGCCATCATTCTTGTAGGTGAAGCGTTCTTGGGAAAGCATTTTCTAGGTAAAGCCTTGCCACAGGCGTCGTTTATGGTCTCAGCGCTTGATGAATCTGATCGACTACGTGCGTTACAGGCTGATCGACATTGACTACGATCGCATCGATGGGTTCTTCTAAAGTTTGAAGCTGACTCTGCAACAGCGTAAGCGGCATAAAATGACCCTCGCGCCGCTCCATGCGTTCTTTCAACAATGCCTCAGGCGCTTTGAGGTAAACAAGCCTAACCTGATCGCAGTCTTGTTTTAGGTGCGATCGATACTTAGCTTTTAGAGCAGAACAGGCTAAAACGAGATTCGTGTTGCTCTCAAGTCTATGGGCGATCAGCGATCGCATCGTTTCTAACCATGGCTGGCGATCGGCATCGCCAAGCGGAATGCCCTGGCTCATTTTGTCGATATTGGCTTGAGGATGAAGCTTGTCTCCATCAATAAAGTCACACTCTAGGGCATTTGCAAGCTGTTTGCCGATCGTCGTTTTGCCAGAGCCAGCAACGCCCATCAACACCACAATCATGAAGCAACACTCCACCGGACATAGGGCAACCGAGCCGCTGTAGCGCTAATCTGATCGGCTTGCGCCACCAACTGACCGCAGGCATCCCAGGTGCCAGCCACAAACATTTGACGAGACCCTTCGCCCATCGCCACGGGAGCCACGACGCCTTCACAGGTAACTTGCATCGTCTCAAGATCTACCGTGATTTGAGCTTGAGGATTCGCACTCAGCCGTTCTTGTAGGTGTTTCGTCACGCTGGGATCGGCGGTTACACAGGGAAGCCCAAGAGCGACACAGTTGCCAAAAAAGATTTCGGCAAAGCTCTCTCCAACGATCGCGCGGATGCCCCACTTTGCGATCGCTTGAGGCGCATGTTCGCGGCTCGATCCACACCCAAAGTTACCGTTCACAACCAACACCATTGCGCCTTGATAGTGTGGCAAATCAAAGGGGTGCTGTCCGCCTCGTTGAGCACGATCGTCGGCAAAGACCTGTTCGCCCAATCCATCAAATGTGACCGCCCGCAAAAACCGAGCCGGAATAATCCGATCGGTATCAATATCATTTCCAACGAGGGGAATTCCCCGTCCTGTAACGGTTCTAACTTCGCTTACCATAGAACAACCTCTGCTTGGAATCTACCAGTATAGAACGGATCAAGCCGCACGGTGGATAGGGTTGCGATCTCCCATCGAAGGCAAAGATAACAATTTTACTAACCCGTTTCAACGGCGCGATCGCTGAGCGGCACTGGTATATTGTCCGTGAATGCTGACGAAATAGGGCACACAATAAGTAAGCATTGCAGAAATCCAGCGATCGCGGCTCATCTGTCCATCAATCAGCGCACGACCATGATTTAGCACCAGCAAAAGCGTCCCAATTACCAGTGCCACTTTGAATGCGGTAGGGGCAAATCTGGGGTTGGTGAGGCTAGCAAGAAAGCCTTTAAGAAATTGCATCATTGGTTCAAATCTATCCTGCAAGCAGAATTATTGCATCATTCTCTAAGAAGCGACGATGGCTAACAGAATTGAAATCGAGTTTAAATGTGTTCTGCAAGCAGAATTGTTGCATCTTCACAAGTTCCTCAACTTCTTGTTTTAAAACTAAAAATTAAGAGGTGTTAACCTGCAAACCGCTGCAATCACGGGTTGCGGTCACAATACATGTTCCACAAAATCTTAACTGCCAAGGTGCGTCTGATCCCACTCAGCACGAGTGAAATGCTGCGAACAGCTTTACTCAACCGAAGGCACCGCAGTCTCATCGGCAGTTTTATTGATTGTTTGATCAATTCAAGATGGATGCAGCATTCACCTATTCAATGTTGTGGATTGATGTTTGTGAATTGATGTTTGTGGATGAATTTATCCCACGCTGCTTCGTCGTTGCTCAACAGAGCGATTCTTTTTCAAACCTTCTCTTTTCCAAACGGTAATGACAAATCACTCGTGACAACTAACCCTGACAAACATTCAAATTGACACTTAGTTAGAGGTCTCTATGGAAAGCTTTGATTATGTAATTTTGGGCGCAGGACTCGGTGGACTCTCGACCGCCGCTTGTTTAACGCGGCAAGGCAACCGGGTTTTGGTTTTAGAAAAACATTATCTGCCGGGCGGTTGCTGTCACACTTTTGATTATGGGCAATACCGCTTTTGTGCCGATGTTCACTACATTTCCCAGTGCGATCGCGGACAAACAATCACCCAATTTCTCAACTATATCGAGCGAGATGTGTCCTTCAATTCGCTTGACCCAGACTGCATTGATCGGGTCATTACTCCCGATGCCGATTTCAACATTCCCCTCGGATGGGAAAATCTTCGCCAACGCTTGCTCTCTACCTTCCCCGAAGAATCGACCGCCATCGATCGCTATTGCGATGAAATTAAACGCCTCCATCAAGACGTGCGTCAGCTTGTCCACGAAATCCATTGGTACAACCAAAAATGGACAGACTGGCTAAAGCTGCCAAAGTATTGGAACCTCTTTCAAAAGCGGAATTGGACGCTGCAAGATTTGTACGATCGCGTCGGACTTTCGCCCAAGTTACAAGCCGTCTTAGCAGGACAAAGCGGTGACTATGCTTTGCCTCCTAACGAGATCGCCCTGATGACCCATACCTCCCTCGTGTGGGACTATTCCGAGGGCGCTTACTATCCTCAACATCACTTCAAACAGTTTGTCGATACGATCGTCGAAGCGATCACAGCAGGGGGAGGTGTGGTTAAATTTTCCGCCCCTGTTGAGCAGATTCAAGTTAACCAAGGGAAAATCACAGGTGTGATTGCCGAGCAAAACGTTTACGAAGCCAAGAAAGCCTACATTAGCGATCTCGATCCAAAACTCACGGTGCAGTTAATTCAAGATGGCAAAGCACTCAGCGATCGAGAACGCAAACGACTCACTAATTATGAGTATTCTGCAAGCGCTTTCAATATCTATTTGGGATTGGATGAGCGCTTTGATCCACAACACTATGGGATCGGAAACTGGAACATCTGGTACTACCCAACCGGAGATCTCAATCGAGAATATCAACAACAGCTAGAAGGCAAGCTTGATCACCCGTGGATCTTCCTATCTTGCCCAACCATGAAATCCAGTGAACCGGGCATGGCTCCCCCAGGGCATCATGTGCTAGAAATCGCAACGGTGTGCCCTTATCACCCCTTCGAGCGTCTCCACACAACCGATCCGAAAGCCTACAAAGCCAGGAAGCGTGAGGTTTATCAGCAGATCATGCGGAGTGTAAAAGATTTGATTCCTGATATCGATCGCTACACCCGCATGAAAGTTTATGGAACACCAACCACCAGCGAGTTTTATCTTGGGCAGCCCCAAGGCAATATTTACGGTGCTAAGCTGATCCCCAAGCAAGTCGGCTTAAATCGCCTGGGTTACAAAACCGAGTTGCCAAACCTCTTCTTTGTTGGCGCGAGTGCGGGTTATCCTAGCGTTCCGGGGGTGATCGGCAACGGAATGGATGTTGTTGAGATGCTGACGGGTCAATCTGTCTGGAAATCTGCTCCAGGCTCGAAGCCACCTTCTTCTACTGTGCACAAACAAAATTTAAACCCTGCTGATCAAGAAGCAACAGTTAGAAACCGTATCAGGTAGTAGAGGGTAAACATTACAGCCGTTTGAAATAAACGTCAATTCATGGGACTGGAGATGTGCGCGGACGATCTCGCCCCTCCAGGTCTCGCGATCGCAGCTTTAAGTAAGCTAAAATTTGGCGTGAATTTTAGCAACACCTCGTCGATAGATGGAGAAAACTGCAAGAGAAAAGATGTTAGCAAATGAGCCATATATCGCGCTTGATCCTGAACTTGAAAGAATGCAGGCACAAGCACAAACCTTCTTACATGTGTTCAACTCTTCTTTGCCCAGCGAGATCGAAAAAAGGCGCGAGATGATCCACGCTCTTTTTGGTTCAATCGGTCAAAACTTTGAAGTAAAGCCACCGTTTCGCTGTGATTATGGCTGTCATATCTACGCTAAAGAAAACCTGTTTATTAATTACGATTGCGTCATCTTAGATTGCAACACCGTCTATCTAGGAAGCAATGTGTTGCTTGCTCCTAAAGTTCAGATTTACACGGCATATCATCCACTAAACCCAGAACTGAGGAGATCAGGTTTAGAAATGGCTGCCCCGATCGTGATTGGGAACAATGTTTGGATCGGCGGCGGCGCGATCGTTTGCCCAGGAGTGACGATTGGAGATAATACTACCATTGGCGCAGGCAGCGTTGTCACTAAAAATATGCCAGCCAACGTCAGTGCAGCAGGCAATCCTTGCCGTGTGCTCAAAGAGGTATGAGATCACAGAGGGATGAGAGCACAGAGGGATGAAATCAAACAGGTAGGTCAACAGAAGGAGGCACCCCAAGACGGGGCTTAAAGCGGTTTGGGAACCATGCCTAGACGATCGAGCAGTTGTTCATCGTGCGATCGCGCTGGGTTTGCCGCTGTCAACAGTTTCGCCCCCGTAAAAATCGAATTTGCCCCTGCTAAAAAGCACATCGCTTGCAGTTCATCGCTCATTTCGGTTCGACCTGCCGAGAGCCGCACCATTGCTGCTGGAAACAGAATTCGGGTTGTGGCGATCATTCGCACCATGTCAAACGGATCGATCGCTGGGGCATTCTCTAGCGGCGTTCCGGGAATCGGTATCAAATAATTGATCGGAATCGACTCTGGTGGCGGATCAAATTTGCAAAGTGTTTCGAGCATTTCTAAGCGATCGCTCACCGATTCTCCTAATCCCAAAATACCGCCACAGCAGACCGAAATTCCAGCATTGCTTACCGCTCGAATCGTATCTAAGCGATCTTGATAGGTGCGAGTAGAGATAATTTTGTCGTAATAACTCGGTGACGTGTCGAGGTTATGATTGTAAGCCGTCAGCCCTGCTGCTTTGAGTTGCTCTGCCTGATGGGGTTTTAGCATCCCCAACGTGCAGCACACCTCTAGCTCTAATGCCGCAACTTGCCGCACCATCTCTAGCACCCGATCAAACTGTGCCCCATCGCGCACCTCTCGCCACGCCGCCCCCATGCAAAACCGAGTCGAACCCGCACGCTTTGCTGCTTTTGCGTCAGCCAAAACCTCGGTTAAATTCATCAACGGTTCTGGCTGAAGCCCGGTGTTGTGATGTACACTCTGAGCGCAGTAACCGCAATCTTCCGGGCACGCCCCCGTTTTAATACTGCTCAAGGTACACATCTGCACCATAGAGGGGTCATGGTGAGCGCGATGTACCCGTTGGGCTTCAAACAGCAGATCGGGCAATGGTTGTTGATAAAGTTGGCGAATTCGGTCAAGCGTGGTGAAGCTGGCAACCATGAGCGCGATGAACAACTACAGTTTCTGATCATCAACGATTGAGTCGCCCAAAGCAATACAGTTGTTTGGAATTAAAGAATTTTTCCCAGCTTTCATTTGCTAACCCGTGGTGTACAATGCCATGACCATGAGACCGTCTCCTTCTCGCCGCCGCCGCACTCCTCCTGCTAAGCCCCAGCGTTTTAAGATTACGCTGACTGAGTTGTTGTGGGCGTTGATTGGGCTGTTGCTGACGATCGGAGGGACGTTATTAAAAGCCTCTACTACCGGATTGCCTTGGACGTGGGCGAATGGTCAAGTTCCCCTGCACTTTTTGGGGGTGAGTTATCAGACCGGCGCTGTGATGCTAGTTGGCTGCCTTGGCGGTCAGAATGCGGCGGTCATGTCTCAGATTGCTTATTTGGCGCTGGGTTTAGCTGGGTTTGAAGTCTTCTCGCAGGGCGGCGGGCTGGACTATTTGACAGAGCCGACTTTTGGGTATTTGCTGGGATTTGTTCCGGCGGCGTGGATCTGTGGATACATCGCATTCAAAGCGCCGCCTCGTTTAGAGTCTCTCGCCTTTAGTGGACTGTGTGGCTTGATGGTGGTGCACACGGTGGGCATTAGTTATCTACTATTGAGTTATCTCCTAAATTGGCTTGATGCTGCCTCTGTGCCCTTGACCAAAGCGCTGATGATGTATTCTGTTACGCTACTCCCAGGGCAGGTGGCGGTGATTTGCGCGATCGCAGTGCTTGCCTATGTTCTTAGACGTGTCATGTTTTACTAATTCATGCTCAAAAATCGCTTTTTTTGGATCGCCGCGATCGCAGGACTCATTCTCGATCGAATCACCAAACTTTGGGTGGTCAAAACGCTGGTTTTACTGCAATCTATTCCGGTGATCCCCGGCGTTTTTCACTTTACCTATGTGGTGAACAAAGGCGCGGCATTTAGTTTATTTTCGGGTAGCCTGTGGTTGCGGTGGCTTTCTTTAGCCGTGAGCATTGGCTTGATGGCGATGGCGTGGTTTGGTCCTCGGTTTCCCAGGTGGGAGCAGTTTGGCTATGGGTTTATTTTAAGCGGCGCGTTGGGGAACGGCATCGATCGCTTTGTGTTGGGTCATGTGATCGATTTTATTGATGTTCGACTGATCAATTTTCCGATTTTTAACTTAGCCGATGTGTTTATCAACGTCGGCATTATTTGCTTGGTGATTGCCACGTTTTTCAAAGCCGAACCGAAACAAGGGATTTGAGCTTGGCAACAGATGGGTAATGTTAACGTGAGTTTGGCACCATCCTTCCCGTCGTTTCTACCCCGCTCTGAACTCAAGATTACTTTGCAGAGCCTGTGGCTATGGGCTAATCAAACGCCAGTTTCGGTTAAGCCGCTTGCGGTAAAGCGAACTCCAATTGAGGCAATGGTTCTTCGGTTGATGGCAGTAGGCAATCAACCGAAGAACTAGATTGACCAAGAAATTCACCGGAGAGTTAGGGTGAGACTGAGCAGTTCCCCTAACTCATTATTGAAGCAACATTTTTTCCTGCTTGTCAGTCAGATTTCGATCGAATCAATTCCAGGCGCGACAGCATAAAACTTCCTGAAGAAATACGGAACATCTCTGCCGATGTCTCGTTCGAGGATTAATATTATAGGGTCAGGTGTATTTCTTAGACGATTTAAACCCATGCTAGCTTCAAAGACAATCAAGCTAATCTTAGCCTTATCTATTGCCTCGTCTATAATCGTATTTTTTGCTGGCTTTATAAATGCAAACAAATCTGGAATCAGCGAGGTTGAACCGATGGCACAAAAACCAGACAAAGATTCAAAAGAGAACAGAGCTTCTGAAGTAAAGCCTATCAAATTACCTGATGAAATATGGAAAGAAATTGAAGAGCGTGACGAAAAAGCTCAGCAGAAACGAAATGAAGATCAAGCTAGGGAGTTAGCGAAAAAAGCACCGAAAGAAAGAGAAGAAATAGAGAAAGAAATAAGGAAGGAGAGGGAAACTAAGCACGCCCTAGAAAGAAGAACGGAAGAAGAGCTTAAGCAAGAGGATGAAAGACTTATGAAGCAGCTTGAAAAAATGAGAAGTGAAGGTCAATATTAATCAACTTTATTTTGACCTTGAGTATTGAGTCTTGAATACAGTAGTTTATGCTCAAAGCATGATGGTTTCTTTTGCTTGCTTGAAGCGCAAATTGCTGTATTATAGCGCCTCCTCTCGAAATGAGGTATGCCTGAGCATTTCAGAGTAAGGCTTTCAGCGGTGGAATCGTGCCTCACTAGAGCTAGAGACGCTATATATTTAATTTCAACTATTGTTAGTTGTCTTCTTTCATACAACACAAAAAAGACGGTGCATGCTTAAATTCGCAGCCTACCGCGCTCTTCTCTCCTTGCTTGTCGGGATACTTGGATACCAAACTCTTGCAAGCCGTTCATTACTAGCGCAATCACTAACTCAAGCTCAAATTACGCAACAATCGTGTGCCCCTACAAATGGTCTTCCTCTAAACAAGAATCATATTGAATTACGAGGAGCAGCATTAGGATTTAGTTTAGATTCCAATACAATGGGACGTGCATTTCAAAACTTTGCACTTGATAGTGTTGGTAAGATAGAGAATACAACTTGGTTTCCCTCAAGAGTCCGAGAAATAGCAACCAGCACGTCTTCAACAATTCATAGAGGCATTGTCCCTGATGCTGTAGGCGCAATTGAGGTAATCGTAGTCAATTCACAAGGGCAAATTACGCAGCGAGATTACTACGGTCTTAGTTCTTTTCATGAAGCGAAATTCACTACTGGTACAATCTACCTAAGCTCTTTTGCACACCAAATTATTGGCTATATTGATGTAGCTAAGAATAGTTCAGCAGGAAGAGCACCTATTGCTTTAGGAGGGCTACGTCCGACTCCTGTTGTATTTTTTCTTACTCCTTCAAATGCAACTATTGCAGCAAGTGTTATAATCACAGCCACTAATGATAGAGTTGCCGTCTATCAGCGCATTGCTTGCGATGCGCCATCAACACCGAGTACTACAGACATGATTATGGGTTCGGCAGTACTACTCAATTCACAAGTGTATGCAGGTAGTTTCCCGCCCTTTGTAATACCCAGTGGGCGTGTAGCAGGATTAAGGTAGGTAAACTCTTGAAGGGTGGGGTTTCAGGTGGACTAACCTAAACGGTGGCTGAAGTGTTTGGTTATTTTCAGCGTACTTGCCTCTGCCCTCTCTTAATCCAGAACTCACTTTAATAAAGGAGAGTTCGTTGAAACGGGCTGAAGAAGCCCAATCACTCTCCCGGTACCCTTCAAGGAACTTTCGCCTACAAGCCCGTAGCCGCAGGCTCTGCGAAGCAATCTCCAGTTGGGGGCGGGGCAGAATCACCCCGACGGATGCCGCCGCGCCACCAGAGCCCACCCTTGTTTTGTGCCCAACACCTGTTGCTCCTTTTGAGGCAGCGTTTTTAGCCAGTCAGGTTCCACTAAAAAGTAAGGATGGACGCCCTCGCGCCAATGCTTTTGAATCTCAGCTTTTGAGACCGGTACAACCTGGCGATCGCTATAAAAATTGAGGGAGGGGCGATTGTAGGGGTAGGACGTGTAAATCACCTGTTTTTGGGGGGTATATTGGCGAATCATTGCCGCTACAGGCTTGACGGGATAGGCTTCCTGTAGCTCCCAAACCCAATTGTCTGACATCACAAACGTTAACAGCGTCAGATACATGCCCCAAATTAGAACCGCAACAAATTGAGTATCGTGCCGCAGAATTAAAATGGCGGTGACGGTGAGGGTAAACGCCAGCGTTGCAAAAATTAGCTGTAGATCTACCTCGGCTTGAGGCGAGAACGTGTAAAACGCCCAAAGCCCCCACGCTGCGATCGCCAGCACCGTAAACCAAGTTGCCCAGATCCGAGCCTGAGGAATAGCGCGATCGTGCCTCAGATCTGCCAGGAGTGGTGTCCACAGGCGGTTGATCTGCGCTCCAACCACGAGGGCAAATGCCGGGTAGAGCGGCAAACTATACCAAGGCAACTTGGTTTGCATCACCGAAATCACAAGAAAATAAACGCCTGCCCAAACCAACACGAGCTTTGCCCACCCCAAGTTGCGATGCTCCCAGGCGTAGCGAAATCCAGCGGGAAGAAACAGCACCCACGGAACGCCATTCTTGAGAATGTCTAGCCCGTAAAACCAAATCGCCCCCCGATTGTTGCTGACCTGATCAGAAATGCGCTTCAGCGATTGGTCGAGCAAATGCGTCTCAATAAAGAGTTGCCCATAATGCTGAATCTGAGCGCCATACCACAGGGCAACCGGAACGCAACCTAGAAAAAACCCGCCCCATAGATATCGGGATGCTAAGACTCGTGGGGTATCCCACGCAAGAAACCCCAGCGCGATCGCACCGAGCAGCACCCCTAACATTCCTTTCGTCAGACAAATTAGCCCAAAACTGATCCCGATGCCGAGTCCCCAGCGCAAATCTCGCCGCGATCGCAGCACAAACCACATCATCAACGTAAACCAGCACAGCACCGCGCCATCTAGCATCGCCAAGCGCCCATTCCGAATCACAGGTAGCGACGTGAGATAGACCAGCGCGGCAAGCACTGCTGGCGATCGCCGGAAAAAGACTTCTCGCCCAATGCCATACACCACCGGCACCGATAGCGCCGTTAGCACCGCACCGGGTAAGCGAGAAGTCCATTCACTCATACCGCCCACTCGGTAGCTGAGTGCCACCAGCCAATGGATCAGCGGCGGCTTGTTGAAATAGGGATTGCCGCTTAGCTCTTTGGGATACAGCCACAGGAGCGCCTCACCCGGCGATCGCACCATTTCCCGCGCAATTTGGGCGACAATGCCTTCGTCCCAGTCTCGCAGAGGCAAACTCCCCAAATTGACGGTGAGCAAAATCACTGCGCTCAGCAGCAGCCCCACCGCCCACGCAGGATCAACCCAACCGCGATCGCGCGGCGCTCCCTGGTCATAGGCGCTATTCGTAGAAATTTCCCGATTCATTCACTTTGACTCGTTCGACAACACCTAGCAGAGTTTCTCGGTATTTTCCCACTGCTATATTCTGCATCGTTTTGGTCAATTTTCTGGATCGTCGTACCGCCGCCTAAACGACCATTGCTCCACTTTTTTCAAGCCTGCCAACGTTATAAGGGTGAAAATAATGCCTGCGATCGTCAGTTTCCATAAGCCGCATCCCGCTACCGCACCGAGGGCAGCCGTCACCCAAATCGCGGCGGCAGAGGTCAAGCCTTTGGCTCGTTGCTCTTCTGAGCCATGACGCTGCGTATGTAAAATTTCTCCTGCCCCCAAAAAGCCCACGCCTGCGGCAATCCCTTGAACCGTGCGGCTAACGCTATCTCCTAGGGAGTTGAGATCCAATTGCAAGGGAATCAACACAAACATTGCGGCTCCCAAGCTAACGAGAATATGGGTTCGCAAGCCCGCCGCTTTGTGACGTTTTTCCCGATCCCACCCAACGCTGCCTCCGGCAATCACCGCTAAAACAAGCCGTAATAGCAAGTCAAATATGTCATAAGCATAATCGGGAGACGTGAACATAAGTGAAAATTGTTAGCAGACAATGAAATCAGGATTATAAACGGTTTCGAGCCGCGATGAGCGCAACGGAGCGTCTATGCTCCACTGTTAAGAATTCTTGCCATAAATTCTCTCTATTCAAATCAGTTAAAGCTGGTATCAATTTACTCTATTTTCCTCTGTTAGAGTTTCACCCGATTGAATTAAAGAAATGTATATATCCAATCAAAGAAATCAGCGAGAAAGTTAATACTTTCTGTAGGGAAACCCACCCAAAAAATGGGTAAGTGCCCTATGGCAGATGATTTCCATAGACTTTACTGTTAACAGTAGAAAGATAGAGAACATGATTTACCACTCTTCTCCTTTATTAACTCAGTCTTGAAAAATAGGAATTGAATATAATGCCTGAATGCCCCTGTTGCTCAAGAAAGCTTTTACGCCATGTTTCTCAAGGAAGAGTGTATTGGTTTTGCACTCATTGTTGGCAAGAAATGCCAAATTTTATGGCTGTTTCTACAAACAGTTATCCAGAAGACTGTTTGCCTCAGTGTTTGAGTTTAGAAGAGAAATTTGTGTTGCCAAAGCGATGACCTTTAGAACTTGGAGCCGGTTGGCATTTAGAGCTTGATGGGGGCAAATGTGCCAAACTTTTTCTGATCAATTATTCAAAATGGTCATAGTTTTGAACCGGCTGAAGGGGTAGGGTGACGCAGACAGTTGTTCCACCTTTCTCGTGGCTAGCGATCGCAACTTGACCCCCATGCGCATCCACCGATTGCTTAACGATCGCCAGCCCCAATCCATTCCCCGACACCGCCCCAACGTTTGTACCACGATGAAATGGCTCAAACAACCGCCCTTGATCTTCTGGCGGAATCCCGATTCCTTCATCGGCAACCTCAAACCTCGCCGAGGTGCGATCGCACCCCAATCTCAGCGTTACCGTTGATCCTACAGGAGAATATTTAAGGGCATTGGAGAGCAAATTGGTCAAAATTTGCCTCAATAGCTTGGTGTCCATACACGCTTGGGTGTCATCAGCCGACGCTTGCATCTGCAACTCAACGTGATGCTGGTCTTGATCATTCAACTGCATTTCTGCCACCAGTTTCTGGCAAAATGCCTGCAAATCTAGCTCTGTCGGTTCAAACTTTGCTTCCGCCCGCTCGATCACCAGCACATCACTCAGGAGATTATTCATGTTCAACGCCGCTCCTTGAATCCGCTCAATATGCTCAAGCTGCTTCTCAACCGTGCAATTTCCCAAATAAAATTCCAGCAAATCGGCAGAGGAGAGAATCGTGCTCAACGGCGTGCGAAATTCGTGAGATGCGGTTGACACAAACCGCGATTTTAGTTCGCTGAGTTCCCGTTCTTTTTCCAGGGCTTTCTGCATTTCCACCTCTGCTTGCTTGCGATCGGTGATGTCGATACAGGAACCAATGTGCCCACCAAAGTTACCGTTTGGCATAAAGCGAGGCACGCCCCGATCTAGCACCCAGCGATATTCACCATCTGCGCGCCGCAGCCGATATTCAATCTCAAAACTGGTGCGGGTGGCTAACGCCTGCTCGTAGGTGGCGCGGCAATAGGGCAAATCCACCGGATGCACGGTGTTGTGCCAGCCCGATCCTTGCTCTTGCTCAAAGGTGCTGCCTGTGAAGTCCAGCAGACTTTGATTGCAGAAAATGCACTCTCCTGCCGTATTGATCACCCACAGCAGCACGGGAGCGCTGTTTGCCATCGTCCGAAACCGCTCTTCGCTTTCTCGCTGAGCTTGCAGGAGTTGGCTTTGCGTGAGGGCAATATCTACCTGGTTGGCGAGTTGTTGCAGCAGTTCGATCTCAAAGTCTGACCATTCTCGCGAGTCATCACACTGATGGGCGATCAGCAAGCCCCACAGCGATTGCTGCTGAACAATGGGCACAACCAGTTCGGCTTTGACGCCAATCTCGCGCAACAACCCGACGCTATGCGCGATCGAGACCTCTTGTTCGGTGTCTTCAACGGCTTGAACGTTGTTGCAGTAAGCCGCGTCTGAGTCCGGAAAAAACACGGCTTTGGGATAAGTGTTGCCCAGCATAGATGCCCAATGGCTGCCCACGGCTTCATTGCACACAATGCCAGTCTCATCGGGCAAGAGGCGGTAGATTAAGACGCGATCGGCTTTGAGCAGATTTCTCACCTCAGTCACCGTGGTTTGCAGAATTTCCTCAAGTTGTAGCGACTGACGAATCTTGAGGGTAATGTCGGCAAACAGTTGCGATCGCAAGGTTTGCCGTTGTAGCACTTCCTCAGTGCGCTTGCGCTGGGTAACATCTCGTTGCAGCCCCACCCAGTAGGTATAGTGCCCGGTTTGGTCTGTGACTGGGAAAATGCTCAGTTCGATCCAGACTTCCGAGCCATCTTTGTGATAGTTCACTAGCTCAGCGAGGGCAGGTTGCCAATTCTTCAAAGCAGTCCGGATATGTTTTAATTCGCCCCAATCGGTTTTGGGTCCTTGGAGAATGCGGGGCGTCCTGCCGATCACTTCGTCCGAGCGGTAGCCCATCATTCGGGTAAAAGCATCATTGACATAGATAATTTTCGGTCCGGGCGGCTCAACCGGCTCGGCGGCGGTGATCACCACAGCATCGTTGGCATTGACCACCACCGATTCGAGCAACCGCAGGCGGCGCTCTTGCTCTTTGCGATCGCTAATATCTTCTGCAATTCCGGCAATCCGGTAGATTCTCCCCTGAGCATTTCGCACCGGAAACGCCCGTGCTAACAGCCACCGTTCCGCGCCATCGGGCTTGACAAAGCGGAAAATCACCTCGGCAGGTTTGCCCCGCACCGCTTGCCGACTGACCTTCATCACATGAGGCAAATCGTTTTGGCGAACATGCCCCAGCCAAAAGTCTAGCGGTTTGTCGTAACAGCGCTCATTCTCATAGCCAATCACCTGCTGACACACAGGGCTGATGTAGATCAGCTTCTGCTCTTCTAGGTCATACATCCAAAAAATTTGCTGGATATTCTCAGCAAGCTGGCGGAAGCGCTCCTCACTTTCCCGCAGTTCTTCTTCGGCTTGCTTGCGATCGCCCACATTCAGCACCAGCGACATGATCGACACTAGTTCCCCCGACTCATCAAACAAAACCGAGTTATACCATTCACAGTGGACGATGTTCCCAGTTTTGGTGTAGTTGCGGCTATAGCAAACATTGTGCGTCGCTTGCCCGTTGAGCAACTCTGCGATCGTATGATCCGCAATTTTGAGATCTTCTCGCACCACAAAATTCCAACTGCCAAACTGCCTACCCAGCACCTCATTGGCACTCCAGCCCAACAGGTTTTCGGCTTCTCGCGACCACCGGGTGACGCGCAAATCGCGATCCCACTCAATCACCGCAAACGGAGAGTTATCCACATGAAAGCTGAGGCGCTGCAAGGCTCCTTTTAGGGCTTCCTGCGCCTGATCTCGCTCGTTCGCCGTGCGGACAGAATCGGTCAAATTCCGAAAGAAAAGAGAGACGCCCGATTTAGAAGGGTAAGCCCGAAACGAATACCAGCCATCCCACGGTGCATAATAGCCTTCTAGCTCTAGCGGCGTGCCTTCTGCGGTTCCGTCGAAGTTGTGCTTGGCGCTCATCGCTCGGCGATATAGCCGACCCACGCTTGTTTCAGCAAAACCGGGAAACTCTGTCCACAGCACTTTGCCCAACAAATCGCGAGCAGATCTGCCGAGGGCACGGGCAGCTTCATGGTTGACATAGGTAAAGCGAGAGTGCTGATCAAACGCAATAAAGCCATCGGTAATGCTTTGCAACACTTGAGAAATTTGCTCTCGTGCCAGTTCTGCATCGGCTCGTGCGCCTTGTTCTCGTTGCAGAAACTGCGTGCGATCGGCTTCGATCCACTTGCGCGCTGTAATGTCTGAAAATGAAACCACCACCGCATAGGGCAATAGGTCTCCAGGGCGAAACAACGGCTGAGAGTTGACCGAAATCCACGTAAGCGGCTGATGGGCTTTGTGCAGCCCAATGACGATATCTGAGCAGGCGATCCCCGTTTTAGCCGTCACTAGTCCCGGAAAGTTGCTCATCTCGAAGGGCGAATGGTCTTCGCAAATCCCCTGCCAGTTTAGTTCGAGGATGGTGCGGAACGCCAAGTCTTCTGAGGTGCAGCCAAGAATGGCTTCCGCGCTCGCGTTGCAGGTTTGAATCACCCCTTCAGCGCTGAGCATCAGCACCCCTTCGTGCATGGCAGCTACGACCGAGCGATAGCGTTCTTCACTAGCTTGCAGAGAGGCTTGAGTCCATTCGCGGCAAAGAATTTCAGTTTGCAGTTGGGCAATCAGCGCTTGCCGCAATTCGGAGGGAACGACTGGCGCTGAGGCAGCAGGAGGGCTGAGCAGGGGATTGAGTGGTGGGTTGAGCGTCAGAATCGTGCGATCGAGGAATTCTTCTAGCCCCTTGCGATCGCTAATATCTCGTCCCACGGCTTGAATTTCCACGATCGCGCCAGTCGCGTCACAAATCGGCTTTTGTGTCCAATCATGCCACCCTATGCGACCCTCTGAGCTTATGCTCTGATGCTCAAACCGCAGACTAGATGCCGAGAAAGCCGTGCCGGTTGCAGCCGCCAACACATCAAAAAAATTTTGCCCCAGCAAATCGGTGGAACGTTGACCAAAGTATCGACAGCATGCTTCATTAGCATAGGTCAATGTCCCATCGGCTTGAAAGCAACAAATCAAGTCTCGATGATCCTCAACCAACGCCTGATAGCGAGCAGAATCTAAGTTAAATGAAGGTGCATTAGGCGTGCCGTGCCCAGGGTGTTGCGCGTTTAGCCCAACGAGCGTCTCCACAGGTGAACCCTGCCCACATACCGGATCGTCTGCCTGCAAGAGGTGCGAGTTTGGCAAAACCGGCTCTGTTGTGGCAGCACTTGGCACAAATCGCAGGGCGGCGGCAGATTCTTCAAACCCGTGAGGCAGAGCCGCCTGTAACTGAGCCTTGAGGGTCTGAACCAGACGTTCTAGTTCGGCATTGCGTTGCTGTAGCTGGCGCTGTTCATCTTCCTGCATGGCTCATCATACATGACGGTTCTTAAATTTTTGCTTAAAACGTAGACGCTTCTACCGCCGTTATTTGAAGTTTGCTTAAAGAGTTTCGTAGGGAAGTTCAATCTTGAAAGCTGTCCATCCGTTTTGGCTGGTTACATATATTGTTCCTTGCAGTTGATCGATCAGTTTTTTAACCAATGCCAACCCCAACCCGGTGCCGCCTTTTTGCCAGCGATCGCTGCCCGGAACCCGATAAAACTTATCAAAAATATGAGGAAGATCGCGAATCGGAATCTCTGCTTGGTTTGCAATTGTAATTTTTAATACAGGAGTTTGATCTACTGTTTGATCTGTTCTCACTTTAAAGACAATTTCTCCCCGGCTTTGAGTGTATTTGCAAGCGTTATTAAGGAGTTCGACAAAAATTCTTTGCAAGCCAACGCTATCTGCCACAATCACGGGCAAAACCTCAGGAATATCCAACGTTAAAACTTGTTGATGAGTGCGAGCGCGAACTTGGAAAGATTCAATAATCTTCCGCAACTGCTCTTTAATATTGAGCGGTTCAGGAGTAGCTAGGGCTTCGCCAGATTCTAACTGATACAAATCCAACAAATTTTGAATCAGTTCTTCTCCTTGATCGCACGCAGTCAGAGCAATTTCTGTGTACTGCTTTCGATTGTTTGGCATCGCCTCCATCAGTTGCAGCGCAACTTTAATCGTCGTTAAGGGCGCTCTTAGATCATGAGTAATTGTACTCACAAAATCATCTTTTTGAGTGTTGATTTCTCGAAGTTCTTGCACCTTTTTTTGAATGTCGAGTTGGGCACTGTGCCGTTTGAGCCGAGCCGCGATCGCATCCAACAATTCCACCCGCCGGAAGGGTTTTGTCAGGTAATCATCTGCCCCTAAGTTCATGCCTTGGCGGATTTCGGCTTTGTCTGCCTTAGCCGTTAAAAAGATAAATGGAATTGTGGCAGTGGCTTGATGTTGTCGCAGTTCTTGCAAGACGCTGTAGCCATCAAAATCGGGCATTTTGATATCGCAAATAATCAGATCTGGAGCCGCCTCTTTAGCCAGCCCAATTCCCTTTAAACCATTCTCTGCATAGATCGAATCGAAGCCCCCCGAAGCCAGGATTTCGATGATATTTAGCCGAACATCTTTTTCATCTTCAATGACTAAAATTTTCATTTAATCCCCTCGTCCCCTCTCAGTCTCATGGCTCCCTTCTTTTAGTGTGAAATAACAACGGGTGATGTGTGTTTTGCGTGAGGTAGGCAGTGTGATGGCTTCTATTTGTGGCGCAAAACCAAACAAAGTAAGATATCTAGCCTCTACGAAAGCTTGCAAGAAAACCAGTCAACGACATTGGAGCCAGGTTAGAGCCTGAGCCGAATAAAGCCCAGTTCTCCGTCACCTCAGCCCTCTTTCCAGGGAGAGGGCACCAAAATACTAGCTCCCTCCTCATCAAGGAGAAGGGTCGGGGACGAGGGTAAAGATTACGGTTAACTAATCCATATTCCTTAGCTCAGGTTCTTGCTATGTAGTGAGTCATGGAATGATACGCGATATCATTAGCTACCCAACGTTGCACCCTAAATTAATACTGTTTAAATTAAGGTTAAATGAAGGCTATTCAAACTCGATCTAAGAAATCCAGGAATAATAAATGCTATTCAGGCTCGATCTAAGAAATTCAGGAATTAAGAAGTAAAAAATATCTGAACTGAAGCATTGACTTGCTGCTTAGACAAACGTTGACAGACGACGCCATTATCTCGCGATCGCGGTTTGATATTAGGCTAGATGTGACAGTCCCTGGCTTGGTTATAGGTCATCTGTCTAGCTTAGTTTCACTTGCCTTAAAGCCAAAAGACAGCACGATTATTGGAGGGGAAATTTAAATATCATCTATCTTATGATAGAAGCTTATTCCAAAAACAGCATCTTCTGTTCAAAGTCCCTAATACTTAGGGTAAGAAGCGTTAGATAAACTTAATGATGAGAACCAACGAGTGGGCTTTCTTTTAGGAATTGGGCACAATTTCTTTGTATAAAAGATTGTGCTTACCAAACCCCACTTCCATGAATTCTAAGGTTGCGTTTTTACACCATTGCGATCTCCAAAGGCAAGAAAGTTAGATGAAGCTGCTATTAGCAAACAAAACAGATTGCCGTTTTTTCAAATTTTGGTTTGATGGGCGCGTGTGCAGTGGCATTAGCTATCAGGGCGAGATGTTTCTTCAATTTCATGGGTTTAGCCTGCATCGCCGAGAGCAGGCGTATGATCTTGGCTCCCGGCTTTTAGAGCAAGGCATCCCAGTGCTGATCGCGTGTTCTAAAAAGCAATATATTTTGGGCATCAACCTCCGTAGCGAGTGGTGGAAGATTGGCGAAGAAGAGAAGCAGCGGTTTTTATCAGAGATTCAGGAGTTGGAGACAACATTTGGTAAATTGCTGGAGACAAGTTGAAGCTAAGCTAAAGAGTGCGACTTAGCGATTGCCGAATTTTATGCAGAATTATGATGTGGTCGTGTGTGGAGCCGGTCCTGCGGGAGCAATGGCAGCAGCAGAAGCGGCACGAGCAGGGCTGAAGGTTGCGTTGCTGGAAAAACAGATCTTGCCGCGTCACAAAACGTGCGGGGGCGGCATGCCGACGGGCATCCAAACCCAATTATATGATTTAGCGCCAGAGGCATTTGTTGAGTCAGAGGTGACGTTTATGCGCCACACCTGGAATTTTGATGATCCGTACTTGGCTCCGATTAATCCGCCGGGGTCTGCTAAAGCGCTGTCGCTGTGGATGGTGCAACGCCCTATTTTTGATGATGCTTTGGTGCAACGGGCCGTGCAGTTGGGGGCAATGGTGCGCGATGGGTTGGCTGTGCGATCGCTGCGGTCTGAGCCTGATGGGGTGATGGTGCGGGCGGAAGGCATCAAAACGGGAAGCGAGTTTGTGGCGAAAGCAAGGTATGTGATTGGCGCAGATGGGGCAAACGGAATCACCGTCAAGGCGACCCGATTGAGGAAGACTCCCGCGATCGCGCTTGCCCTAGAAGTCGAACAGGCTCACCAATGGGGCGATGGAGATGGAACCTTACGTTCTGACATTGCCCATCTAGAGTTTGGTGCGGTGAAACGCGGTTATGCTTGGGTGTTTCCAAAAGCCGATCATTTAAATATTGGGGCAGGGGTATTTCGCCCAGATAAAAAGGATGGGCGTAGCGATCGCAGCCTCCGCTCTGAGTTGCAGAAGACAATTTTTGACTATATGGATGCGCTGGGTGTGAAGTATGACCCGGATCATATCCGCTTTCGTGGGCATCCGCTCCCTACGTGGGGGGGGAAAGAGTTGTTGCACGAGGGTCGGATTTTGCTCGCTGGCGATGCAGCAGGATTGATCAATCCACTCTTTGGCGATGGCATTTTGCACGCTGTGAAGAGTGGTGCGATCGCGGCTCAATGTTTGGCAGACCATGCCCCCGATGAGTACACTGCTCGAATTCATGCTGAGTTTGCCGCTAACTTTGATGCTGCGTTAAAGCTCTCCCGCGTGTTCTATCAGTGGACAGGCGCGTGTTACAAGTACGGCGTTAAGTCTGAAAAGGCGACCCGCTATGCAACAGAGCTTTTGTATGGGGAGTTGCTATTTACCGATATCGCGGGGAGGGCGATGCGCCGCCTAAAGCAGTCGGTGAGCGGCAACTTTTTTCATCCTCAATGATCTGGGGAATAATGGCACTTTGAGAGCACGCGATCGCATCCCCTTAAACTGTGATGAATAATTATTACGGACTATTACTTTCAGACTTTAACTAATACAAGCACCCTACAAACCCAGCTTGACCCTCTAGAGTAAGGGAGGCGACATCTGTCCTTTGCGACAGATGAGTCATTATCCCTAGCTAGAGTCATGTTATGGATATCAATGAGCTAATCCGACGGTATGAGAGAGGCGAACGCAATTTTGCAGGAGCCGATCTCAGAAGCATTGATCTAAGTGGTGCAATGCTCGTGGATATCAACCTGGAAAATGCTAATTTAACAGGCGCAAACCTGAGTCGAGCTTTTCTCACAAAAGCCAACCTGAGCGGTGCTTTCTTAAATTGGGCAAACCTGCAATTTACCAAACTGAGCGAAGGCTGCTTGATTGATACCGACCTCACCAAAGCAAAGCTCAACGGCGCGTTTATGGTGAAATCAGACCTCACGCGATCGCGCCTCAGTGGAGCAGATCTAAGCCATGCCAACTTACGCGGAGCCACCCTGCATCGTGCCAATTTGTGTAGCGCAAAACTTCTTAACGTCAACCTGCGAGGCGCAAACCTACAAGGCGCAAACCTGAGTTGGGCAAACCTGCAAAGCGCACGGCTAAGCGGAGCCATTCTTCAAGGCGCATTTCTTAACGATACCAATTTGGCAGACGCTTTCCTAAACGGGGTCGATTTAGAAGGACTCAATCTAGCAGGGATCAATCTGAGTGCCGCCAAGTTAAGCGGCGCAAATTTGCAATCAGCCAATCTCGCCGCCTCAAATTTTCGTAATGCCAAATTGCAAGGCGCAAACCTAGCCGGGGCAGATTTAACAGACGCTAACTTAGAGCAAGCTTTTTTGCACAGCGCAAATTTGCAATGGACTAACCTGAGCCGGGCAAACCTAGCGCGATCGGACTTGACCAACGTGAAAATGCTGGGGGTCAAAATTGATCAAGCCAATTTATCAGAAGCCATGCTTTCAGAAATGAACTCGCGCTATCTGCTGCTCGTTGCCGACCAAAATTTGCAGAAGATGCAGCGCAGCGCACTACCGCAGCACTCTCCAGGCGGATCATAGAGCCATCTATTGCCCTTCGTCTAATTATTAGAGGTTGGGCTGACCCATGCTGATCTAGTGATCCGTTGGTCAGTCCTTTCTCCATTGACCAACATTCCATGGAATGTCGGTCAATCTCGACTTACCCCGTTCTGACGGATTGCGGCAAGATGAAAGGGAGTGAGGAGGAGAAGACATGAACCATTCCGCGATCGCAGCGTTGCACCCTTCCGAAAAGACGGCACAAAATTACATCAACGGAGCATGGTGCACCCCCACCACTGACACTTACTTAGACATTATCAATCCCGCAACCACTACAGCGTTAGGCAAAGTTCCCCTCTCTTCGGGTGCAGAGGTTGATCGCGCGGCTCAAGCTGCCTCCGTTGCCTTTGCCGCTTGGCGACGCACCCCCGCCACCGAACGAGTGCAGTACCTATTCAAACTGAAAGCCCTCCTTGAAGACCAGTTTGAAGACCTCGCTCAAACTATTACCCTCGAATGCGGCAAAACCTTAGCCGAGTCGAAAGGTGAATTGCGACGGGCGATCGAAAATGTCGAGGTGGCGTGCGGCATTCCGATGATGATGCAAGGTTACAACTCCGAAGATATTGCCCGTGGCATTGACGAACACATGATCCGGCAACCACTTGGTGTCGTTGCCATCATTACTCCGTTCAATTTTCCGGGCATGATTCCGTTTTGGTTTCTTCCCTATGCGATCGCCTGCGGCAATACTTGCATTGTCAAACCGTCAGAACGAGTGCCGCTCACCTTGCAAAAGGTGTTTTGCCTGCTCCACCAGATCGATCTGCCAAAGGGCGTTGTCAATCTCGTCAATGGCGCAAAAACTGCCGTCGATGCTTTGCTTGATCATCCCGCCATTCGCGCCGTTAGCTTTGTGGGGTCGTCGGCGATCGCACAGTACGTTTATAGCCGCGCCGCCGCCAACGGCAAGCGATCGCAGTGCCAAGGAGGAGCCAAGAATCCGGTGATTGTGCTCCCCGATGCCGACATGGTTATGACCACCCGAATTATGGCAGATAGCGCCTTTGGCTGTGCCGGGCAGCGCTGCTTGGCTGCCTCGATCGCCATCACGGTAGGAACCGCAAAAGAGCCGTTTACAGCTGCGATCGCAGACGCTGCCGCCGCCCGCACCGTTGGCTATGGACTCGATCCCACCATTCAGATGGGTCCTGTGATCACCGCTCAAAGCAAAACTCGTATCGAAGGCATGATCCACCACGCGACCACTGAAGGCGCAACGGTTTTGGTAGATGGACGACACCCGACGATCTCTGGCTACGAACAGGGCTATTTCGTCCGCCCAACCATTCTGCAAAATGTAGTTCCGACCGGAAGCATAGCCAAAACTGAGATCTTTGGTCCGGTCTTGAGTTTGATTCATGTAGACAGCATCGACGACGCGATCGCGCTGGTAAACCAAAGCCAGTACGGAAACATGGCATCGTTATTCACCACCAGTGGGGGAGCCGCCCGCCAATTTCGCTACGAAGCTGAAGCCGGAAACATTGGCATCAACATCGGCGTAGCGGCTCCGATGGCGTTCTTTCCGTTTAGTGGCTGGAAAGCAAGTTTTTTTGGAGACCTGCACGGGCAAGGTGCCCATGCCATCGAGTTCTTTACCCAAACCAAAGTGATTGTCGAACGGTGGCACGGCTGGGCGAGACAGTTCTAGCGCGTTGAGATGTTAAATGAAATCTCTTCCTTCAATTCAGAAAAGTCGATAAACGCTGGACGCAATTCCCGATTTGTCAACCGAGCCAATACCTCAGGATGAATTGGGTCTAGCGTTCGATCGTCAGCGCTCAGGAAAAACGAAAACTCCATGCTGCCGATCCGGATGCGATCGCCATCGTGTAAAAGCTGCCGTTGTTGAACGCGCTGGTCGTTGATGTAAGAACCGTTCATGCTGTTTAGGTCAACCAAATAAAATCCATCGCCCGCCACGTACAGCAACACCGCGTGGCGACGGGAAAGATTGCGATCTTGAAGGGGCAAGGCTGCTGCCCGGTTGCGCCCAATTGTCCAAGCGGTTTGAGGTTGGCGCAAGATCTGTGTTTGGCTATCTACCAAATTGGTGACAATATAAACCTGATCGCGTTGTAAAACGCCCTGGATATATTTCAGCGAGTTAAAAATAGAGAACGCTGAATGGCTTGAAGATTCTTTTTCGTGGTCAATCGAGAGGGTCGGACGTTTTGCAAAGTTGTCCTCTACTCCGTCGTCTGGCTCTGACCAAAATGCTTCAGCCTGCGGAGCCAGATCAGATGTAGGGCAGTCTGTAACAGGACTCAGCCCTAGAAGCGCATTTGCGGAATCTAATCCGTTAAGTTCTGAAGTCATAGATAGTTCTTAAAACAGGACGCAATCTGAGTTTTGGTCGCCAATCTCCTCAACCAATGAGGATATGACCCGATAAGATCAATTTTGGTAGCGACAACCCCAAGTGACTATGACCCAAGACACACTCGATCAGATTTCCGTTGAAACACTTGACCTTTCGATGAAGGCGTTGGGGTCACTGAAGCGATCGCAGATTCATACGATCGCAGATCTGATGAACTACACCCAGGAAGACC
Organism: Myxacorys almedinensis A; assembly: GCF_010091945.1. GTDB lineage: Bacteria > Cyanobacteriota > Cyanobacteriia > Leptolyngbyales > Leptolyngbyaceae > Myxacorys > Myxacorys almedinensis. The sequence goes on from NZ_WVIE01000001.1 coordinate 138,604, forward strand.
TGGAAATTCTAGATAAAGACTGTGCCGAAGAAATTATTGTCGCTCTCAACCAAAAATTTGATCTCATTCTTCCCCTCAACGATTTGCAATAATAAAGCAGTGGTTAGACTGTTGAGGATCAACGAACGTGGGTTACAAAAAAGCAGCGATCGCAGTGAGAAATCTCACCCATCCATGGATTTGGCTCAGTGCTTTTGTGGGGCTTTTGATGCTGAGTGGGCAGGAGGGGCAAGCGAGCGGGGTGGATGTCCCAATCGCTCAATCGTCTCTTCAACCGGCGATCCCTCCCAGAAAACAGCAGAGCGACAAGTTTCCTCCCAGCCCCCTAGAGTTAACCGCTCCTGATCCGCTTTTGCCCGGAGGTCTACAGCGCCCCCTCACTGAGGCAGAGCGACAGCAGCTAGCTCGATCGCTTGATGAATTAAACCAGCAAGCAACGGCAAAACTGCAAGCTAATGATCCGATTGCCGCCTTTGAGATCTGGAATCGAGAGTTGCGTTTGCGTCGGGCATTAGGCTTGTTAGAGGAGATCAAAGCCTTGGGTCGTGTGGGAGATCAAGCTTGGACGCAAAACCTAACCGAACAGGTGCGTGTGATCACTAACCGACTCCGGGCAATTCAAACTGCCGCCCAAAACCCTGGAACCGCCGAGCAGATGCAACTCCGTGCCGCGTTAGGAATTGCCTACCAGCAGGTGCGATCGCCAGGGCTTGCCGTGGAGGTTTACACCCTAATGCTGGCAGAGGCACGAGCGCAGAACGATCCCATTCAAGAAGCGAGCTTGTTGACGACGATTGGGCAACTTCATCTCAGTTGGTTTGACTACCCAAACGCGATCGCAACCTACACCCAACTCCTGAACCTCGCTCAAGCCAGAAACGATCAGCAGAGCATATTCATCAATCTGATTCAGCTTGCTTACGTCCACAATCAAGCCAAACAACCCGCCCAAGCAGCTATCTATCAACAGCAACTGCTTGATCTTTATCAACAAAACGGACAAGCGCAGTTCATTCCAGCCCTAAAGATTCAGTTGGCAGATGACTATGCAGCGACTGGGCGATTCGATCTTGCAGAACAGCAGTATCGAGAAGCCTTTGAATTAGCACAACCGCTGCTTCAAACTGCCTACGCGACCGATGCATTGCAAAAGTTAGGCAAACTCTATCAAAAGGAAGAACGACTAGAGGCAGCACTGCAAGTGTACGCCTATCTTGCCCAAGCCGATCAGCAAGCCTACAACGCTTACAGTGCCATGGATGCGTTTGACCAAATCGGGCAGATTCAGCTTGCCCAAAAAGCGTATCCGGAAGCGATCGCTGCATTTCGGCAAGGGTTGGAAGTTTCAAAACAGTTGAACTATCGAACCGACTACTTCAACGAGCAAATACAGAAGGTGTCCCAGCAAGGATCTCGCTAGAAATATCAAAAATATAATGTGATACGAAACCAAACCAGGAATTGAAGGGTAAACAAAGCTTAACCCTCAGAACGCCATAGAATCATCCATGTAAGATCATCCATGTAAGAAACGATCAACCTAGACGTGCTCTACCCAATGTCTCTACCAGGTCAAAAAATTGATCAAAGGGATAAAGCTCAATCAAGCCATGCTGTTTTCGATCGCCCACCGCGCCAACTCGGTTCGGTTGTGCAACCCCGTTTTACCCAGCATGTTGCTCACATGACTTTCGATCGTGCGTTGGCTGACATTGAGTTCTTCCGCAATTTCTCGGTTTGCCATGCCTCGTGCCACAAACTGCACAACGCGCAACTCCGTAGGCGTGAGTTCTACATCAAACGGCACTTGAATTTTGGGCGCATTCTCACCGCCTTTTGCATCCTTGTGCTGAATCAAACGAGACGCTTGCTTGAGAGAAGACTCTACCTGAGCCACCAACTCTTCTGGCTCAAAGGGCTTGACCATATACACATCCGCACCAATGTTCAGCCCTTTAACGCGATCCTGGCTTTGCCCTTTTGCAGAAAGAAACAACACTGGAATCCAACTAGTTTTTGGATCTTGGCGAATGGTTCTGACGAGTTCGTAGCCATCCATTTCTGGCATCATAACGTCACAGATGATCATGTCTGGAGTTTCGCCCTCCAACACCTCTAAGGCTTCGCGCCCATTTTCTGCGGTGACAACTTCGTACCCACGGAACTCTAGATAGTCTTTGACTAGCAAAATAAGGTTCGGGTCGTCGTCAATCAGCAGCAACCGTCTGTGATTCCCTGCGCTAGTTTCCTTCATGCTGTGCTACTCGCTCTGCCGAATCTGAATAACGTTTACAAATTGAAGTTTTGGAACTGAAGCCAACTTCGAGAGATAAACACCCGCAACTGTGGGCAATCTCGCAACCATTAAAAACTAAATTTATCTCGATGTTAGTAAAGATTCAGAATTTTAGCTATAGGTCTCGTGACATTATATACGACTAGTCAAAAAATCAAACCTTTTTAGCTCACATTTATACTTTTGAAGGAAGGATGATCAGAAGAAATTTTCAATGTACCTACAAAACTATCTTTAACCCAAATCAAATCATGTGATGGCAAGCTAGACACAGGCTAGGTCAAAATCTTCAGCTGCTCCTAAAGATAGAATACTCCATAGGTTTAGTCCCATTAACTATACAAGAATTAGAACCAACTTTTAGTTATAAACATCACGACGTTGACGGGGGGATAGAATCGCATGAAATTGGTGGAAGCGGGTGGGTCAGAAAGGCATATTCATGAACAATTTGGTTTCTAATTAAGTGTTGTTGAATAATACGTTCAACCACTTCTGGAGTGACAGAATGATACCAAATTCCATCAGGATAGACGAGCAAAATCGGTCCTTGCTGGCACACACGAAGACAATTAGCTTTTGTTCTGAAAACACAACCCAAATGATTTGCGTCTCTAAGGTCTGAAGCAATAGCAGGCTGGTCGAGTTTCAGTTCTTTGAGCCGTTTTTTTAGGTAGTTCCAAGCAGCAAGCCCGGTTTCTTTATTGCAGCAGAGGGGCTTTGTTTGATCAGCACAAATGAAGAGATGCCGTTGAATGTGGTGGAGTCCTAATGTTTGAATACAAGATTCAAGATTGGGGTCGAGAGGGGTGAATTCAAAAGTCATAGGTTAGGTTTAGCAAGCTATGAAGGCGATGTTAGCTGAGCCAATTGCAGGGATAGCGTGGCTGCGATCGCCCCAGCTAAAGAACGCCAAGACCGGGTGTCACTTCCTCATGTTAATCGATTTCTGACGGTGTTCCCCCTGAGCTTGTTGGCTCTATTCGTCTTGCTGTAGGCGGTTCTAACCCATCCATCCGACGGGTAAAATACATCACAATTGCGAGGAACGCAAATAAGCCAATAGAACCCATTAACAATGAGTAGTCCTGATTGGCTAACACGACGTAGAGGTAGCTGTAGAGCGCAACTTGCATGACGCCAATGATTGCGCCTCGTTTTCTAGCTCGAAGCACTGCGATCGAATAGGTCGTAATCAACGTAACAACGGCAATGCTAGAGAGAAGATAAGCACTCTTAAAGCCCAAATGCTCAGAAAGCGCAAGCTGTAGGAGGTAAAATATCGACATAGCGACACCTACAAGCAGATATTGCAAGGGATGAACACGCAGCCGAGTTGCGGTTTCAAATAGCCAAAATACGGCAAAGGTCAGCATTAAAAATAAAAAGTTATATTTGATGCTGCGATCTGCCATGCGATAGTTATCAACGGGCGAGATCAAATCGACCCCAAAAAGAGATGCCTGAATTGGTTCAGGGTTAGAGGAGACTTCGTTGTTCCACTGCTGCGGATAGTTGCGACCGAGAGAGGGAATATTCCAAGTTGCATCAAAGCCCTTTTGAGTAATCGATCGCTCATTGGGCAACCACACCCCTTGGAAGCTGGGATTAGTCCAATCTGAGGTCAGGCTAACTTTTGTGACTTTACCAAAGGGAGCAAAGGCGATTTTTTCGCTACCATTCACTGTGATAGGGATAGAGAACGCAAAGGTATCTGCTTGCATAGCGTCTTTTAAGACTGCATGAATGCCTTGCTCATTGCTTCCATATTTACCTTGCCCTGCGGTAAAAGGAATTGTTTTTTGATTCCAGCCTAAAGAGGCTTGGTTTTGAATGGCATGAGCATCTGAAATTTGTAGACTTAATTCTGCTCGATCCCAAAGAATATCTTCAGGACGAGTGCCCCATGTTGTAAAGTCTGGGCGAACAAATCGACCACGGAGATCAAGCTTAGTTTTATAGACGGGAACCTCAAAGATGCCGCGATACCGAACCTCTGAATCTAGATTGCCCGTGATTTGTAAATCGTCGGGTAAAAATGTACCGTATTTGACTTCAGCCTTTTCCGCAGTACCAACTTGAAATCGCTTGATGTAAGGGACGTATAAACGAGGACCTAAAATAGATTGCGATCGCCCCCAGTTTCCAGTAATGCCCGCGATCGCTTCTTGCCGCAAACTTTGGCGATCGCTAACCAAATTTTGGAGCATCACTGTAGGGATTTGCAGTAATAAAATAAGAAAAGCAATGAACAGGACGCGGAAGAACTGCGAATTCTTGATTTGTTCGTAGAAGTTCATGGAACGATTTTCACTACCAAATTTTCAGGAGTCTTCTCATAGAATTCACATCTGGGTGGAGAAATTTCGGATCAGTTCCATAAACATACAGATAGCAAAAATATAGGTAGCCTGCGATCGCGCCTCGCAAAGCTACCCCTTCAGGCACAAGGTCAGCCATCTTCAGCTTTTTTTTAGGCTACTTTACCGTCGCCAAACCCACGTTAAACCCGTGCCAACGTCACTTGCTCCACCTGGTCTTGGTACTTGCCGTTGCGATCGTTGTAACTCACGGCACAGGGGGCACCTTCTAAAAAGAGCAACTGCACAATGCCTTCATTGGCATAAATCCGGCAATCTGCACTCGAAGAGTTGGAAAACTCTAGCGTTAGATGACCGCGCCATCCGGCTTCTGCGGGGGTTAAATTGGCAATCAACCCGATGCGCGCATACGTTGACTTGCCAATACAGATCACCGTGATGTAGTCAGGCACTTCTAGCCGCTCTAGCGCTACTCCCAACCCGTAGGAATGAGCCGGTAAAATAAAAAAACTACCGCGATCGTCGTGGTGTAGCGCAACAGGCTCTAAGTTAGCAGAACTAAAGTTTTTTGGGTCAACCACGGTTCCAGGAACATGGCGGAAAATGCGGAAATCTGTTGGGGATAGCCGCAAATCGTAACCATAGCTGCTCAAGCCGTAGGAAATTACCGGAAGCTCATTCACGCGCCGCACAAGCTTGGATTCAAACGGGCTAATCATTCCCGCCTGCGCCTTTTGAGAGATCCAGGTATCGTTTTTAATCATGGCAGGTTGCCTATTGGTAAGGGGTGACTTAAGGTTGATGACTGCGACGAAGCTCGGTAATTTGATCGGCTACCTCTAAAATGGCAGAGGTAATATCGGTTCCTGTGAGAATCACATCGACATGAGACGGACGCTGCTTTAGAAACTCCAGCACTTCCGCTTCAGGAATAAACCCAAAGTGAATGGCTAAACTCAACTCATCTAGCACCACCAGATCGTATCTGCCTTGGCACACCATATCTTGCGTATGGTGCCAAAGGTCAAGCAGCGATCGCAGTTCGTCGTCGTCAAGCTGAGGCGTATCAATGCAACGGGGAATATTGCACCGCAACCAATCGAGATGTTGGCTCAGTTGAATGGGTCGATCAGGCCCTTGCCGAATGCCGCCCTTAAGAAATTGCACAATCAGAACCGGGGTTCCCTGACTGGCAATCCGCATCGCTTGTGCCATCACGCTGGTAAAAAAACTCCGGTGATGAGACATGAAAACCTGCACCAATCCCTCAACGCTCAAGTTAGGAGCGTGTTTGGAGTCATACACAGGCGTCTCGATTTGTGAAACCATAGCGACATTCGGGGGCTAGAAGGACAAATCGCTTGAATACACCACAGAAAAATGCATTGTTTAGATGTAGCGTCTTTCTATGATTCGCTTACCTATAAAACACTATATATAGAAAACCGTCAAGCAAAAACCTTAATCGAGTCTTGGAATTTGCTACTGCACAGTGTGCAGAAACCTGCTTCAGTGATGGCTAGCGGTCTGTCAAGGTTGAAATGAGGGACTGGGAATCGATGAGTGGATGAGTAACATCTCCCTCTACCCTCTCACCCCTCTACCCTCTTACCCCTCAACTCAACGTTGACAATCTATTAGAGCGATATCGGGCGCGATCGCACCCTTGACTCATAAACTACACAAAAATAACACAAAGTACAAGTGTACTTCGGAGGAACTTATAACCCGCTCCCTATCCCCCGCCCTGGTCCTTGGAACATCAGCCAAGACAAAAAGAAATTAGAAATAAAAATTGCCAACAGTGATGTCACCACGGCGGTGGTCGTCGATTGCCCGACCCCCTTTGCGCCACCGGTGGTCGTCAATCCCCAACTTGCCCCAATGACTGCAATCAATCCCCCAAACACAAATCCCTTAATCAATAAGCTAACCAAATCCCACACCGACAAAAAATTCTTAGCCGAGTTGAGAAAAACGGTGTAAGAAATTCCATATAGCGAATCTGCGATCAGCAATCCGCCCAGCAGCCCTGTGAGCAAAGAAAGCAGACTCAAAATTGGCAGCATGGAACAGCAAGCAATCACCCGAGGAATGACTAAATAATCGATCGGGTCAGTCCGCAAAATGTAAAGCGCGTCGATCTGCTCTGTCACCTTCATGGTGCCAATTTCGGCGGCAAAGGCTGAGCCGACTCGCCCTGCCAGCACGACCGCCGTCAGCACAGGCGCAAGTTCTCGTGATAGCGAAATTGCCAACACTCCCCCCACTGCCGACCCTGCCCCCAAGTTAATAAACTCGCGAGATACCTGAATGGTAAATACCATGCCGACAAAACCAGCCGTCACCAGCGCGATCAGCAACGATGCCGGGCCTGCAACAGCCATTTGATCGACTGTATTTCGTCGATTGATTCGACCTCTAAGAATATGAACGAGAACTTGACCGCCCAGAAAGATGGCAGCAAGCAAGCGTCGGCTCCACAGTTCTAAACTGGATGCAGAATGCTGAGGTGTTTCAGTCAACGGAAAAAACCACCAATACTTTAGTTAGCAGAATATCAGTTCTGTTCCAGCAGAAGGACAGTGCAAGTACATTAGAGGAATGTTTGTCTGTTTCTCAAGCCTTCAGTAAAAGGATCAATCGACATGGTGGGAAAGCACCGTCAACCTGGCAACATTGTTACACGCAGAGATCTCATACGCGAAGGTGAAATCGATATTCAGATGGAATATTTCTATGATGTGCCAGGAAGTATGCCGGGGACATTACGAATTCCATCGGATGCCTTGCCGCCTATTATTGGATTGATCGATTACAACGAACAGAAAGCAGTGCGTTTGCAACTCGGTACGCCTGAAGAGTGTGCACCCCACCTTGACTCAGAATCTGTGTCTTGGTTGGATGTGAAAGGCTTGGGCAGTGAAGACGTCTTGCAGCGACTCGGACAAGTGTTTGATTTGCATCCCCTCGTGTTAGAAGATGTCGTGAATGTGCCCCAGCGACCTAAGGTAGAAGAGTACGACGATCAGTTGCTGATCATTGCTCGCATGGTGACGCCCACTGAATCGGGCAGTTCGTTTCACCAAGAGCAAGTGAGTCTAATTTTGGGACGACACTATTTGTTGACGGTGCAAGAAGAACCTGAATTTGATTGTTTTGGGGCTGTGCGCGATCGCATCCGCACTGCAAAAGGCATCATTCGCAAACGGGGGGCAGACTATCTTGCCTACTCTCTGCTGGACTCGATTATTGATGGCTTTTTCCCAATCTTAGAGATTTACGGCGAAGACATCGAAGAACTAGAAGATGCCGTTGTGGAAAGCCCGACCCATCAAACCCTAGAAAGGATTCACACCTTGCGGCGCGAGTTGCTGGTGTTGCGTCGTGCGGTTTGGCCGATGCGAGATACGATCAATTCGCTGATTCGAGATGGTAGCGACTTGATCAGCGAAGATGTTCGGATTTATTTACGAGATTGCTACGACCATACGGTGCAGGTGCTCGACATGGTGGAAACGTATCGAGAATTGGCGTCTAGCTTGATGGATGTTTACCTATCGTCGGTCAACAACAAAATGAATGAAATCATGAAAGTGCTGACGGTGATTTCAACCATATTTATTCCGCTCACATTTATTGTGGGGATCTACGGAATGAACTTTGATCGTGAAAAGTCTCCGTTTAATATGCCTGAACTCGATTGGTACTGGGGGTATCCTTTGTGTTGGGTACTGATGATTGTGATCGCGCTTTCTCTGATCGCTTACTTCAAACGCAAAGGTTGGTTTGAAAACGTCTCTTGAGGCTGGGCAGGCGCAAGGGCTGATCAGAGCGTCCCCATCACCTGCCACCCAAAACATAGACCGAGTTAATCACGTTTCAACCGCCGCAATTCTTCTTGCAAATCTGCAACCTGCTGACGCATCTCATCAACGCTAGTCGAGACGGGGGCAGGCTCATCATCGTCTAAAATCTCAATCTTACGGGGTTCGGTCGGGCGCGCCTGCTCCGATGTTACGGTTGCCTGCTGCTGTTGCGCCTTCTGCACCATCTCATCAACAAACCGACGAGCTTCTTCTGCATTCATCTCGCCCCGATCGACCATTTCATCCGCCAACTTTTGCACCTGTGCCCGAAGCTCCGTCAGTTTCTCTCCCGCTTTTTCACCCGCGTAGGAGGCAACCCCGATTCCGAGGTAGACCGCTTTTTGAACTAAATCTCCCAAACCCATGTCCAATCTCCGTATTCGATACCTCTAAGATAGGCAGAATCGGTCGGGTTGCCTAGGGGAGAACGATGGATTTAGGGTAGAGAAAACCGTCTGTTGCTGGCGCTGAAGCAGAATAGGCGGCGGAGCTAGACTCTCTTTAAAACGAAGGTGACCCGGAGACTACGCCTACCGTGAGCATCCCGTATTGCTGCTACCTTCCGGTCCTGACAAGATTTGGGCGTCGCGATCGCATAGATCCGAGTCATCTACTAACATAACACTTTCCTGTCCCCTTCAGACTCACTCAACAACAACTTTCCATTCGTAAAGCTGGTAATGCACGCACCCGTTTTGCACGAGGGGATCGTGCGCCACAATGTCTTTTGCTTCTTCCATAGACGACGCTTTAAACAACAACATGCCGCCGCCAAAACAACTCCAATATCCAGTCCGAGCTTCGTGACCTTTGGCAATTAACTCTTGGACAAACTGTTTGTGGGCAGGGACAAACTGATCAAAGGTCGTTTGATCGACGATTCCTTCTTCAATTTTGACGAACCAAGGCATTGACGCTTCCTTCTCTCAAACAAGGTCTATTCTGTAGATTAAACGCTAACGATACCTCAGCAAAACAAAGTTTTAGGAACTGCGATCGCGCGAAATTTAGCAGCAGTGATCGTGGGTTCTGCCCATGAGTTTTGATGGTCTGAGACGGGCTAAAAACGGTCAAGAGTGGGATGTTCTGGTTTGGGTTTAGCATAGGGAGGAGATGACGGAGAACAAGATGCAGCACTCTGCGATCGCAACACAGTTTTATTCTTGGAATGGCTACCGTTGTGCCTACGATGTGCCCCACGAAGGGCAAGGTGTGCCTCTGGTGCTCATTCACCCGATTGGGGTTGGGCTGTCTCGGCAGTTTTGGCAACGCTTTAATCAAGCTTGGGTGCAAGCCGGGCACCGCAACACCATTTACAATCCCGACTTGCTGGGCTGCGGTGAAAGTGACATGCCCCGCGTGGCCTACTACCCGATCGACTGGGCAACCCAACTGCAATGTTTTTTACAAACCGTGGTGAAAAGACCTTGCATTTTGATTGCTCAAGGGGCACTGTCTCCCGTGGCGATTGATTTAGTCAACCTACAACCCGATTTGGTGCGCGGGCTGATCTTGAGCGGGCCTCCTGCGTGGACGTTGGTCACAAAAACCACGTCGGATCTGCAACACCGCATCGCTTGGAATTTGTTTGATTCTCCGTTGGGCAGTGCGTTTTATCGGTATGCGCGGCGATCGCAGTTTCTCCAACGCTTTTCGATTCGCCAACTTTTTGCGAGTGACCATCAAGTTGATGCAAACTGGCTAGAGATGCTGCAAGCCGGAGCTAGCGATCTCGATAGCCGCCATGCCGTTTTCTCGTTTCTCTCTGGTTTTTGGCGACAAGACTATCGCCACCGAGTCGCGCAGATCGAGCAGCCCACGCTCGTGGTGTTGGGTGAGAAGGCGTCTAGCATTAGTCGAGAAGGCAAACCCGAAAGTTTGGATCAGCGCCTAGAAGACTATTTGGAGGCATTTCCGCAAGTTCAAGGCGTCAAAATTCCGGGACGAAATGTGTTGCCCTATGAATCGACGCTAGCGTTTGTTGATGCGATCGCGGCTTGGCTTGAGTCATCCCCCATCTCTAAGGCTTAAAGAACTTTAAAAAACCAAGGTCTAAAAAACCGCAGATGCAGTTCTCACAGCCTTGTGCGCCGCGATCATTGCAGTTTTAGTGAACGGCTTTCCCGATCGGACGATGCACAATCGTTTCGACGACTCTCCGGCGATCACTAGAACTGATGCCAACCAAGCGCACATAATCATTCTGGTGTTCGTTGAGGCAAGATTCGAGCGCCGCGATCGCACCAGAACCATCGTCTTGAAACATGGCGTAACAGTTCCAAGAGTTCATCCGAAATCGCCGCTCATCAACGTATTCAATGCCTAATCGGTGTCCCTGTCCTAAAATCTGATTCACTTGGCTCACAAGCTCTGGACTCAGCCGCGTGCTAGAAGGTTGCCCGTTATAGCTGATCGTTGATGGAGGAGCAATTGCTGGTTTGGCAGAGTTCGATTGGGGAGCCGTCATGTTAATTTCGCCTAGCCCCCGATTGCCAATCGTGCGATTGTATTCCTCCACGAGTCGCAGTTCTTGCAGGCGCTTTTGTTCGCGTACCAATGCCTGTCCCATGTCGACCAAGTGAGGCAAGCTAAAATCGGGTTTACGAAATTCGGGGGGTGCTTGGGTGCTGTTCACCACGCGCTGAGAAATGCGGTTGATCCCTACGTCTTCGATCAACTGCCGAACTTGCTCATCGTATAGCCGCGATCGCAGTGCTCCATAAAAATCGATCGACTGCTCAGGAAAAGTATCGACGAGCTTTTCAATATCCCGGTGATCAACGCGATCAACTTCAAAAATGCCGCTGACAATGCCGATGCGATCGCCGCGATCGGGTTCCCAATAAAACTTGTCCATGCGCCCATCTCGGACGAGCGGTGCATACAGCGTTGCCAAATCATTTCCCGTCACGATAATCGGCACGCGCGGCGTTGGGTCTGTGTTGTAGCTGCCTGGAAGTTGCACATTAGTTGGATTGTCTGCAATATTCATCAATGTGCCGTGAACTAGCTGCGTATTTACCGTGTACTGCGTAAATTGATCCACGCGCCCCATGCCTGCATCAATATCGTTGATCATCAGCACGGCCATCTTGCCACGCACCTTCGCCAGTTCGCCCGCTTCGAGATAGCGTAGCCGCACTAGCCGCGCCGGATCGCCAGCATCGGGGCTTTCTAACTCTCCGGCTGACATGTAAACCGCTTCCACACCCATCTGTTCAAACACCAGATCGCACTGGAAAGATTTGCCTTCTCCTTTACGCCCATGAACGCCCAAAAGAAGCGGTACTTTAACGTTTGGCAGGTTTAAATAATTTTTTGTAATGTGGACGGATAGTTTATCTAAAAAGCGAGGAGCAATGTAATAACTCATGCGAACAACCTAAAACGGACAAAGCAAAGTAAGAAATCCTTACTTTGCTTAAATGAATGCTAAATCTAATGATAAACAAAATTAGCGAACCGAACGATCAAGCTTTCTGACTAAAGGCATTGACTGAGTTGATGAGTCGCTCAAATACGCTCTAGCTTCTTCGATCTCTTGCTCTTGTACATACCGCACAACCGACTCATAAGCTGCCTGATTATATGCCACATCATGGGAAATTCTGGTGAGATAACCCATGTAATTTCCCATCAAAAAATACACGCCAACCAGTGCTGCCGCCGCCGACGCCACCAGCGTGCCTGCTAACATCAACGAAAACTGGCGCTGCGCGATCGCGGCTTGCATCAAATGTAGCGACCAGGCAACCAGACCGATGACAATGATTAGAAGAGGAATGGTCATAGTTTACATATCTTAACAGATAGTTAGAGAAAGCGTTTCCGTTTTGTTATGTAAACAGCAGATTTCTCTATCATAGGGCTTGCCAAAAAGGGCACGAAGTGCTGTATCTCTCTCCCAATAACGCTTGGGGCTAATTTTCGCGAATTAAAACGTTACGTTCTTTTAAGTATCGCTTAATCTGAGAAACCGTTAACTCGCCATAATGAAGCAGCGAGGCTAACAGGGCAGCTTCAGCTTTTCCCTCGGTCAGGGCTTCATGAATGTGTTCACAGGTGCCTGCGCCGCCCGACGCAATCACAGGAATTTGGACTTCCTGAGCGATCGCACGGGTCAAACTCAGGTCATAGCCTGCTTTCGTGCCATCGGCATCCATGCTGGTGATTAATAATTCTCCGGCTCCCCGTTGTTCGACGTTTTTTGCCCATGCGATCGCGTCAAGCCCGGTGTTCTCCCGCCCGCCCCGTACGTAGACATCCCATCCCGGCTGGGTTGGATCTAGGCGTCGTCTCGCATCGATCGCCACTACAATGCACTGATTGCCAAACCGCCGACTTGCCTGATTGATAAATTCTGGATCGCGTACTGCCGCCGAGTTAATGCTGACCTTATCGGCTCCCGCCCGCAGCAATTTTTTAATAATGTCTAAGGTGTAGACACCGCCGCCAACGGTCAGAGGAATAAAAACCTGCTCTGCTGTTTTGTAAACCACGTCATAAATAATGTCACGATCTTCATGAGTTGCCGTGATGTCTAGAAAAACTAATTCATCTGCCCCTGCTTGGTTATAAATTTGAGCCAACTCTACTGGGTCACCAGCATCCCGTAAATCGACAAAGTTTACGCCCTTTACAACTCGACCTGCTTTTACATCTAGACACGGCAAGATTCGTTTCGCCAGCATGACAATTTCGCTCTTCGGAGGTACGGAAGTACAGACCAGAATCCTACCCTTAAGGCGGAGCAGAGTCTAGCCAAAAAATGTAGGGTTTCCAACTCAGCCGTTCATCAAAGTTCTACCGGAAGAGATAGCGATTTCCTGACATAAGCTCTAGGAATCTTCGCTGAACCCGGATAATATTTGCCCATGGAAAGTAAAAGCTTTCTACCTCAGCCTGGTTTTTGAAGCTTGTGAAATAGATTCTTGCAAAACATATTATGAAATCGCTTACCTACCTTGCTTGTATAAACGAGCGCCCTGAAACTGTCCTTCAGGCTCATCTATGGACTCGCCCAAGTGGGCATTCGTGCTCCGACGGGCGAAAGCCTGGAATTGCTCGTACATCGCTTTTAAGCCTACTATGGCTTAGTTTTATGCTTTTGGGGGTGGCTCAGGCGGTAATGGCGCAGTCAGACGCTGGTGGATATGCCCCGTTACCAACTGCGATCAGTAGTGAGCAGCCTGCCTTAGGCTACTCTTCGGGTAGCGTCTTGCGGCAAGGAAGCAGCGGAACTGCCGTAACTAGCCTTCAACAACGACTGGCGGCACTGGGCTACTACAGAGGCTCAATTGATGGTGTGTTTGGGCAAGAGACCGAGGCGGCGGTGCTTCAGTTGCAGCGCGATCGCGGTCTCAGGGTAGATGGCATTGTTGGTTCTCAGGTCTACCAAGCTCTCGGTATCGAAAGTTCAGCGCCAGAGGAAAGTCAATCCTCTGGGCGACAGCTTGCCTTGGGAGATAGCGGTGCTGATGTAGAAAGATTGCAGCAACGCCTAGAAAATCTGGGCTATTTCAATAGTTCAGCAACGGGGTATTACGGGTCTATCACTCAAGAAGCTGTCGCTCAGTTTCAGCAAGATAACCGACTAGCGATAACGGGAAGCGCTGACGCTCGAACGTTGAATGCCTTGGGCATTACAACGGCTGTGGGCAGTGATGCAGGCGATCGCTATGTAGTGGTTGTGCCTCAGAGGGATAGCATCACCTTAGCCAGAGTCCGGCAAGTTGTGCCTTCAGCCTTTTTAGCCCCCTCGCGGTTGGGAGCGTTTGTGCAAGTGGGCGCGTTTCCATCGCTAGAAGCAGCAGATCGACAAACCCAATTGCTGCGATCGCGAGGACTCGACGCCAGAGTGACCTATCAGTAACCTGCGGTAGCAACCTTAGTAGTTAGCAGCACCCCACGGGCACCTTAGCCTGGCAGCAGCGATCGTTGGCAGGTAGGACATACCGCATGAATTGACAACTGGCAATCGAGCAGGTGATATCCTTCCTTCTGAGCCGCCTTCGTACCGATCTTAAGAATCGGGTCGCTTTTGAACTCGATCGTCTTGCTGCACCGCACACAAATCAAATGATGATGGTGGTGCGGATGCGGCTGATTGATCTCATAGTGCTTGTGACCTTCAGCGAGTTCGAGTTCTCGCAAAATGCCCATGCGCGACATCAGCTTGAGGGTGCGGTAAATCGTCGATAGACTGATCCCTTCTCCTTGCTCTTCGAGTAAGGTATAGAGATCTTCAGCGCTCAGGTGCTTTCCTTCTGCCAGATTTTGAAACACAGTCAGGATAATTTCGCGCTGTGGAGTCAAGCGCCATCCTTTCTCATTGAGTTCAGCCTTGAGCGAAGCTGGGGTATAAACAGGAGCGTTCAACATTCTCAACAAAGCCTCCTTTCTTGAGAATATAGCATACCTAAAAATAAGACGATTTGCAAGAAGTTTGCCTTATTGATAGTAGAAGTCAGTTAAAGCAAAGTCCTAAACAGAGGCTGGATTGGAAACTCTTTTAAGTCAACGACTCTAGATAATCTCGCACTCGATTTCGGCGCTTTGGCTGACGAAGCTTTTGCAATGCTTTCGCTTCTATTTGCCGAACTCGCTCTCTAGAGAGTTCCAAGGCCCGCCCAATCTCAGATAATGAGTAGGGTTGTCCGTCGCTACCCAAGCCAAACCGCATCTGAATTACGTCCCGTTCTCGATCGGTGAGATCTGCCATAAGTTGCAGCAAGTCTCGCCGTAGCGATTCCCGCATGAGGGTTTCTTCGGGTGTTGTTTCTTCGGTTTCAAGCAGATCGCCCAACTCGGTATCTTTGTCTTTGCCGACCTTGGTCTCAAGAGAGACCGATCGCGGCACTCGCAGTAAGACTTCTCGAACTTGAGGAGCCGTCATGTCCAATTCTGCGGCGATGTCTTCGATCGTGGCAGTACGACCTTTTTCTTGAGAAATTTTGCGCTGAGCTTTTTTAATTTTGTTTAATTTCTCAGTGATATGAACCGGGAGGCGAATCGTGCGGCTTTGGGTTGCGATCGCCCGTGTAATGCCTTGCCGAATCCACCAATAAGCATACGTGCTAAAGCGATATCCTTTAGTCGGATCAAATTTTTCAACCGCCCGTTCTAAGCCTAAAGTGCCTTCTTGAATTAAATCTAAAAGTTCTAAACCCCGATTTTGATATTTTTTTGCGACCGACACAACCAACCGGAGGTTTGCCTTGATCATATGCTCTTTGGCATTGATTCCCGACGTTTGCACCTGGTCAAGTTCTTCCACGCTGAGGGCGACTAGCTCAGCCCAGGCATGTTTGCCTTGAGACAACGTAGGCTTTAGGTCAGCCACCTCAACGCCTGCCTCGGTTGCCCACCGTTCTAGCGAAGGACGATGCCCCAAAATTGAGGCTAAGCGATCGCGCGCATCAATCAACTGCACATAGCGCTGAAGGGCGACATTGCCTTTTTCACCCGCTTCATTGCATTGCTCTAAAAGCCGCATATGACGCTGAACTTTTTGAGCCTCCGAGACTTCCTCATCTCGACCGAGCAACTGCACCCGCCCAATTTCTTGTAGATAGAGCCGAACCAAATCGGTTGTCCGCCGCCCTGGTTTTTGTGCGCCTTGAGGGGGATAGCCCAAGTCAAGTTCCACCAGATCTTCGGGTGCAGGTTCAAGATCATCGCGATCGTCAAACCGGGGTGCGAAAAGGGATGGCTGCTCCACGGCTGAGGAGTCATAGTCTGCATCAGCGTAGAAAGAGGTTGCTGGCATCATGTTTCGTTGCGATTGCTCAAGATACGAGTGAAGAAGCGGTTGATTGTTCGGCTAGTGTTCCCCGCCTTTTGGGACTTGAGAACACAAACACAAGTTCCCTAACCGAAGAGTAATCAACCTAAGCGTTTGTTCGAGCGAGGAGATCGACATCTCTCTGGTGACTACACGTCGGTTAGAAAGCAATTCGGAAAAATCGACAAAAATGCACTAATTCAGTAAATGCCAATTCGTAGTTGGTATAAAAACTGTTTAGCGTTTTGCATAAGTTTAAAGATCCATCGATAACTTACCTTATGCTCTCTGCACGATGCTTTCAGAGTAAAGGTTTCGGGCTTTCGCTAACTTCATCAAAGCTTTTAAGTTTTAGCGAAATTAGTTATGTAGCGATGAAGTTATCAGAGAAGTTGTAGACAAGAGCGCAAAAGCGTTTCGGGAAAATAAATTAAAAGTAATCCAGCACATCATTTCTTGTGATCAGGATCACTGCGTATTGTACTAAATAAAGCATTTCAAGTGAACAAATTAAAAGTGATCCGGCGCATCATTTCTTGTGATCGAGATCACTGCGTATTGTAATACACTATGCTGATAGATAGCGGATAGATATTTGTTTGATTTACGCAAATAAAATAGTTCAACAAAATATTGAATCCTATGTTTTTTAATTTTGCTATAGATGTTTATCAAGCTTGTTCCTAGCCATTGCTAATGCTGCATAAACAGCAGAACAACTTTTTAATAGATTTTTTAATACAATCCGATAAAGAGCGATCGCATTACAAATATGTGTTAACGATTTCACTGCATTCTCGAATCATTCTTTTGATCAATTTGTGTTGCTGGATGCGTTGAATTTAGCAATGTCACAACAACTCTTCAGATATTGGCAAATTTACTTGCAGTCCTGTTAATTTTAACGCCTCAAAAGTGCTGTCCATTTTGGCATCTGGGGGCACGAAAATGATGAATCCATCCCGCCCACGAGTTAGCAGCACACGATAGCTATTTAATCTCAGACGTAGCGGATCGCGGACATTTCTCTGTCTGGTTGTGCTCACCCAAGCCTGATCTTGCCAGATGAGATCGTTGCCCCAACTCACGATCGGAAAATCTAACTCTAGTCCCTGACAGCTAAATTCTGTGACAACGCCATTTAATGCACAGCAGGAAAGCAATGAATCTGCTGGATCGGTATACCACGCGCCGACGTTCAGCTTTTGCGTCGAAATATAATCATTACGAATGCCGTATTGAGTAAGATTACGAGCACGAGATGATGCAACAAATCCATAACGCTTTTCGGATTGATTGTGATAGCGATCGCGGCTATAGGATTTTGCAAACTCTAAATCGCGGGTGAGATAGGTATCAAACCCTTCGGCGCGTAGGGTAGGAGCGATCGTTGCAGCTTGATCAAATTCGCCTAAAAGAACATGAGTGACCCAATTTTGAACCTGCTTTGCGAGGTGAATTCTCAATGAGGTTGTGAGATTGAGATCATCGTTGGGGTGCAAGCGATCGGGAGGAATCTCGGTAAATAGCTGCGATGGCTTGGTAGCGCAATGAACATGCCAATTGGATGAAATTGCTTCAAATCCTAGATTCCATTGCTCGATACCATCTTCTTCCCCAACGTGGATTTGCTGACCTTCACCAATTAACCCCACCAAAACACACCAATCTGGAATGCGATCGCAGATGCCAATGACGGCACCGGCTGCTGCCGATGAGATGCCATATTTTTCAGACATGCGATCGCGATCCCAAGCTCGTTGCGCCTCATCAAACACAATGATGTGTTCTTTGGGAGCCGATTGGCGGCGCATTTCGTATTGAATGTAAAAATTACGAACCGCTTGCACAAAGGCTTTGCTCTTGAGCGCATACTGTAAGACAGTGAGCAACGGCGCATTTCCGGTTAGAAAAATAGCGCTCCGTTTCTCATCAGTTTGCCACGGGTTTTGGTAGACAAACTGTAACCCAACTAATGTTTTCCCTGCTCCTGGAACGCCTGTGATCAACACTAGATGCCGTTCTTTATTCTGTTCTGCCGTTTTTGCTAACCGATTGAGATAGGCTAGTAGCTGTGGAATGCCTGCACTGTGAGCAGTTTTGAGGGTTGGCAGCGATTGGTGGTGAAAAATTTGCCGAGCAGCTTGGATTACCGTTGGCAGAGGCGAATACTCTGCATTAATCCAAGCGTTAGCATCGATTTCTGAACAGGCTTGTTTTAGTGAATGCAAATATGTTGCGATCGTTGCTGGATTAATGACTTCTACTGTGCCATGAGATGTGTTGTGAAAACGGTTCTCTTTTGCCATTCGAGTTGGAATTAGAATTGCTGTGACAGGATGGTGAGACGACGCGCTATGATATTCTGCTAAATCGCGAGCATAGGCTGCCACTTGGTCGATATCTGCCGATGATGGAGTCGATTTCTGCTTAAACTCAAATACAAGAATGTGACCCGCGCCAAGGATCACCACATCAGGGCGGCGACCGCCTTCGTTGGGCAGTTCGTACTCGAAAACCAGCACCCAAGCGGCAGCACCAGGGCGAGTGCTGACCAGATCAAAGAGTTGCGATCGCAAGATTTCTCCGCATTCTACCCAAGCTTGCTGTTGTGTTGCGGTCGACCTCTGCCGATAAAGAGACTGATAGTTGGCGCTGAGCGTCTCTAGCCAAGCATCGGGCGAGGTGGAGAGGAACCTGGCAATTTTGCCAAGCCAACCGTAGTTGATAGCCAGTGGTTGAGAATGTTCAGACAAATCGAGTTAGCTTAAATTATTTTCTACATAGAGACTTTAAGCGTTTGATGCCTCACCGGTCATCTACTGGGCAGAAGAGATGAGGCATAGATTCTAACTTCCAAAAATATCAAGTGGAACTCTGTGCCTGGCATCAAGAGATTGCACAGGTCGTGTGAGATGATGAATGACGCGATCGCTGTTGTTGCAATCCAGCTAAATGCCTCAAGCGCGATCGCATCGTGTCCAATTCAAAAAGTGTCATGATCAAACGTCGTCTATCCTTGCCTATTCTCAGTTTGTTAGGCATGGGGCTAATTGCCT
Organism: Myxacorys almedinensis A; assembly: GCF_010091945.1. Classification (GTDB taxonomy): domain Bacteria; phylum Cyanobacteriota; class Cyanobacteriia; order Leptolyngbyales; family Leptolyngbyaceae; genus Myxacorys; species Myxacorys almedinensis. The sequence continues at coordinate 157,932 of NZ_WVIE01000001.1, forward strand.
GCTCTCAATCGCCGGATACCGGAAGTTCACAGCCGTCAGCATCTGTGAGCGCCTCCCCTACGGCTTCCATGACCGCACCTCCTCTTTCTAGCCCAGGGAATACAGCGGCTGATGGAGATTTGACTCAACTGTTTAGCCGAGTTTGGCGAGTCACACAAGCACCTTCCAACCCCGCATCAGGCAGCATTTATGTCTTTTTGCCAAGTGGGACGCTGCTGCAAACCTCTTGTGTCGAGCCTTACCGGATTTCGGGTTGGACGGTGGATAAAAATGCGCCTCGCGTCTTGCGCGTCACTGAAGATGGACAACTGGCGTTTACAGCCGCGATCGCAGAGTTGAACAATACGACGCTGCGGTTACAGCAGACCTTGGTTCGCAGCAACGAACGACGAGACCTGACGCTGGCAGCCGTTGAACAAGAGTTTGTGTGCCCTGATCTGCCCAGATAGGTGGAGGGGTTCTTGTCGAGGAAGAACAACCCGATCGATTCTACGGGCAGGGCAAGAATGGTCTAGTTATCGGTTTTCTTGAGCATGACGAAGACATCGTAGCGAGCCGTGCGATCGCTGGTCACCGACGCCGTTACCCCGATCGCATTCATCGCTTCTAGCGCCGAACGGTTGGCAATGGGCAACTGCAACAGCGGAAAATTCTTCAGTTCGAGTAAGCGATCGACGTTGACAAAAAAATGCCCGTTGTTCTGAGCCAGGTCTGAAGTCGTAGACTTGCGGAACATCTCACTTTCTGCCAAGGCACTCGTCGGCTTTGGCAAAAGGTTTTGAGCAACGGGGGCGCCAAGGGAGAGAAAGGCAACATCGCCATCTAGCCAACCCCGACTGATGTTGATATTGGCAGTCGGTAACGACCAATTGACTAGCGATTGCCCCGCAACCTTCGCTTCCTCAACCTTGAAGGTGTATTTTGCCGCCATCGTTTCATCTAGGCGCTTCAACGTGGTTTCTGCTGATCGGCGATCGTTGGTCTTCACCATAAACACCAATCCCGCAGGCAAACTTGCCGGTGCGCCCTGCTGCGCTGGAACCAAGGCCAAGGTAAATTCTCCTTCCATCCAGTTGAGGAAATCTTTTTCAAGATCCAGCCCCACTGTGGTTTTAATCCCTTGCTTGAGCGCTTCAGGGTTAATCAAGCGGATCGGGTTGGCTGAAACTCCTTGAGCATAATCTTGCCAGAATCGCTTTAAGTCACCCCCAGATGCCATCATTAGCGTATCCGATGGCAATCGGTTTAGCATAATTTTAGCGTTGTTTCTGGTGTCAAAGCGCCGTTGGCTATCTGGTTTAAGCCAAGAAATACTCTTAAATTGGATGCCCTCTGAGGCTAAGATTGCTGTGCCTGCAAACCCCTGATTTTGCTGGAGTTGGCTGAGGCTTTGCGGCGGGAGCGGACGGGTTGAGTTTGCGGCTGAGGTGTTGGCAGCGGCAGGAATATTGACATAAAACCGAGCTAAGGGCTGCTCTGCATTGACCTGCGTGAGCGCATCTCCGTAACCGGGCGTCCCCGTGAGGGCAGCACCGCCTTTATAGGTATCGATCGCTTTTTCGATCGCCTTTGGGTGATTGGTCAACACCATTTCCTGAGCATCGAGCACTGCAAACGACATGCTCTGAGCCGGATCACCCTGATTTTCGCGAATTTGAACGCCTTTATATTGCCGCTCTGCCCATTTCCCTTGGGCTACAGCAGACTGTTCTAGAGTCTGTTTTGCCTTGAGGGGGTCAGAGATGGGCAGCACCATCATCATCGGTTGCGGCGTTACCCTCGGCTGAGCCGGATTGGAGTTGTCGATGCCAGCTTGCGGCGGCAGAAATGCCACGGTCACTTCTTTACCGATCCACGGCTGCACGTCGCGCCCATAGTCTAACCCTCGGCTAGTCAGCAAGCGATCGCGCCACTGGGTAAGAGTTTGCTCAAACGCTGCCTGGCTGCGCTGCGTGCCAAACTCCCGCATCTGTCGCCATTGGTTAGATTCTGTAGTTACAGAAAGCACCATCAGCGCATCTTGAGGAATCACGTTTGCCCCAACCGGCATGACGCTCAGTTGACCCTGACGAGAAAAAAACCAATAGGCGATCGCACCGCCCCCGACCAGAAGCGTAGCGGCTCCAGCCGTGAGTAATAGCTGAGGGTTCCGAGGCGATTTTTTAAGGTTGGCGTTCATGGGCAAAGGGAACTGTGCAGGGTAATGCCATGCCACTGTAGCAAAGTCTGAGGGATCTGTGCGGAGAATTTTGACCGAGGATGGGAGTTAGCCTGGGGCAGGGAAGACGGCAACAGCAGTGGCGGCTTCTGGTAACGCTGATCCGAGAGCAGGCTGAGGCGCTATCTGGCGATAGAGGGTATCTCGTTGGGCGTAAGGTCTACCGATGCTAGCGATCGCAGTTTGCAACGTTTCGACCTCCATGCAGGTGCCGCCGATCGCGCCTGCCATGGTGGTGATGTGTTCTTCCATTAGGGTGCCGCCGATGTCGTTGCAGCCCCACCGCAGCGCTTCGAGTGCTCCTGGGAGACCTAATTTCACCCAACTGGGCTGATGGTTAGGAATCCAGTTGCCTAAGAAAATGCGAGCGACTGCCATCAACAGCAGCGAGTCAGAGAGGACGGGCTGATCGCGACCCACACGGCGACGCAGAGATTTTGGAGCATCTTGCCCGACAAACGGCAGCAAAATGAACTCGGTAATGCCGCAGGTGCCGTTTTGCTGAGCGGTTTGTTGAAGCGATCGCAGTAAGTTTAGATGCTGCATTTGCTGGTCTGGGGTCTCGATGTGCCCAGATAACAGGGTGCTGGTAGTTGGAATGCCCTGCTGATGCGTGGTTTGCACTACATCTAGCCAACTTTTCGTATCCAACTTTTCCGGGCAAAGAATCCGTCGAACCTCGTCGTCTAGCACTTCTGCGGCAGTTCCGGGCATAGAGTCTACCCCTGCGTCTCGCAACGCAGCGATCGTATCGACAACCGTTCGCTGATCTTCTCGCGCAATAAACTGAATTTCTTGAGGAGAAAAAGCATGGAGGTGCAAGTGGGGAAATTCTGACTTAATGGTGTGAATCAGGCTCACGTAAAACGCCAGAGACGACTGATGCAGCTTTGCTTCTGGGTTTAAGCCGCCCTGCATACAAATCTCGGTGGCGTGACGCATCACCGCATCAGTTGCTTTTTCTAGAATCTGAGCCTGATCGAGCCAGTAAGCCCCTTCGTCGCCGCGATCGCGGCGAAACGCGCAAAAGCTACAGTGCTGCTCACAAATATTCGTGAAATTAATATTGCGATTGATCACGTAGGTCACGGTGTCGCCTGCTTGCTGCTGCCGCAGACGATCGGCGGTGACGCGAATTTGCTCAAGCGAGTCGGGATCGGTTTGCCGCAGCAGGGCAACGCCTTCCTCGCAGGCAATGTCTTCTCCTGCCAATGCCCGTTCTAAAATCTCGTCAATCATGCCCTAATCCCTTTCTTCTAGCGCACCCAGCATATGGAGGATGCGATCGCCATCTTCTAAATTTCCGGCAATCCGGCGCACCGGTTTTGGATACACCTTGACCAACGTCGGCGTTGCCGCCACCTGATCTAATTCTGCTTGCTCTGGATGCTTAAAAATATCAATAACTTTCAAGGTATAAGGCGATTCTAGAGACTGCTCTAGCAGTTCGTGCAAGTTCTGCAAAATGCGCTGAGTTGTGGCACTATAGCCAGACACAAACAACCGCAACACATAGCCTTGAGGGTAGGGAGAGGCAAAAATTTGGGGGGGACTTGGCTGAGCAAAGGCAGGCGGCGAGTTAAGTTCAGCTTCTAGGCGAAACACTAAATCGTGATTTTCCCAAAGCTGAGGAAACTGATGCTGATATTGATCGATCACGACCGGGTCGCACAGACCTTCAGGGGGGGGAGCCATCTGCCAGTTAACGTCAGTTTCAAAGACGGCATTGAGCAGCGATCGATAGCGAAACACAGGTGGGTAGGCTTCGGCAAAGGTGCGCGTCTGTTGGGTTTTGGCGTCAAACCAGCGATCGAGGGTTGCGGTGTAGCAGGGCACGAGAAAATGAGGCGGTTCAGGCAGTTCTAGAAGATCTTGCAGGGCTGTGCATAAGTTAAGATGCCAGCGCCCTCGCTTGCCCGGATCGATGCAATACACCAGATCGCCACTTGGTGTAAACAGTGCGATGCCCTTGAAAAGAGAAGGAACCGATCGTTTGAAACTGGTATTCAAGGACAGAATAGGACAACGCCAAGGGTGAGGACTGACTAGAAGGTAACTCTCTTATACAATAAGCTGACAATTTATTATTGGTAATTCGTAATTTGTAATAGAAGCCTTACCATCGGCAAAACAACCCGTCTTACCTGCACCTTGGGCGGTCTGTATTGGCGCAAGAACACAAAGCAAGTTGCAGCAGACTTGGGTAAGGGTGAGAGCAAACAGATTACCGATCGAAATCAAACTTTCCGCTTGATCACCGATCGCGCATCTGCTAGATTCATCACCCCACCCCTGGTCAATTCTTTGCCCTTAGATATCTAAGTCGCCAAGTTTAAGCTTCGAGCCGTAAGTTTCGATAAACTCTCGACGAGGGGCAACGCGATCGCCCATCAGCACGGTAAAGACGCGATCGGCTTCTGCCGCATCTTCAATCTCTACCCGCTTTAGCGTCCGCGATTCGGGATTCATGGTTGTATCCCAAAGCTGTTGCGGCATCATTTCACCCAACCCTTTAAAGCGCTGGATGTTGTAGCTCGCGTTTGCCGGAAACTCAGCAATCCGCGCCTGCAAATCCCGCTCGCTATAGCAGTAGTAGTGGTTGCGCCCCCGTTCAACTTTGTAAAGCGGCGGACAGGCGATGTAAACGTACCCTTGATCCACCATCATGCGCTGATAGCGATAGAAAAAGGTGAGCAGCAGCGTCCGAATGTGCGCGCCGTCTACGTCTGCGTCGGTCATGATAATAATGCGGTGATAGCGCAGTTGAGACGCATCAAATTCTTCACCTTTGATGCCCAACCCCAAGGCAGTAATCAAGGCTTGAATTTCTGTGTTTTTGTAGATTTTGGCGTCGTCGGTTTTTTCGATGTTGAGGATCTTGCCTCGGAGGGGAAGAATCGCTTGGAACCTGCGATCGCGCCCTTGCTTGGCAGATCCTCCCGCAGAATCCCCTTCTACGATGTAAATCTCAGACTCACTCGGATCGCGGGAGGCACAGTCGGCTAACTTTCCGGGCAGGGTTGAAGACTCTAAGACCGACTTGCGACGCACCATTTCCCGCGCGTGTCTTGCCGCCTCTGCCGCCTTGAACGCCTGCACGGCTTTCTCGATGATCGAATCGCAAACGCCAGGGCGGAATTCGAGGTACTCGGTGAGCACTTCGCCCACGAGAGAATCGACAATACCGCGAACTTCGGTATTCCCCAGCTTGGTTTTGGTCTGCCCCTCAAACTCTGGATCAGGCACTTTCACCGAAATCACCGCCGTCAACCCTTCGCGAATGTTTTCCCCAGCAAGATTGGGTTCATTTTCTTTAATCTTGTTGCGCTTGCGGGCGATCGCATTCATTGTCCGGGTCAAAACTGCCTTCAACCCTTCTAAATGCGTGCCGCCGTCGATCGTCCGAATGTTGTTGGCAAACCCAATAATGTTGTCGGTATACGCATCTGCACACCATTGCAGCGACACCTCCACCTGCACGCCATTGCGCTCACCCTGCACGTAAATCACCTCTTCGTGCAACGGTTGCTTGTCGCGATTCATGTAGGCGATGTACTCGCGAATGCCCCCTTCATAGAAGTAGACTTCGGTGTGGGTCTCTTCGTCTTTAAGCAGGTCAGAACGGTAGTCGATAAAGGTGATGGTGACGCCGCCATTGAGGTAGGCTAACTCCCGCAGACGACCCGACAGCAGAGTGTAGTCAAATTCGATTCCCGTTGTAAAAATGGTGGCATCGGGCATAAACGTCATGGACGTACCCGTTTTTGCTTCCCTTAGCGGCGCTACCGTTAGCTCACCGACTGAAACCCCCCGCTCAAACCGTTGCTTGTGAATTTTTCCATCGCGCCAGACCGTTGCCTCAACCCAGTCAGAGAGGGCGTTTACCACAGAAATACCCACCCCGTGCAGACCCCCCGACACCTTATAGCCGCCGCCGCCAAACTTACCGCCTGCGTGCAAAATGGTCATCACCGTTTCGAGGGCAGACTTACCGGTGCGCTCGTGAACATCCGTCGGGATGCCGCGTCCATCATCGGTGACGGTGACTGAGCCATCGGCATTGAGGGACACTTCAATATTTTTGCAATATCCGGCGAGGGCTTCGTCTACAGAGTTATCGACAACCTCGTACACTAAATGATGTAGCCCTCGCGGTCCGGTTGTACCAATGTACATGCCGGGGCGTTTGCGGACTGGCTCAAGCCCTTCAAGGACTTGGATCTGTTGGGCACCGTAGTTCGTCGTCATAGGTGAAGCGCTCTTTTAGGGCAACTAAAGCTTACGTCAGTATTCAAAGACTAAAATCTATCAAAATTCTAGCACAAATGGCTTATAAGCGATTTCTAGGCAGTTTCGTAGGAGGTTTGAAATGGGGATCGATCAGTCTATTTTGCCTCAAATGGAAGAAAACGATCCACAGGGTTTAGATGACTTAGCGAGGCATACATTTGTACCATCTCTTATTATACTCTGCGGCGCAACGGCGTCGGGAAAGTCTAGTCTGGCGATCGCAGTGGCTCAGCGTTTGCATTCAATCATCATTAGTGCAGATTCGCGCCAAGTGTATCGAGAGTTTAACATCGGAACGGCAAAACCGACCCCGCGAGAGCAAAATCTGGTGCCGCACTATTTGATCGATCTTTGTGAACCCACAGAAACACTGACGGTGGCGGAGTTTCAGGAGATGGCAACCAGCCTGATTGAGCGCAGGAAGACCCCCGATGTGGGCGCGGCAGGCTGTCCGTTGCTGGTGGGGGGCACGGGGCTGTATATCAAGTCGATCGTGCGGGGCATGAAGATTCCCAGGGTTGCGCCTCAACCAGAGTTGCGATCGCAGCTTCAACCCCTTGGGCAATCTCACCTCCACGCGCTATTACATCAGGTTGATCCGGTCTCTGCAAGGCGCATTCATGCCAACGATCAGGTCAGAACGCTAAGAGCGCTAGAAGTTTTTTATGTGACGGGTCGCCCAATTTCGGAGCAGCAGGGCGAAACTCCGCCCACCTATCCAATCTTACAAATTGGCTTAGAATCGCACCGCTTAGATCAACGGATCGAGCAACGCACCGCCCAAATGCTTGACATGGGATTTAAAACCGAAGTGCAAATGCTGTGTGAGAAGTATGGTGAAGATTTGCCGTTGCTCAGCACCTTGGGCTACAGCGAGATGAAGCAGTATTTGCGCGGCGACATTTCGCTAGATCACGCAACCCAATTGATCGGGTTGCACACCCGACAATTTGCCAAACGTCAGCGCACTTGGTTTCGGGTCGATCCGACGATCGAATGGTTTGATGCCGATGCGCCAGATTTGCTAGAGCAGGTTTGGCAACGGGTCACGCAGTTTTTGCAGGCTGATACAAAATGATGCGGTTGCCATCGGGGTCGTAGGCGTAGATTTCTCGACCGTGGGATGGGGAAAGAATCGCTCCGGGGGGGGGATAGCCGAGGGACGTCAGGTGCGCGATCGCATCCTCTAGCCGTTCGACTTCAAGACACAAGCTGACGAGGGGATAGGGCAGAGATCGCGCTTCAGAGGCACGGGGGTTGTAAAGCCCCACTCGCAGCCCCTCTACTTGAAATTCTGCGTAACTCCCAGGCGCATAAACCGTAGGTTCTCGCTGGAAGATCTGACGATAAAACGCCGACGATCGCTCAAAATCTGCTGCTGCGATCGCCACTAGCGCCCGTTTGATGTTCATATTTTTTTTAGGTTCCTCTATCGAAACTCGGATGAAGGATGCCGCCTAAATCGCTAAATTTGGGGGGAACCCTCTTGAGGATCTTGTCATGACGGCTACACTCTCTGCTCCTCAGTCGATCGAAGCGTGGTTGGGCGATGAAGCGGAAGACTTGCTGACCTATCAAGCAAAAGTCTCGAAAGAGATGCTGCATTTGCCCGGAGCGGATTTTGTCGATCGCATTTTTGTGCATAGCGATCGCTCTCCTCAAGTGCTGCGGAATTTGCAACAGCTTTACTCAACGGGGCGCTTGGCAAATACGGGCTATCTGTCGATTTTGCCGGTTGATCAAGGCATCGAACACTCTGCGGGGGCATCGTTTGCGCCCAACCCCCTGTATTTTGATAGCGAGAATATTATCAAACTTGCGATCGCAGCAGAGTGCAATGCAGTGGCAACGACCCTTGGTGTGCTTGGCTCGGTAGCTCGCAAATACGCTCACAAGATTCCGTTTATCACAAAAATTAACCACAACGAACTGTTGACCTACCCCAACCAAGCCGACCAAATTTTGTTTGCCTCGGTCGAGCAAGCGTGGAATTTAGGCTCGGTGGCGATCGGGGCAACGATTTATTTCGGTTCGGAAAGCTCGTCGCGGCAGATTCAAGAAATTAGTCGGGCGTTTGCCCGCGCTCATGAGTTGGGCATGGCGACGATTCTCTGGTGCTATTTGCGAAACCCGATGTTCAAGCAAGACAAAGACTATCACCTCGCTGGCGATTTGAGTGGACAAGCCAATCACTTGGGGGTCACGATCGAAGCTGACATTATCAAGCAAAAGCTCCCCGAATATAACAACGGCTATGGCGCAGTGGAAAAAGCCACGGGTAAAAGCTACGGCAAAACCCACGATCGCATCTACACCGAGCTAACCAGCGATCATCCGATTGATCTGACGCGCTACCAAGTGTTGAACTGCTATGCCGGACGGGCGGGGCTAATTAATTCGGGGGGTGCGTCAGGAAAATCTGACTTTGCCGAAGCCATCCGGACGGCGGTGATCAACAAACGTGCAGGCGGAACTGGCTTAATTTCGGGTCGTAAAACCTTTCAACGCCCGTTTGAGGAAGGCGTGAACCTGTTCCAGGCGATTCAAGACGTGTATCTCTCGCCCAACGTGACGATCGCATAGGTTGGAAGACGACGTTAATTTAGCGTTAAGGTTTCGCAGCCAAGAATTAAGGTTTGAGGTAAAATCCTCTAGAATCCACGCTGACGTGAGCGAGGTTGTGGGTTCGATTTTTCACTCAAACTTTATTTTTTTAATATGAAGTTGGCAGCACGGGTCAGTCAGGTTACGCCCTCGTTAACGCTTGCGATCGATGCAAAAGCCAAAGCGATGAAGCGCGATGGTGTTGATGTTTGTAGCTTTAGTGCCGGAGAGCCTGATTTCGACACGCCGGATCATATTAAACAAGCGGCATCAGAGGCGCTGAAACAGGGAAAAACTCGCTATGGTCCGGCGGCGGGAGAGCCGAAACTCAGAGATGCGATCGCGCTTAAGCTGCAAACAGACAACCAGCTTTGCTACAGCGCCGAAAATATTATCGTCACCAACGGCGGCAAGCATTCGCTCTATGGCTTGATGATGGCGCTGATTGAGCCGGGAGACGAGGTGATCATTCCGGTGCCGTTTTGGGTGAGCTATCCCGAAATGGTGAAACTGGCGGGCGGCACGCCGGTAATGGTGAATACGACTGCCGCCGCGCACTACAAAATTACGCCGGATCAACTTCGCGCCGCGATCACCCCTAAAACGAAACTATTTGTCTTAAACTCGCCGTCCAATCCTACAGGCATGGTGTATACGCCGGGTGAGATTCGCGCGATCGCTCAGGTAATTGTGGAAAATGACATTCTCGTGGTGTCAGACGAAATCTACGAAAAGCTGCTGTATGATGGAGCCGACCATCTCAGCATTGGAGCCGCGAGTCCAGAAGTCTTCGATCGCACGATCATCAGTCATGGATTTGCCAAAGCGTATTCGATGACCGGATGGCGAGTTGGGTATTTAGCGGCTCCGGTAGAGATTATTAAAGCGGCGACCAAGATTCAAGGACACAGCACCTCGAATGTGTGTACATTTGCTCAATACGGTGCGATCGCAGCATATCAAGGATCTCAAGACTGTGTTGAACAGATGCGGCAAGCGTTTGCAGAACGGCGTCAGGTCATCGTTGATCTGGTTAAAGCAATGCCCGGATTAACCTGCATCAAGCCCGATGGTGCCTTTTATTTATTGATCAACATCAGCAAGGTGGGGATGACATCTCTAGACTTTTGCGATCAGCTATTGACCGACCATCAGGTTGCTGCCATTCCCGGAATTGCGTTTGGCACAGATGATCATATTCGGTTGTCTTACGCAACAGATTTGACCACGATCGAACGGGGGATGGAACGGCTGTCTGCCTTTGTGACATCCAAGGTTTGAGACCAATTTCAGATCTGGCTGAATGCAGTCCTTTGCACCTCTGACATTGATCAAGCTGATCGCGGCGTCTTATGCTTTGAACTAAACCTCAACGATCGCAGGTCTCCCATGTCCGATTTGCCGCCGCTCACCACCGATACGATTTGGGCAATTCTCAATGACACCCTCGACGATGAAACGGTCAATCGTCTGGTATGGCAATGTTTAGGCTATCGCTACGACCAATCTTGGGCAAATACAACCGTCCATGCTGAGTGGCGAGACCCCTATCCCAAACCGCCCAACTTTATCGAAAGCCGTCCGGCAACGGTAAAACTTACCCGCTCGATTCCCGCCGAGCACAAACAACTCCTCAAAGAAAAGCTCGGCTTCTCAGGCTATAAAGTTGACGAACTGATTCCCCGCAAAACCAGACGAGCCACAATGGCAAACTGGCTGCTAAGCTACATGCAGCAAAATGGGATTAGCATTTAAGTAGCGTTTAAGAAGGTTGGCAAAATGGGAATTGAGCGTCGTATGTCTCGCACCATGTTTTTAGCCGAAGAAGTTGTGCAACTGCGGCAACTGTGCTTTACTCCTGGCAGAGTCTATCAGCCTGGGCACTACATTTCCGGAGAGTTGCCCGATGTTGCGTTTGAGATGGGTTTGGTTGATAAGTTGCCCCCCGTTCGTGGCAAAAGCGCTGAGCTTCGAGATGTCGAACCGGATGAGACGGCATGACTTCCAGCCCTTACGCCTGGATTGAGCAATCTTTAGAAACAATCCATCGAGCGGGTTGGTATCGCCAAACCAGAGCAATTTCAGGTCGTCCGGGTGCAACTATTGAGTGTGACGGACGACGATATCTTAATTTTGCCAGCAATGACTATTTGGGATTGGCAGGAGACGATCGCTTGATTCAAGCCGCGATCGCAGCTTTGCAAACCTATGGCACAGGCTCCACCGGGTCGCGGCTGCTCACCGGACATCGTACCCTCCATCGAGAATTGGAGATCGCCATCGCCTCGCTCAAACACACCGAAGATGCGATCGTCTTTAGCTCTGGATATTTGGCAAACTTGGGCGCGATCGCAACGCTGGTGGGCAAACGAGATTTGGTTCTGTCGGATCAATACAACCACTCCAGTTTGAGAAATGGCGCGATCGTCAGTGGCGCATCCGTTCTAGAATATGACCACTGCAATGTTCAAGACTTAAAAATTAAACTATCTCAACAGCGAACCCATTTCCAGCACTGTCTCATTCTCACCGACAGCATATTTAGCATGGATGGCGACCTCTGCCCCTTGCCCGAAATCTTAGAGCTAGCGGCTCAGTTTGAATGCATGGTGCTGGTTGATGAAGCCCATGCCACAGGCGTTATCGGCGCAACCGGGGCAGGATGTGTCGAGCATTTTGGGGGTAGATCGGCACTCGACACTTCGCGCTCTAGCGCCCCTGTGCAAATGGGCACGCTCAGCAAAGCGATCGGCAGTTTAGGCGGCTACGTTGCAGGCTCAGCTACCGTGATCGACTTTCTCCGCAATCGCGCCCCCAGTTGGATCTACACCACCGCCCTCTCTCCGGCTGATACGGCGGCTGCCTTAGAAGCGATTCGGATTGTGCAGCAAGAGCCACAGCGCCGCCAGCAGCTTTGGGATGCTGTCACGCGGCTCAAGACTTCTCTGCATCATCACGCGCATCTCACCGTGTTGCCTTCCCAATCGCCGATTTTGTGCGTGCAGTTTCCAGAGGTGAAAAGCGCGCTAGCAGCAAGTCAAGCGCTGCAAGACCAGGGAATTTTTGCGCCTGCGATTCGTCCGCCGACGGTGCCGACCAGCCGAATTCGGCTAACGGTGATGGCAACCCATAGCGCTCAGCAGATCGATCGCTTAGCCACCGCTTTCGGTTTATTGTGAGCCTTATGATTGCCATGAAGTGGACTGAGCAGCGAGCATTCCGGCGATTTTGGCAGTCGGTTTCGGGCAGAATTGGGTTGATTCTAACGATCGCATTGGTGATGCTGGCGATCGCGGCTCCCATCTTCCACCCATACAACCCGGCAACCGATCGAGACTACCTGGCAAGGCTTGTGCCTCCTAGTCCCACCCATTTTTTTGGAACCGATGGTTTAGGACGCGATGTCTTTACCCTGGTTTGGTATGGCATTCAGACATCGCTGCTCATTAGCCTGGTCTCTGTTGGGTTTGGAGCCACCCTTGGGCTGGTTTTAGGCTTAGTCGCCGGATATTTTCGAGGATGGTGGGAAATCGTCATTGGCTGGCTTACCGATATTATGCTGGCGTTTCCGTCAATTTTGCTCGCGATCGCGATTGTTACCGTCACCAATCCCAGTCTTCAAAGCGTAATCATTGCCGTTGGCGTTGTGCAAATTCCGATTTACATTCGCCTCACTCGTAGCGTTGTTTTATCTCTGCGAGAACAAGAATTTGTCGAAGCCGCAAAAGCTTTAGGGGCAACCTCTTTGCACATTCTTTGGCGACATATTTTGCCAGCCAGCCTCACCCCCTTGGTCGTTCAAGCAACGCTTTCCCTCGGAACCGCTACATTAGAAGCAGCCGGACTCGGATTTTTAGGACTCGGCGCACAACCCCCCACCCCCGAACTCGGAACCTTACTCGCCGATGCGTTTCGGGGCGGTTACTCCCTTTCATCCCCGTGGACAACCCTCTTTCCCGGACTCGTGATCACCCTGATTGTGTTAGCATTCAACCTTTTAGGCGATGGCTTGCGAGATGCCTTCGATCCACGCACGCGCTAACCCTGTAGGGTATTAAATGTAAAGACCTCAATTCCAAGGTTTATCCCCACAGTTCCTCGTTCACCCTCAGCAAACTATCAATCCATCAACCTACGAATCATGGACGACACGGAGCTTTTTCCCCTACTTGAAGCCCTCAAAAACCCCGATGAAGCGGTGCGGGCAGAGGCAACTCAAGCGCTGTGGCAGATCTGGTTTGGTCAGAAAGGGGCGGCAGGGTTGCAAACTTTACAACGAGCGCAAGTCTTGCTAGAAGCCGGAGAAGCAGACCAATCGGAGGCGGTTCTCTCGGAAGTGATCGAGCAGATGCCCGATTTTGCAGAAGCCTGGAACCGGCGAGCGGTCTTGCATTTTGTGCAAGGCAACTATCGAAAAGCGATCGCAGACTGCCATCACGCGATCGCGCTTGTCCCCGTTCATTTTGGGGCGCTGCATGGGTTGGGTTTGTGCCTCGCATCGGTGGGCGAATACCGAGAAGCCATTCAGGCGTTCCGACGGGCGCTAGAAATTCAGCCCTATGCGATCGAAAATCAAAAGCTCATCTTTGAATGCACCGCTAAACTTTCGTAGAAAGACTGGTGTTGAAGAACTGGTGTTGAAGAACTGGTGTTGAAGAACTCTCATAGAAAAACTCGTGTAAAAGGATGCTGCTCACCATGCAATTTTTCGATTTTCTCCTAGGACGACCCTCTCCTCACCTCACCTCAACCGTTGAAATCTACACATGGCAAACCTGCCCCTATTGCATTCGTGCCAAACTGCTGCTGCGCTGGAAAGGCGTGAAGTTTACCGACTACAAAATTGATGGAGACGGAGCCGCCAGAGTTAAGATGGCAACTCGCGCCCAGGGTCGGCGCACCGTTCCGCAAATTTTCATCAACGACCAGCCCATCGGTGGCTGCGATGAGTTATATGCCCTTGATCGGGCTGGAAAACTTGATCCCTTGTTGGAGAAGGCATGATTGAGGCAAAGGTGGCAGCCCTGCCTACAAGCTGCGATGTTCCAACCTTAGTGTTCTGTATTTAATGGTTTACAGAGGGTGTTGCCATGTCTAATCTGCGATCGCTCAAGGTGTTATTGCTATCTACGCCGGTGGGGGCGATCGGGTCTGGGTTGGGGGGCGGCGTTGAGTTGACGTTACAAAGCGTGGCGCGATCGCTGCTTCGACGGGGGCACAGCATCACCGTGGTTGCGCCCCAAGGCTCAGTCTTAGACGGTATCTCGCTGGTCGAGATTCCTGGCAACCTGCAACTCACTGCCCAAACGGGGGGGCGCAACGACCTGATCACGCTGCCCGAAAACTCTGTGTTGGGCAATATGTGGAACTATGCGCGGCAGGTGCAGCACGAGTATGATCTGCTGTTTAACTTTGCCTATGATTGGTTGCCGTTTTATTTAACGCCTTTTTTTGATCGAGCGATCGCACACCTAGTCAGCATGGGATCGCTCACGGATGCGATGGATCAGATCATCGAAACCGTCGCGCAGGAGTTTCCCACCACGATCGGCGTCCATAGCAGGGCGCAGGCTGAGACCTTTCAATTTTCGGATCGGTGTTTCAATATCAAGAACGGCTTTGATCTGTCGGCTTATCACTTTTGCGCTCAGCCCAAACAGCATTTGGCATGGGTCGGGCGGATTGCCCCCGAAAAAGGATTAGAAGATGCGATCGCGGCGGTTCAGAAGACAAACATTCCGCTCAAAATTTGGGGAGTGATTCAGGATCACGTTTATTGGCAGCAGATTTTGGCAACCTATCCGACAGCGCCGATGGAATACGCAGGCTTTTTGCCCACTGACCAATTTCAGCAGGTGTTGGGAGAGTCTCGTGCTTTGCTGATGACGCCCCACTGGGTCGAGGCGTTTGGCAACGTCGCGATCGAGGCGCTAGCGTGCGGTGTGCCGGTGATTGCCTATCGGCGGGGCGGGCCGGCAGAGATTGTGCAAGATGGCAAAACGGGGTGGCTGGTTGAGCCAGATCGGGTGGATGACTTGGTGAGCGCGATCGCAAACATCGATTTAATTGATCGTTCTACCTGCCGACAGCACGCTGAGACCGACTATTCTTTAGAAGCGTTGGGCGATCGCTTAGAAGCCTGGTTTGCTCAGATTTTGAAATTAAGCTAGCAGTCTGTCAAGGCTGAAATCAGCGGTAGATGGGGACATGAGTGCATGGGTAACATCTCCCCTCTCTCCCCCTCTCTCCCTCTCCCCTCCCCCCTCAACTTAAATATGAAACTTTGTCAGCTTCCGTCGCCGCTTCAACCTGGGGATCTGCTGCGGGTGATTGCTCCGAGCGGGGCACTGCGAGAAATGGACGCCTTCCACCAGGGCGTTGATCTATGGCGACAGCGCGGCTACCGAGTGGAACTTACAGCCGGATATCGCGATCGCTGGGGCTATCTTGCCGGAACCGATGATCACCGTCGCGCCGCTCTTGAAACCGCACTCAGCGATCCCGACTGTCGCGGAATTCTCTGTGCCAGAGGAGGCTGGGGCGGGGCAAGACTGCTCGAAAAATGGGCGTTTCCCCCTGCCAACCCAACATGGCTAATTGGCTTTTCGGATATCACCAGTTTGCTGTGGGCGTATGCTCAAGAAGGCGTTGCGGGGGTTCATGCGCCGTTGCTCACGACGATCGCAGCAGAACCCGACTGGTCAACACAGCGACTGTTTGATTTGGTTCAGGGGCGTCCTCTATGCCCCCTAAGCGGTATGGGTTGGGGCGGTGGGTGCGCTACTGGGCGGCTGCTTCCTGGCAATCTCACCGTCGCAACTCACCTCTTGCACACCCCTTGGCAACCCGATTTGTCGGATGTGATTCTGGCGATCGAAGATGTGACCGAGTTTCCTTACCGCATCGATCGGATGCTGACGCAATGGCGATCGTGCGGGGCATTGACCTCGATCCGAGGCATTGCGATCGGGCGATTTAGCCAGTGTGAGCCGCCTGCCAGTCTTCCCAGCTTTTCGGTAGACGAGGTGTTGCGCGATCGCTTGTCTGATTTAAATATTCCGATCGTGTCAAAGTTGCCGTTTGGTCATGATGGCGAGAATGCAGCGCTGCCTGTGGGTGTAACGGTTAGACTAGATGGCGATCGCGGCATTCTGAGTTTTTAAATCCTCGCGAAAATCGGTTCTGTCTGCCCATAAGCGAGATATGATTCCAAAGGAGTAGAACAAAACGTAGCAATGGTAGAACGTCCCATCAAGAAATCAGAGCGGCAGGCTCAGAGCGCCCCAGAAGCCGCTCCTCAGACCGATGCTGCTCCTCAGACCGAACCCCCTTCCCCCAGTGGGGAGTCTAAGGGGTTGGAACCCAGGTCGTCTGCGCCTAAACCCGTGCGGCGGAGTCCGGAGGCTCGGTCTGCGGATGAGTCTGACCGCTCGGAACGAAGAAACGACCGATCGAGCAAGGGTAGACGGGGGGATAAGGAAGAACCACGGCAGACGATGAATCCTGCGTTGATGCGAGGTCCAAAACCAGTGCCGCCCAAACCCGAACCAGAGCCTCAGCCCGAAGAGGCGGTTGCTGACGACGGGCAGGAAGATGGTGCGATCGCGGAAGACAGCGCAGAATCGATCGAAGCAACCCAGGACGCCACGCCTGACGCCTAACGGGTAGAGGGGTGGATGGGTAAGAGGGTAGATGAAGATGTCACCCATTCACCCATTCACCCATTCACCCACTATTTCAGCTTCAGTATTAACTCACTGGGCTACAGGGTTTGACCAATGGAGAGCTACTCTAAAGTTAAGGCAAAGGGTTGCTGGTGCGATCGCGTCGATCGAGTCCTAAGATTTACCCGCCATTCGAGTGGTTCTAAATGTAACATTTGAGCCTTCTTGCGTTTGTTCCAAGACCAGCAGTGGCGTTGGCTTGGCGGTTTGATCCCAGCGCATATTGGCGATGCGTCCTTGAATGGCAGGTTGCCACGTTTCATTTTCGTGAGACGGGCTGAGGAAGGTTTCAAAACAATCGATAATCTGATTGATCGTGACTGACGTTGGTTGGGTGGGCAGCTTGAGAATTTTGATCTGAATGCGAAACAAAACGCGAGTCGATTGCTCAGTGTCTCCCGCTTTGTAGATCACATCAAAGATCTCATCTACTTGCCGCCCAGTGCTGGCAATGCCAATATCGTTGCCGCCTGGGGTGCCCTGACCAGGACGCAGCGCGATCGTAATTTTATCTTTCACGCGAATTTTGATCTGATTGACGATCGCAAAGTGGAAGACCTCTTCCGACATCCGCATTCTCAGATAGTCAAGATTAAATTCTCGCGAGTGGATCAGGTCAGGATTGCGCTCCATTTTGCTGATCGTTTCGACCGCATATTTGAGCTTTTTTTGCAGTTCTCGATTTTTGAAGGTTTCAAACTTGACTTGTTTCTTGAGTTTGCTGGCTTGCAGATAAGAAACGAGTCCCAAGGTAAGCAACAGCACAAACAAGCCGCCGGATGCCATCATCCACACAGGCTGCCCCTCCGATTTGGGAACGTCGGCAGTAGCGGGCTTTGTTTTAACGGTTTTGGCAGGAGTTTGAGCTAAAAGTGCTTCAAAAATCATGGGGTGAGACCTGGCGATCGCTAACTAAACTCATCACGCTTCTAAGAGTTCCCCGATTGCGACGAAACGAATAAAAGATCTCAAGGTTAGACAGAACAGTTGCGCTTTAAGCTAATGCAAGATTAGAAAGGGCTTCCCATGACGCTGATTCCTCTCGCTGATGCGACAAATTTAACCTCTGTCCGGCTGGTAGCCACGGATCTAGATGGCACGTTAACGATCGCAGATAAGTTAACGCCCAAGCTGCTAAATGCCTTTGAGACGTTGAAGCAGGCTGACATTTCAGTGTTGATTGTGACCGGGCGCTCGGCGGGCTGGGTCAATGCGATCGCGGCATATTTTCCGGTGACGGGTGCGATCGCAGAAAACGGTGGTTTATTTTATAAAGGCGACTCTCAAAGTTTCATCACCCCCATTTCTGACTTAAAACACCATCGGCTGAAACTATTAGAAACCTTTGAATTATTAAAAGCTCAATTTCCCAAGATTCAAGAAACGAGTGACAACCAATTTCGCCTCACCGATTGGACATTTGATATCGAAGGCATCAGCCCATCAGAACTAGACACGATGACTGAACTCTGCCAAACACAAGGCTGGAGCTTCACCTATAGCACCGTGCAATGTCACATCAAACCGATGGGACAGAACAAAGCAGACGGACTATTGCAAGTTTTACATCGGCAGTTTCCAGAAGTTTCGCTAGAGCAAATCATCACCGTTGGCGATAGCCCAAATGATGAAACCTTATTTAATAGTCAATATTTCCCGCGTTCTGTTGGAGTCGCGAATTTGTTGAAATATAGCGATCGCTTAACTCATAAACCGACCTACATCACAAATTTGTCCGAAGGAAACGGCTTTTGCGAACTCGTCCAGCATCTCACCCAATCTCCCTGAAGATGAGTTATCTCTCCTCCAGTTATTAGTGATGACAGTGCTGCAAGGTTACCTGTGAGAGGCAATAATATGGAACAGTGTTTCAATTTATATCAGTATGACTAGCCAGCGTCAGGCTTTACTTCAATCCATTGCAACAATAATTGCTGATTATCGGCAGGGCGAAATTCCTGCTATAAATTCAAACCATGTAGACACATGGGTGACCCAGTTTCACAGGTTTGACTTCGATGAGAATGCTCAAATAGTGATCCTTGAGCAGATGGAGCGTATTCTGAAAACTTATTATATTTCCCATAAGAAAGCTCAAGCTTTTATTTATAAAGCGTTGTCTTCTCAAAACTTACTTGGTGCAAATCCTGCTGAAACAATACTCAATGTTCAATTCCTACAAATTCAAACAAGAGGTAGTAGCCAAAACGATCTTCTAAACCTCTGTGATTCAAGTCTTCAAAAAATCTACGGAATTGAAATTGAAGACTGTGGAAGAAACCCAGTTGCGTACATCTATTTTGATGATTGCTTATATTCTGGAAATAGAGTTCGACGTGACATCACTGCTTGGTTGTCCAGTGCTGTTTCCAGAACGACTTTGCATATAATATTTTTTGGGCATCACACTGAAGGATTCAATTATTCAAAAAGAACAATTGAGCAGAAAGCACAATCGCGAAATATTTCTGTGCATTTTTGGAAATGGCATGAATTTCATAATTCTCGCTGGAATCCATCGAGATTTGATTGCTTCTGGGCACGTGAAATTTCTGGCGATGAATTTGTAGATCAATATATTCAAGTAGTGAATGAGCGTCGTCAAAACCTGAATCGATCTCTACCGCCTTTGTTCCGTCCTAATAATATGCCAACTCAGGGCAGCATTTTTTCCTCACCTGTTTCCCGTCAGGTCATTGAGGACGCATTCCTAAAAGCTGGTGCATATATTGTTTCATTACCTAGAAGTCCAAATACCAGTATGCGACCGCTCGGATATGACTATTTAGAGACTTTAGGTTTTGGAGCAATTTTGATAACATATCGTAATATTGCAAATAACTGTCCGTTGGCATTATGGTGGGGTGATCCCGGTAAAGCCTATCCATTGAATGCTTGGTATCCGCTTTTCCCTCGGACAGTTAACATTACACCTATTCCTGAAGGGGAGGAAGTCTGAAAATGGTAGCAGTGGTCAAGCTTCCTGAGTCAAGAACCTACAATAGGCAGGAATGTATTACCTTCCGCAAAACTGCTGAGAGATTTGGCGGTTTATCTAACATGGCGGGGGGGTATATCTTGAATATTAACGGTGTTAAGATTTTGACCTCTGAAGCGCTGTATCAAGCTTGCCGTTTTCCCCACATGCCTGAAGTCCAGCGTCTAATTATTGCTGAACGAAGTCCGATGACGGCAAAGATGAAAAGCAAGCCTTACCGCGATAATTCTCGTTCCGATTGGGATATAGTCCGAACAAAGATTATGCGCTGGTGTTTACAAGTAAAACTGATTCAGAATTGGGATAAATTTAGCAAGCTTTTACTTGAAACAGGCGATTTACCAATTGTTGAGGATTCCAGAAAAGATGATTTCTGGGGTGCTAAACCAGAAGATGAAGAGTTTCTTACTGGTGCTAATGTGCTTGGACGTTTATTGATGCAAGTAAGAGAACAAATAGCAAGTGGAAAACTCACTTCTGAAACTATTGTACAACCTCTTCCAATTCAAGATTTTTTATTATATGGACAAGACATTAGTCCAATTGTAGCAAGTGGTGAATATTATCCAGGCAGCTATATGCGATCGCTGGATCTTATTAAATCAGGCAGTCAGCCTAGTTCAGACGTAGATCTACTTAGTATCTCTAAGCATGAGTTAGAACGCGATGAAGAGGGTAGATCAAACGAAAATTTAGAAAAAGAATTAGTTGAGATTGCTGAGTTTAAATTTGATAAGTATGACAGCTTACAATTCGTCCTTTTACCCATAGTAGAGAAACTACAGGAATCTGAACATACCGATAAAGAGTTAGCTAAACTTTTCACAACCAATCTGAAGCAGATGCGCGATTGGCTGAAGCGGGCTGTAGAGCTTGGTAAAGTCAGAAAACTTTCCAAACCAGTTCGGTACGTTGCAGAATCTCAATTACCTTTAATTTAGTTGATTATTTTATACAACCAGAGGGTTAACAATGTGCTGGAGCGGCAGGCACAGTTTTTGCGCTTCGTTTTAGCTATATCTGTCGCCGCTCATCTTCACCGTTACTTCCGCAGACTTCGCGCCCATACTAACGGGGTCATGTTACGGAGTAATCACTTATGCCTAGAACACCCAGCGAATTTGCAGTGCATCTCATGCTCGAAGGTGGTCATCGCGAAGAAGTCAGATTTGCCACTATTCAAGACTTTCAAAAATGGTATAGCGGAGAACTTGTTCCCAAAGCCACCTCCGACGATTTCATCAGCGTACCGATCAAAAATATTCAAGGAGAATATATGGTCGTTCGTCCGGCACGGGTGGTAAGTATTCGAGTCGAGCCGATGTTTGCTGGCAGCGTCGATCGCTATTAAGCGCCCCCACCGCGTAAAGAGGAACGCAGGAACTTAGAATAGTCTAATTCTGTCGAATTTCATTGTCTTACGTTGTGCGGTCTATGAAACGGTTATCGATTACTAGCGCGGCTCGTGTTTTGGGGTTAGCCAGTTTGGCAGTCGCGCTTAGCCTCTTCGGCAACGGTGGAGAAACCCTTCGGCACGCTCTCCTGCAACGCGCGATCGCAAAGCCGACTCCCGGCGCGGTTGAAAACTCTCCAATCCCCAAACCGCCTCAGCAAGGCTCTCCGCTTACCCTCCAGCCTGCGTCAAAGAATGCCAATTTTGGGTTAGATGATCAGGTGCTGCGCGATCGCAATGCCCTGATTCGCAGCATCGATCACAGCTTGCGCTATCTCCAAACCCCAAAAGCTGCCGAAGCCTATCGTCGATATCCGGTCAAAGAGGTGAGCCGCGATCGCGTTGAGCGAAGTTTGCGCCGCTTCCGGCAACTCACCTTGCAATCTCGCTCTGCCACAGAACTGCAAACATCGGTTCTCAAAGAATTTGCGCTGTATCAATCGGTCGGCAACGACAATCAAGGCACCGTCGGCTTCACGGGTTACTTCGAGCCGGTTCATGCTGCTAGCCGAGTCCGCACCGCAGAGTATCGCTATCCCCTCTTTCGCTTACCGCCTGGCTTTGACACCTGGAAAGGCAAGCTCACCCGCGAAGATCTAGAAGGAAAAGACGGCTTACAAACCTCTCGGTTGAAAGGATCAGAACTGGTGTGGATGCGCGATCGCTTGGAAGCCTTTTTGGTTCAAGTTCAAGGGTCAGCGCGGCTAACGTTCACCGATGGCAGCACCATGACGATCGGCGTTGCAGGGCTAACTGACCAACCCTACACCGGAATTGGACACGAACTCGTTAAAGACGGCAAACTCCGCCTCGAAGACTTGCAGCTTCCGAACGTGATTCAATATTTTAGGCAGAATCCCGCCGATCTCAATGTCTATCTGCCTCGAAACCAGCGATTTGTCTTCTTCCGGGATACAGGCGGCGCACCGGCGATCGGGAGTTTAGGCGTTCCAGTGACCGCAGAACGCTCGATCGCCACCGACAAAGCTCTGATGCCGCCCGGAGCCTTGGCTTTAATTCAAACTCAGCTACCCATCCTGACTGCCGCTCGTCAGCTAGAGCAGCGCCCTGTCAACCGCTACGTCCTCGACCAAGATACCGGAGGCGCAATCAAAGGGGCAGGTCGGGTCGATGTTTTCATGGGCACTGGAGCGCAAGCCGGGGATAAAGCAGGGTTAGTCAATGCGACGGGGCAACTTTACTATCTGTTGCTCAAATCATAAGCCGGAACTGGGCTGAGGCTGGCAACCCGTCCCATACACCAACGTTCAACCTCAGAGGGCATGGCTTAGCAACGGCGTCTAACTGCCCCCAAGTGTGCATTCCGAACTACAGTAATGGTAGGTTGTACAGTGTCCTGGGGTTTGAGCATTTAGAGGTCAGCACGTCAGAGAAACTATCCTTCGCGATTCTTCTCTGCTTGCAAGGTGTTGAGCCACTCCTCTTGCCTCATCCCTTCGCGTTCCCGTCTATGAATTCATCCTTAGATATCACCTTGCAAATTGTGATCACCGTCATTGCGGGGATTGCAGCACAAGTGATCGCAGAATTTGTTCAGGTTCCTGGCATCGTTTTTTTGCTGCTCATCGGAATTTTGCTTGGACCTAGCGTTTTAGGGTGGCTTCATCCTGATCAGTTGGGCGTTGGGTTAGAGGTGATGGTGTCTCTGCTCGTTGCCATCATTTTGTTTGAAGGAGGATTTAATTTACAGCTACGAGAACTGGGGCGCGTTTCAGACAGCTTGCGAAATCTTGTCACGGTGGGCACGCTCATCACCATGATTGGCGGTGGCATGGCGGCGCATTGGTTGAGTGAGTTTCCTTGGTCGATCGCCTTTCTCTACGGAGCCTTGGTTGTGGTCACGGGGCCTGTAGTCATCAATTCACTGCTACGACATGTAAAAGTGGATCGACAAGTGGCAACATTACTTGAGGGAGAAGGCGTTTTCATCGATCCGCTTGGGGCAATTTTGGCAGTTGTGGTGCTCAACGTTTTGCTTACAGATGATCCAAATCCGCTCAGCATTGGGGGGGATCTGTTGATTCGCATTGGCATCGGCGGGGGCATTGGCGCGATCGGGGGCGGTTTGATGGGAGTTGTTCTCAAACGCGCTAAGTTCTTGTCTGAAGACCTCAAAAATCTGGTTGTGCTGGCGGGTCTGTGGGGCTTTTTTGGCTTGGCTCAAACAATTCGTAGTGAAGCGGGGTTAATGGCAACTGTGGTGTCAGGCATTGTTCTAAGAGCGTTGGCACTGCCAGAAGAGCGGTTGTTAAAGCGTTTCAAAGGGCAGCTAACGATTTTAGCGACTTCAGTGTTGTTTATTTTGCTCTCTGCGGATCTGTCGATCGCTGGAATTTTAGCGTTGGGATGGGGTGGGTTATTCACCGTTCTTGCTCTGATGGTTATTGTGCGCCCGTTTAGTATTTTGCTCTGCACATGGAATAGCGACCTCAATTGGCGTCAAAAGGTTTTTCTAAGCTGGATTGCGCCCAGAGGAATTATTGCAGCTTCTGTTGCATCTCTGTTTGCAATTCTACTAACGCAGCGTGGTATTAATGGTGGCGATTCGATTAAGGCACTTGTGTTTTTAACAATCATCTTAACGGTTGTTCTCCAGTCTATTTCAGCCCAAGCGATCGCAAATCTTTTACAAATCACCTCCAAAGAATCCACAGGCATTGTGATTGTGGGATGTAACCGATTGAGTCTCCTGATCGCTCGTCTGTTTTTAGAACGAGGCGAACCGGTTTCCTTGATCGACACTGATCCTGATGCTTTCCCAGAAGTATTAGATTCTAATATCAAGACATTTGTAAGCAGTGCCCTCGATACCGAAGTTTTGGAAAAGGCTGGACTCGCTTCTAGTGGAACCTTTCTTGCGTTAACCAATAATGGTGAGGTCAACGCTGTAGTAGCGCAGCGGGCGGTAGAAGAATTTGCGCCGCCGCGAGTTTTAGCGGTTTTTCCTGGAGATGCTCAGGGGACGGCTTTACCAAAAGTTCAGCAAGCATTTAGCACTCACCTGCTTGTCAAAACCTGGAATGAGTATTTGACCAAGGGAGACATTAAGTTGGGAGAAACTACGCTCAGAGAAGAGGGGTTGGAGTTTCAAAAAGCACACTTACGAGCCTTGATCGAGGCTGGCAGCGTCTTGCCGCTGTTGTTAGAGCGTGATGCGAAGCAGTCTACGCTGGGGAGCCATCGCAGTTTTCAAGTGTTTCCTGCCGAAGCCGACTGGCAAATCAGCGATCGCTTAATCTACTTGCTCTACGATCCAAAACCCAAATTGCTCAAACTCTTATCAGGTTCAAGCCAACTCCGCCTCACGCTAGAAGAATTGCCGGAAATTGAAGAGATTCCACTGCTGGAAAGTGCATCCGGTCGCGAGTAACCAGCGATCGCGTCTCTGGTGCCCCTTATTTAGAACTGATGTCTCTTAGCGACAGACATTCGTTTAACAGCAGCAGTTTTTTGATCATGAAACCAAAAATCAGCAGACCCGGCAAGACAAATCTAAATGGGGTTTGTAGATCACATGAACCATAAAAAGATCTGTAACACTACTGATGTTGCACGCATCCGATTTGCGGTGGGCAGCGTACCGTTATTGTCCCAACTCACTCATACCTGACAATGACTTCCTACAACACCGACAAAATCCTCAATCAGTTGGATCAAGCACTCAGTGGTATTGGAGTACAAGACAATGGAACGATTCGCGATCCGATCAGTCAGTTTTTGTCTGCCTCAAAGGTAGACTTGTCTGACAGCACACTCAGACGATTTCTCAGATCCTTAAAAAAGGATTCTCCTAAGCCTGATCCAACCACATCTGATTTTGTAGGGCTGACGGCTAAAAATGACCTGGCATTCTTCAATGCGGATAATTTGAGTAGTGTCACCACCGTTGATGTCACGGGGCTACAACGTCATGAAACGTTGCTGGGCATTGACTTTCGCCCCAACACAGGTGAACTTTTTGGCGTCGGCAGCAGCGATCGCCTTTACACGATCGATGTGACGACTGGCGCGGCTACTCAAGTTGGGAGTGGCACGTTTGCCGTAGACCTAGACGGCAAAGCGCTAGGCGTTGACTTTAACCCTGTGGTTGACCGCATCCGAGTCGTCAGTGATGCCGGTCAAAACCTGCGGCTCAATCCTGACACCGGAGCCGTGGTGGATAGCAACCCGATGATGGATGGAGTGCAGCCGGACGGCAACCTCAACGGAGCCACCGACTCCATTGTGGCAACTGCTTACACCAACAGCTTTACAGGGACGACTTCGACCACTCAATACGGCATCGATGCAGAGACTGACCAACTCTTCATCCAAGCCCCCCCGAACGCTGGCACCCAAACTCTGGTCGGTGCGTTGGGGGTTGATTTTGCAGCGGGTGCGGGCTTTGATATTGTGTTCAAGGATGGTATGAACTCTGCCTTTGCCACGTCTAACTCATCGCTGTATTCGATTGACCTGCAATCAGGCGCGGCTACTCTCCTGGGTAATGTCAAGGATGGGAAAAAAACAATTGACCTAGTTGGCTTTGCTGGAAGAAGCCCAATTGTGAAGCCCGATCCCACGAAAGCCGAGTTTGTGGGGCTGACTGATTCCAGCGATTTAGTGTTCTTCAATTCTAATGCGCTAAACAATGTCACCACCGTTGATGTCACGGGGCTACAATGTCATGAAACGTTGCTGGGCATTGACTTTCGCCCCAACACAGGTGAACTTTTTGGCGTCGGCAGCAGCGATCGCCTTTACACGATCGATGTGACGACTGGCGCGGCTACTCAAGTTGGGAGTGGCACGTTTGCCGTAGACCTAGACGGCAAAGCGCTAGGCGTTGACTTTAACCCTGTGGTTGACCGCATCCGAGTCGTCAGTGATGCCGGTCAAAACCTGCGGCTCAATCCTGACACCGGAGCCGTGGTGGATAGCAACCCGATGATGGATGGAGTGCAGCCGGACGGCAACCTCAACGGAGCCACCGACTCCATTGTGGCAACTGCTTACACCAACAGCTTTACAGGGACGACTTCGACCACTCAATACGGCATCGATGCAGAGACTGACCAACTCTTCATCCAAGCCCCCCCGAACGCTGGCACCCAAACTCTGGTCGGTGCGTTGGGGGTTGATTTTGCAGCGGGTGCGGGCTTTGATATTGTGTTCAAGGATGGTATGAACTCTGCCTTTGCCACGTCTAACTCATCGCTGTATTCGATTGACCTGCAATCAGGCGCGGCTACTCTCCTGGGTAATGTCAAGGATGGAGTAACCCCCGTTAAGTTGACTGGGTTTGCAGCAACTGGAATGTAAGTCTTGCAACGTCAGATCACGGTCGTGTGGCAGCGGCGAGTGTGCTGTCAGTCGCCTGGCGATCGCTCAAATTCTCATTGCAGGATTTGAGCGATCGTTTTTTGTATTAGAAACTGTTTGTAAAATGAGCGATTGGATCAGCGATTAGAGCCTAGTACCAGAGTGAATCGCTTACGATAAAACTAGTAGCGAGGAATGCAGCGATGGTTCTTCTTCAAGATTGGCTCACTCGACTTCAGGCAGACGATCCCGAAGAACGGCAAATTATTAGTGGCGTGAGTTGGAAGCAGTACGAGGAATTGCTCTTAGAACACAGCGATACCTCTACCTACCGCATCACCTACTTAGATGGAATTTTAGAACTCATGTCCCCTAGCCGTCGCCACGAAGATCGGAAAACAAATATTGGCTCTCTGCTAGAGGACTACTTCAAAGAAAAGCGCATTCGAAAGAAAAGCGCATTCGGTACTTTCCAATGGGGTCTACCACCCTGCGTAATCAAGCCAAACGAGGCGGGGCGGAGCCAGATGAATCCTACTGCATTGGAACGAATAAAGAGTTTCCGGATCTCGTGATTGAGGTTGTTGTTACAAGCGGCAGCGTTGACAAATTAGAAGTTTATCGACGATTACAGGTTCAGGAAGTTTGGTTTGTCAAAACGGATTACTTCGAGGTTCATCATTTGCGCGAAACTGGATACGAACAGATTGAAAGAAGTGAAATTCTGTCCGATTTGGATCTTGATCTATTGGCACAGTATGCAGTCGCAGATGATCCGCTTGACGCCGCTTTAGCATTTCGGCAGAAGATTCAATCTGTCTGAGATGTCAGCATAAACTGACCAAATAGTTGAAACTACCCTTCTTAAAACCGCACAATCTTTAGAATGCGAATTGAACCTACAAGTAAGAACGATTCCACTATGCTCGAATCCTACCGTCAACACGTAGCCGAACGTTCGGCTTTAGGCATTCCTCCGTTGCCGTTGAGCGCTCAACAAACCTCTGACTTATGCGAATTACTGAAGAATCCACCTGCGGGTGAAGAAACGTTTTTGCTCAGTTTGCTGCGCGATCGCATTCCGCCAGGAGTGGATCAAGCGGCGTATGTCAAAGCCGGATTTTTGAGTGCCGTTGCCAAAGGAGATGTGACCAGCCCACTGGTCTCGCGCCAAGATGCTGTTGAATTGCTCGGTACGATGATGGGCGGCTACAACGTGCAGTCGCTGATCGAATTGCTGCAAGATGCGGATGCAGACATTGCAGCAACAGCGGTGACTGCCCTCAGCAAAATCTTGTTGGTCTATGACGCCTTTCACGATGTCCAAGAACTAGCAGACAGTGGCAATGCCTCTGCAAAGCAAGTGATGGATTCGTGGGCAAACGCTGAGTGGTTTACCCAGCGTCCCCAACTGCCAGAGGCAATGACCGTCACGGTGTTCAAAGTGCCAGGAGAAACCAACACCGATGATTTGTCCCCGGCAACGCAAGCCACGACTCGCCCGGATATTCCGCTCCATGCGTTGGCAATGCTAGAAACTCGTCAGCCTGGATCACTCGATGCGATCGCACAGTTAAAGCAGAAAGGGCATCCCGTTGCCTACGTGGGGGATGTCGTGGGAACCGGATCGTCGCGCAAATCGGCAATTAATTCAGTGCTGTGGCAGGTGGGCAATGATATTCCGTTTGTGCCCAACAAGCGAGCGGGCGGCTATATTTTAGGCGGCAAAATTGCCCCGATTTTCTTCAATACCGCCGAAGATTCGGGCGCACTACCGATCGAATGTGATGTCACACAGATGAATACGGGGGATGTGATCACGATCTATCCCTATAAAGGTGAAATCACCAACGAGGCTGGCACCGTGATTTCTACCTTCACGCTCAAGCCCGACACGATTTTAGATGAAGTGCAAGCAGGCGGACGAATTCCGCTCTTGATTGGTCGCACCCTGACCGACAAAACTCGCATCGCGTTGGGCCTTGAGCCTAGCGATCGCTTCACCCGTCCTCAACTGCCCGCAGATACAGGCAAAGGCTTTACCCTCGCGCAGAAAATGGTAGGCAAAGCTTGTGGTCTCCCCGGTGTGCGTCCTGGAGCCTCGTGTGAACCCGTGATGACCACCGTAGGGTCTCAAGACACAACCGGACCCATGACCCGCGATGAATTGAAAGAATTAGCCTGTCTTGGCTTTAGTGCAGACCTGGTGATGCAGAGTTTCTGTCACACCGCCGCCTATCCCAAGCCAGTGGACATAGCGACCCATCAAGAGTTGCCCGATTTTATTAACTCTCGCGGTGGCGTTTCGCTGCGCCCAGGCGATGGCATCATTCACTCGTGGCTCAACCGCATGCTGCTGCCCGACACTGTAGGAACGGGTGGCGATTCTCATACCCGGTTTCCGCTCGGAATTTCGTTTCCGGCAGGTTCTGGTCTGGTTGCGTTTGCGGCGGCGTTGGGGGCAATGCCGTTAGATATGCCTGAATCGGTGTTGGTTCGCTTTAAGGGCACGCTGCAACCGGGTGTGACGCTGCGCGATATTGTGAACGCGATTCCCTATGTCGCGATGCAGAATGGAAAGCTAACGGTTGCCAAGGAAAATAAGCAAAACGTCTATTCTGGCAAAATTATTGAGATGGAAGGACTGCCCGATCTCAAGCTAGAGCAAGCGTTTGAGCTAACCGATGCCACGGCAGAACGATCGGCGGCAGGCTGTACGATCGCCCTGGGCATTGACACGGTTGCAGAATATCTGCGATCGAATGTGGCGTTGCTGAAAAACATGGTGGCTCGTGGCTACGGGGATGCCCGCACCATTCTCCGCCGTGTTGGCAAAATGGAGGACTGGTTAGCCGATCCTCACCTGATGCAAGCCGATGCCGATGCAGAATATGCCGACATCATTGACGTTGACCTCGATCAGATCACAGAACCCCTCGTCGCGGCTCCCAACGATCCGGACAACATTAAACTGATGTCCGAATGTGCAGGTAACTCGATCGAAGAAGTCTTTATCGGCTCCTGTATGACAAATATCGGTCATTATCGTGCGGCTGCCAAAATCCTTGAAGGCGCAGGCAACGTCAAGGTTCGTCTTTGGGTTGCGCCACCAACCCGCATGGATGAGGAGCAACTTCGCGAAGAGGGCGTGTATGGCATCTTTGAGGCGGCTGGAGCCAGAACCGAAATGCCTGGATGCTCGCTTTGCATGGGCAATCAAGCTCGCGTTGCCGACGACTCAACCGTGTTTTCCACCTCGACTCGTAACTTCAACAACCGCTTAGGCAAAGGCGCTCAAGTTTACCTTGGCTCCGCAGAACTAGCGGCAGTGTGTGCCTTGTTGGGTAAAATGCCAACGCTGACTGAGTACATGGAGATTGTGCAGCACAAGATCGATCCGTTTGCGGCAGATCTTTATCGCTATCTCAACTTCGATCAAATTACCGGATTTGCCGATCAAGGGCGGGTTGTCTCGAAAGCAGAAGAAGAAACGTTAGTTGCGATCGCAGGCTGATCACACCCGATTTGGATTTAGGGTGGGCAGCCCACCCTAACCGTTGAGGCGTCATAATAAACTTAATTTCATCCCTCCTATTCCTATGAGTTTTACTAAGCTCAGCGATCGCACCGCTACCCTATTAGAAAAGCCTTGTCGATGGCAATCTGGAACGTGGAATGATTACTTAGCGCTGCGAGATCATCCGCACTTGGAGCGCCTGCGTATCTTTTTTGATCAAGAGTGGCTGTGGTTTGAAATGGGCAGCGAAGGAATTAATCACTCTAAATTCAGCAATCTTTTGACCATGATGACCGTGCTGTGGAAGCAACGCCATCCAGAGCAGACCATTTCTTCGCTAGGAGGGTGTCAGCTTGAAAAAGTTGGAAAGAAAGCCTGTGCACCTGATTTAGTGATTTATTTAGGTGACGATGTACCCCAGTGGGGGCAAGGACAACGAAGATTTATTAATTTAGACGAGAGCCGGGTTCCTGATTTGGTAGGAGAAATTTCAGACACAACCTTAGCCACGGATTTGGATGAAAAGAAGCGTCTTTATGCAAGCTTGGGTATCCCGGAGTATTGGGTCATTGATGTGCGAGGAAGCCAAATTTTGGCGTTTCAGTTGCAGGAGACAGGCAATTATGAACTCTGCGATCGCTCCCAGGCATTTTCAGGATTAACAATTGCACTTTTAGAACAAACGGTAGAACGATTGGCAACTGAAGCAAACACCGATGCAGCGCTTTGGTTTGCTGAGCAAATTGCCTCCCAATCAATGTCTCAATCCTAGCATCACCGAAGGCATGGAGCTTGTGTAAGGTTTTGGCGAGTGGTGCGAATCTATATCCAAAATCATCCTGCTAACTGCTAAATGCTACCGCTTCTAGAAATTTCCAATGCCTTACCATAAAGACAGACTTATCGGTCACCCATCATGGCAAAGCATAAAAAAGGCAAACCAGAATGGATCAAAGAAACCCTCGACCTCAAAGACGATCATCGCTGGCAGTCGAAACCAGGCTACAAGATCTTTGTGGCTGATCGTGGTGCTGTCCGGTTGGATGTGCCTCAAAACTGGATCTTTGAGCCAGATACCAAATCCTTTCGATTTCTAGATGCCGACCCTCCCAACGACAACTGCCGCCTCGAAGTCTCGTTCAATCGGCTCCCCCAAGGTGACTGGAGCATGTTTCCCCTCAAGCACACCCTAAAGAACATCTTGGCTGACGAAGAGCGAGAGGTAATTTCGATCGGGGAGATCATCACCGAAAAACGCCAAACAGCCCGAATTGTCTGGGCAGAAGTAAAATTTATGGACTCGGAGGAACACCGAGAAGCCTTTTCCCGGATTTGCATTGGCTTGGGGTCAAATGTTCAATGTTTGATCACGTTTGACTATTGGGTAGACGATGCAGAAAAACTGACGCCGGTTTGGGATGAAGTGCTGCGATCGCTGGTTCTCGGTCTCTACATTCGCGATCCTATGACCGGGCTTGCTTTTCCCGATTAACTTTATTGCTCTTTAAACCATGCTAATCACTGATCCTGTCGCGGCTCCTACGGGTGAAAACGTAACTTAGACCCATGGGATTAGTCTTTGGGGTTGCTCACGATGATGCGCCATGTGACAAACAGGGTGAACGCCACAAAACTCCAAACGACAACGGCATCTTGCCAATTCTCAAGAAAGCCCACGCGATCGCTCATCATGCTGCCCTCAATTTATGAAATGCCCCAGCGTCGCCGCCAGCTTGAAGTCGATTCTACCGTTACCGATCGCTGCTCCTGAGCCTGCCTTGCCAAAATGGTCTCTGCCCCATCGTTTAAGCAGGGGTCACGATACGGAATCGCCGCACGAGTCTGCAAATGTTCTTGTTCCATCTGCGACAACGGCTCTAGCAGTTCCCCGCCCCAAGCCGCGATCGTGCCCTGTGCCCAATCGTGGGAACCATGCACCTCACCGAGGGGAATCGTCCCAATCTTAAGCCCTGCTTCGATCAGAGCCGTTCGCACCGACGCCGATCGCGAATAGGTCGAAAGGATTCCAGTTTGCGCCAAGCAGCTTGCAACGCGCTGAAAGAAGTCTACCGTCCAAAGCTGTGGACATCGACGGGGAGAAAACGGATCAAGGAAGATTGCATCCGCCTGAAATCCTCCCTGCATCAAGCTTTGAATAGTTTGTCGAGCATCCCCAATCAACACTCTCGCTTCTAGAGTTGAGTGCTGACAGACCTGATGCTTTGCTAACGTCGTTAAGACCTCCTGAATGGGTGCTGCCCAAGGCTCAAGCAATGCGATCGCACTCATCGGAACGGTGGCATCTAGTTCCAACCCATAAAGCTCAACTCGGCACGCTGGATTGACAGCCCAAATAACTTCTAAAGCCGCCGCCGTGTTGTAGCCCAATCCATAACAAACGTCCAGCAGTTTAAGGCTAGGCTGTTGAGCCTTCTGTGCTAACCGAGTTGCATCTGCAAACTTCTGAAAAGCTTCTGTCTTTGCCCCTTGGCGGCTATGGAAGGCTTCGCCAAATTCGCTGGAAAAGAAAGTATAGGAGCCGTCTTGAGTGAGGAGGTGAGTCCAAGACATTGGAGAGACATCACGAGAGCATCGTGCAGTAGAATTCATGCACTGGAAATGGTAACTGCTTTGCCATCGAGCAAGGCACTCATAGCATCACTTTAGCAATGTTTATCGAAATATTTGGAGCAACTATTTTGCCAGCCATTCAACTATTTTGCCAGCCATTGCTTATAAATCAGTCTGGAATAAGCAGAATAAACCTAGGTCTCATACCAAATTGATTGTTCACTGCAACAGATCCTCGACCCCCCTACCTATGGCATCCCCCTTGGTCAGGAGGGACTTTCCGGCTCCCCGCTTTACTAAGGAGGGGTTGGGGGAGGTCGCACATCTGTAGGATTTACAGATTAATTTGGTATCAAAGTTTGACCAAACCAGGGCAAAGATCAAAATCAGACTGAACATAGCTTACTGATAATCCGATGCATGAGATGCGATCGCGCCCTGTACCACTCGCTGCAATCATCTTTTGACTCATGCTTATTTATGCATAACATGCCTTGCATATACTACTTAAAATCTTCTGACACCTGGGTAAACAGGACAGTGAACAGAGAAATTAATAGAGAACGGAGGCTGCTTTCCCCCTTTTGGTAATTCCTATTATATCCTTCGACAGATTGGATAGGAAACACTAAGTTGGTATTCTGTGCATGTTGAATCTAATTTTTTAGGAGAAATAGGATATGTTGAATCTAATCGCGTGGGCTATCTTAGGTCTAATTGCGGGCGCGATCGCGAAAGCAATCTACCCCGGTACACAAGGCGGCGGCATCCTCGCCACAATGGCACTTGGAATCGTGGGTGCATTTATTGGTGGCAGCCTGTTTAGCCTGCTCACTGAAGGAACTATAGCTCTGACTGCAACAGGTCTGAGCTTTGGTGGCATTTTCGTTGCCGTGATTGGTGCGATCATTGCAATCTTTATCTGGGGATTGCTCACCCGTCGCGCAGCATAAGTTTGTTGGGTTAAGAAACTACTTTAGGGGTCTAGCGTCTTAAAAAATCAAGGTTCTCTCCAGCACGACGAGCGGAGAGAACCTTTTAGTTTTTAACCTCTGCTGACTAGGGGTCAGTGCAGATCATTGCTCATATCAATGCTTGGGCATCTTTGCTTGGGCATCTTTCTAAAACCTTCCTCCCCGCCCTTCTTCTTTGGGCTTCGCCTTATTGACTCTAAGCTGCCTACCCATCCACTCTGCACCATCTAGCTCAGTGATAGCCGCATCTTCATGGGCATCTTCTGCCATTTCTACGAACGCAAAACCGCGCATCCGACCTGTCTCGCGATCGGTAGGCAAAACAACGCGGGTTACAGAGCCATACTCTGCAAACACCGATCTCAAATCATCAACCGTAGCTTGGTAAGACAGGTTTCCAACGTATATTGTCATGAGACTGGTCATCCGAACAAAGAGCAAAACTAGACTCCTGAGTGTTTTAGTCAATTCACCCACTGCTTCTTAGCCGAAACAAGACGATTGACAAAACAGGGTAGGAACCCAGTCTAAATATTGCCCTTAGTTGCAAAATTAATTTTGTCATTAACATCACATTTATTCAGAAAATTGCAGATCTAGACCGTAACCTACCCTGCCATAACGGTATCTTGCACAAACTCAACTTAACGCTTCGCCGCCCGTTAGTTTGTGCATTGATGTCCTATCCTTGGACACCCTTACGCCCAAACCTTTTACCGCACCAGTTACTGTATATATCTATCTCCTGACCCACTTAACCGGCTTAACTTAAGTAGATGACAGTCACAGACTCGCCTCCCCCAGCGCTATTCTCAATGACATAAGAAAATCTAATAGCTATTTCTACCTAATTTGGCGGCTTGATTTGGCAAATCCTACTGACTGGATGAGTAAAATTGCCTTAAGATTGTCGTAATGATTTAAGCGGTTAGATCAAAACTCGCTGACCACAACCACCCAGGAGGACTACTTATGGCGCTCGTACCAATGCGGCTGCTGTTGGATCACGCGGCTGAAAACGGCTACGGCATTCCAGCATTTAACGTCAACAACATGGAGCAGATCCAAGCGATCATGCAAGCTGCCCATGCAACTGACAGCCCTGTGATTTTGCAAGCTTCTCGCGGTGCTCGTTCCTACGCTGGCGAAAACTTCCTGCGTCATCTAATTTTGGCGGCAGTTGAGACCTATCCTCACATCCCCATTACCATGCACCAAGATCATGGTAACGAGCCTGCAACCTGTTACTCTGCGATTAAAAATGGCTTCACGAGCGTCATGATGGATGGCTCGCTGGAAGCGGATGCCAAAACTCCGG
The DNA here is from genome assembly GCF_010091945.1 of Myxacorys almedinensis A. Classification (GTDB taxonomy): domain Bacteria; phylum Cyanobacteriota; class Cyanobacteriia; order Leptolyngbyales; family Leptolyngbyaceae; genus Myxacorys; species Myxacorys almedinensis. The sequence continues at coordinate 192,921 of NZ_WVIE01000001.1, forward strand.
CAAGCTATGAGTACAACGTGAATGTTACCCGCGAAGTGGTGAAAGTGGCTCATGCGATCGGGGCATCGGTAGAAGGTGAACTGGGGTGCTTGGGTTCCCTCGAAACGGGCAAAGGCGAGGCAGAAGATGGTCACGGGTTTGAAGGTGAACTCGATCATTCCATGCTGTTAACCGACCCTGACGAAGCGGTTGACTTTGTGCTGCAAACTCAGGTAGATGCGCTGGCAGTTGCGATCGGAACTAGCCACGGTGCATACAAATTTACCCGCAAACCAACGGGCGAAATTCTGGCGATCAGCCGGATTGCGGAAATCAACAAGCGCTTGCCCAACACCCACTTGGTCATGCACGGTTCGTCTTCGGTTCCTGAAGACTTGATCGCGCTGATCAACCAGCACGGGGGTACGATTCCTGAAACCTACGGTGTACCCGTTGAAGAAATTCAAAAGGGCATTCAAAACGGGGTACGTAAGGTGAACATTGATACCGACAACCGTTTGGCAATTACGGCGGCGGTTCGTGAAGCGCTGACCTCCAACACCAAAGAGTTTGACCCCCGCCATTTCCTGAAGCCGTCGATCAAGTACATGCAAAAGGTGTGTGCCGATCGTTACACGGAATTCTGGTGTGCAGGTAACGCTAGCAAGATCAAGCAAGTTGGGGTGGAAATTTACGCCAGCATGTACAAGAAAGGTGACCTTGATCAAGTTGCTAAAACGACTGCTAACGTCTAATTGTTGATTTAACTAAAAAACTGGGTGGTTAGAAAGCTACCCAGTTTTTTATCGAGCAACTAGGTAACGGTTTAGTTGAGGGGAGTCTCTCAAAAACTGCGAAATTCTGCTGACTTTAAAAGTCAAAAGTCTATGTCGTCTTGATCCTCATCTTCTTCGTCTTCCAAATCGTCTAAAGGAGCCTCGTTAAGCGAAGTGACTTGCTCTTCAAACGAGACAGATATTTCGCTCGTGTCGCTTTCTAAATCAACCACGGCTCCGTTGAATGCATCTGCAAGATTGAGTGCGGCTCTGGCGATTTCGTCTTCTTCCCATTCCTGCTGATAGGTTGGATTTGCGCCTGAGAATGAGTCGTCTAGAGGCGCGATCGCAGGGTCTAAATCTTCAGGTTGCGCCTCCGAAAAATTGTCTGTTGAATCTGGTGACTGGGTTGCGGGTTCTGGAGAAATAGCGGTTCTGCTAACAGCGTCGCTCGTTTCACTGACCGTTGTTTCTTTAGCCGCAACGCCGCTTTTTGCAACAACCAGACTGAGCTTGATCTCTGCCCCAACGGTCGTCATAAAAGCGGCTTTAATGTTGCTTATCCGTGTTTGCGCCATGTTCAGCAACTTATCGGATGCAATGCCAACTTTGGCAACTTCTCCGTCAAAGCTTAAGAGACATCCCTGCTGGCGCAAGAGCATTTGTGTGCCCGGCGGCTGAATATTTACAATTACGCGCTGCCAAAGATCGCCCAAGTCTGGGAGGGGAGATGCCGGGGGTTTAGAAAGCGGTGTTGCCTCCTCAAACGCAGCAGCAGACGCCTCTTGTGCTAAAAACGAAGGGGGTTCCGGAGGGATAGATGCTGCTTCATCCGGACGTTGAGGCTTGAACTCGCTCCGGGCGTTTGGCGGCGCTGCCACAGGAACCGTTAGAGGTGGCTGCGCCATCCCTGCTGAAGGTAGCAATCCGAGTAACGTTACTTCTAGCCACAAACGGGGTTGAGTCGTGTTTTTTAATTGCAGTTCGCTATCTTTGAGGTGCTTTTGCCCTGCCAGAATGGTGTGGATATCAAGATTTTTGGCAAAGTCGCACAGTTTTTCCCAAGTTGGGGGCGTGAGTGCCACTAAATCGCCACGGTTTGTAGCCGTTTTTGCGATCAGTAAATCCCGATAGAAACTGGCAAAATTTTGCAAGACGATGAGTGGCTCTCGCCCCCGATCCATGAGTCGCCTTGTCGTGTCGAGAATGGTTTCAGGATTGTTAGATGCGATCGCTTCAGCTAGCGCCATCAAATCTTGCTCTGGAACTGCGCCAACTAAATCCCACACTCGTTCGGCGGTAATTTCCCCGATCAGCAAACTCAGTTGATCGAGCAGGCTTTCGGCATCGCGCAAGCCCCCTTGAGAGATCTGAGCAATCAAGTGCAGGGCGGCTTCGGTGACGGGAATGCTTTCTTTTAGTGCGATCGCGCTTAAATGGTGCACCATCGGCTCAAGAGCAATGCGGCGAAAGTCAAACCGTTGACAGCGAGAAATAATGGTCGGAAGAACGCGCTGAGGATCGGTAGTAGCAAGAATAAAGACAACCCGATCGGGAGGTTCTTCTAACGTTTTTAACAACGCATTGAATGCCGCATTTGAAAGCATATGTACTTCATCAATGACATACACTTTATATCGGCATTGAACCGGCGCAAACTGAGCGCGCTCAATCAGTTCGCGAATGTTATCCACCCCGGTATTGCTCGCGGCATCAATCTCGATCACATCTAGCGCCGAACCATTCGTGATCGTCCGGCACGTTTCGCAGACCCCGCATGGGTGATCGGTCGGGGCATCTGAGGCAATGCAGTTGAGCGATTTTGCAAAAATTCTGGCACTTGATGTCTTTCCGGTTCCCCGCGCGCCGGTGAACAGATAGGCGGGCGCAATTCGATTTTGCAGCAGCGCATTGGAGAGGGTCGTTGCGATCGCAGCTTGCCCCACCAATTGCGTGAACGTTTGGGGACGATATTTATGATGAAGCGGAATGTACGTCACGGGGTTCAGACATCGGTGTGGGATGGATTGATCCTATCAGGCGATTGGCAAATTGGTGGGGTAGCGTTCTGCATCTGATCAGCCAAGCGCCGCGATCGCAACTCCCCTACATGCTCAGCCTGACCCACGTTTGATCTTTTGATCTCATGATCTAGACCCATCTGGTTTTGCTCACTGATGCACCCCGTTGGGTGACGGGTTGGCAATCCAATAGCTCGTTGGAAGAGCCAGGATGGCAACAGATGGAGCGAAGGCCCAGATGGCAAACCGAGTTCTCTCAAGCTCACCGCCCACTCATCCGCTCCATCCATTTTTATTCGTTGTCAACACCCGTTTTAGCCTTCAGCTACCTCTAGACAGGTTCGCGAACTCGTTCGGTTTCTTGGACAACTTCGCTAAACACAGCATTGTAAACCAACCCAGCCAAAACGGCTCCAGCGATCGGTGCCAGCCAGAACAGCCAGACTTGCCCCAGCACATCACCGCCCACAAACAGAGCCGGCCCAAGACTCCGCGCCGGATTTACAGAGGTGTTGGTGACCGGAATGCTGATCAGGTGAATCAAGGTCAGAGCAAACCCAATGGAGAGGGGTGCAAGCGCTTGAGGAGCCCGGCGATCGGTCGAACCCAAAATGATCATTAAAAAGAAAAACGTCATGACGACTTCGATAATTAAAGCCGACAAGAGGGAATAGCCGTCAGGAGAGTGAACGCCGTAGCCATTGGTCGCAAGGGGATTAGAGCCAGTTAGCGCAAATCCAGCCTTGCCGCTAGCGATGACGAAGAGAACGCCTGCCGCCGCGATCGCGCCTAAGCATTGAGCCGCAATATAGCCTGCCAATGTTGATCCTCCTCGAATCCGTTTTGCAACGAAGAGACCAAACGACACTGCCGGGTTGAAGTGACCCCCCGAAATGTGCCCAAACGAATACGCCATCGTCAGCACGGTTAACCCAAAGGCAAGCGAAACCCCGACCAGCCCGATCCCTAGAGGAAACGAGGTAGTGTCACTAATCTTTGTGGCATCTGCGGTATAGGCAGCCGCCAAAACAGCACTACCACAGCCCCCCAAAACCAGCCAGAACGTACCCATAAACTCTGCAATGCAGCGTGTCATTAGAGACATGGTGATCTACTCCTTAGATGTTTAACCCATCGAAATGTTGAAATCGGGCGTTCCTCAACTATTAGTTGAAGATGAAAAAAGAAGGCGAAAGCTGACATTGCACTGCTCAGCAGGACAATGCCACTTCTGCATGCTGAACAACATCAACATCCAAGCACAAAAAAATTTGTGCACAGGAAATGATACCTTGATTTGCTTTATGAAAGCAAAGAAAGAAATATGTAAGTTTTAAGGCTAGAAGATAGCAAATTGCCTTGCTACATAAAAATAAAATAAAGGCTAAAAAACTTGATTATTCGCCCGTTTTAGTGCCATTAATGACGTGCTAAAAACCTGACAGTTTTACTTCTGATTGAAATAATTTGTTAAGCACCAGAAAAGTTTTGCCATGTTCAAATTTTATTTGACAGCTTCAAGTAGCCATGCCTGCGCCATGCTGTAAATCAGGAAATGGCGTTGAATTTCAGCCTCTTGAAACGCACCATTCCGGTACACGCGCTACCCCATCATTGAACGTCCGTAACTCGCCAACTCAGTTTGAGGTTAATCCAAAAATTCCAGAACGTAACAATCGCGATCGCAATTGGTTTTGCCACAAATTCGCTGATCTGAAATAGATCATACATCGCACTCACCAGCAGTGTTTGAAGAATAATTCCCATCAAACAAACGGCGTTAAATTTAAGAAATCGCTTGAGACGCTGCCGTTTTTTGGGCTGCTCTCTTGCCACATCGCCAAACGTCCAAAGGTCATTCCAGCAGAAATTATTGACGACTGCAAGTTCGGCAGAGAGGATCGTGCTACGGGCAATGCCTAAGGTAAACGACGTGCGAAGAAAATAGAAGGCTGCCATGTCCACCACAAACCCACTCAAGCCGACCAACCCAAAGCGCAGAAAGCGACCAATTTGGAAGGTTTCGTTGAGGCGGCTGATGCGCCCTCTAGAGCGCAGTTTCACTAGATGCACCAAATATTCAACATATTGTTTCCACGTCACCTTACTCTCGCCTGCTTGCCGCTCTTGGAACACATAACCAACTTCAGCAATGCGCTGGATCTGCCCGCGCCCAATCACTTCTAGCAAAATCTTGTAGCCGAGAGGGTTGAGCAGACACTGTGCGATCGCACTACGCCTCACCATAAAATAGCCGCTCATCGGATCAGAAACTCGCCCCACCACACCAGGCAAAATAATTAATCCCACGAGTTGCGCCCCCCGCGAGAGAAACCGCCGTATAAAGCCCCAATCGCTCGTGCCGCCCCCTTCCACATGACGACTTGCCACCGCCAAATCTGCCCCAGTACGCAGGGCATGCAGCAGCTTGAGCAACACCTCAGGCGGATGCTGCAAATCTCCATCAATGACGCCTAAAATCTCTCCGTGCGCCCCCTGCCAGCCTCGGATCACTGCCGTTGATAAGCCCCGATCGCTCTGCCGCCGCATCACCCGCAACTGTGGATAAGTTGGCAGCAAGCGCTGAGCCACTTCCCAGGTGCGATCGGGGCTGTCGTCATCCACCACAATGAGTTCGTAATCATTCGGTAACGCCTGATCGAGCAATTGTGTCAAAATCTCAACGATCTGCCCAATATTTCTGCTTTCGTTGTAGGTCGGAACGACCAGGGAAAAGGCAAGCGATCGCTCGGTCGGCAAGCTAGAGATTTGGTAGGCACCCGTTGGCACAGGCAATAGCGCACTAGAGAGGTCGAGATTCATGAATAAACGTGAGCGTCCAAAAAGGGCTATGACGGCTGGTTAGAGAACATATAAATTAAGTCTGGCGCTATGAAGACCTTCGGGCTTCTGAGACCATTGCGTCAACCTTGTCGAGTTAACAAGACTGCAAGTTTAAATATATTGTGCCTCAGAACGCTGCTCTAACATGACAGACAACTGAAGACCCGACGGCAATATGTAGTCTGTCAAAATGTAGTCTGTCAAAGTTGAAATGAGGGACTAGGAGTGGATGGGTTAGAGAGTCGATGGGTGGATGGGTCGCTAATCCAGCCCATCGACTCCTGCACTCATCGACCCCTGCACTCATTGACCCCTGCACTCATCGACCCATCGGCTTAACGTTGACCATCTAATAGGCAGCAACGATGCTTTACCCGGTTGCCTATCTAGCGTTTCTCTCTTAGCCCAAATAGGTGCTGCGATCGCAGGCAGTAAAACAACGGAATTAGCCGTAAATTCACGCATGAATGGAACCCAGCTTTGCAAAAGAGGGATGAAGTATGCGGGCTTTAACGACGTCTTGGGTCTCAACCCTGGTGTTTAATGCTCAATAAACCGACCGGATTTCAACTCATTTAACGTGTTAAACCGATCAGGCTGCTCTTGCGATCAGCGCACCGCGCCACTCTGGGAAAACCAACGCTCTTGCTGTGCCATCTCTCTGCCATGCCAAAGCCAAAACGTCTGTCTAAGCCTGCCTCTCCTACCGAGCCTACTCTGAGCCTCAAAGAGCAATTGGTGCAGAAGCGCAAGGAAGCGCAAGCCCGCAAGGAGGCGATCGGGTTTATTTCGATGACCGTGATGGTCGCGATCGCACTCAGCCTGATGTTAGCGATCGTGGGCGGAGTGAAAGGGGCAATCGGGGGATTCGTGGCGATCGTAGCGATCCTCCTCTCGTTCAAGTTTCCGTGGCAAGCGCTTTATGCGTTTTTAATCTACATGCCGTTTGGTGGAACTATTACCTACGCCGTGGGAGGCGACAATCCCCTATTCCAGCTTGCCAAAGATGGACTGTTTATTCCAGCCCTGATCGGCGTTGTGCAGTACTGCAAACAGCAAAAACTGCCCCTGTTGGTTGTGAAATCGTTAACAACACCGTTCGCGTTGTTATTGGGATATTGCCTTCTCGTTTTGCTGTTTGTCAATGGCGCTCAGCAGTTTGCAGGTCTGTCAAACCAAGCGTCAATTGCCACGGATGCGATCGCAGCGACGGTGCCAAACGAAAAGCCAATTGCTATGGGCATTCTTGGGTTAAAAGTATTGGTCGGCTATGTGCCGCTGATTCCTTGCGCCTACTATTTGATGCGAAAAAAACAGGATGTTTACTGGCTCATGCGGATGACGGCGATCATTGTGATCGTCTGCTGCGGCTTGGCATTTTTGCAGTACATGTTCCTCAAAACTGGGCGATGTGAGGGCACGGTTGGATCGGGGGCAGCCCTATTTAAGGCGTCGCTGTCGGCTCGCTGTCTGGTAGGGGGATCGCTGCTCTACAGTGAAGAACAAGGCGTCATTCGGCTCCCAGGAACGTTTGTAGCGCCATGGCAATGGGGCTGGTTTTTGATTTCGAGTGCTTTCTTTAGTTTTGCCGTCACGTTTTTCGATCGAAACTTTCTCTGGAAAATCATCGGCGGGGTGGCGTTGCTTGGCACGATGATCATGGCGGTCTTGTGCGGACAGCGAATCGCCCTCATGCTGGTGCCGGCAATGATCGTGCTGCAACTGATTACGACTGGACAAGTTGCAAACTTGAAGCGGTTTATTCCGATTGGGATCGGGGTGACACTTGTCCTATTTGTGGCGATGGTGTCTAATCCAGACGTGGTGCAAGAACGGTGGGATAGTGCAGTCGGGCGTTGGAATGCATCGCCGCCGGACTCATTTATTGTTCAGCAGTTTGAGAATGTTTCTAAAGGGACATCTCTGTTAGGAAAAGGGCTAGGACGGGCGACAAATTCTGCCCGGGCCCTTGGAGAAACGGAACTCATTGAAACCTACTATCCAAAAGTAATGTTTGAGATAGGACCGATCGGGGCACTACTGTTTTTGGGTGTAGCAACGTCGCTGACGGGCGCGTGTTTTAAAGCTTATCAGCAGGTGCGCGATCGCAACTTACGCGGCTATGGCGCATCGCTCTGGACGTTTGTTTTATTCATCAGTTACAACACCTATTACTATCCTCTGGATGTTGATCCTGTAGCGGTTTATTACTGGTTTTTTGCAGGAATTGTACTGCGTTTGCCTTATTTAGATCAGCAAGAGCCTATTGTAATTGAAGACGCTAATTCTAAAAAGAAAAAGAAAAAACAAAAGTAGTCTATTTTTTTAGTTCCCATGATTTGTTGTTATCAATAAATATCATTCAATCGTGTGCAGTGGATTGATCAGATTACAAGCATTTTGGTTTCAGAGCGTTGCAAATAGCATTGTCATGGGCAGCATTAGTCGGTTTCTATTTCTATCAAGTTTATCTGATTCACCGAATGCGATTATGTTCAACTTTTCCATATTTATCAAAATACATTCCTTTTGCTTTCTTTCTTAAATTTAGTGTTTCATTCATCGCTATTTTGGGATTACTAACTATATATATTTATGCATTCATACTACTAGAAATATTTTTTAGAAAACGGCTTGATACCCTGATCCGACGAACCCAAACTCCCTAAATCAAGACCCCTAAATCAGCGATAACGTTATGCTTCCTCCTTTGATCTCCGTCGTGATTGCAACCTATGGGCGCGAAGAAACGCTCCGAGACACGATCGCGGATGTGCTGAATCAAGATTATCCCCTGTACGAGGTCATCGTAGTTGATCAGACTCCGGTGCATGAACCTGCAACCCAAGCCTTTTTAGATAACTTGGCGCAAGCAGGAAAAATTCGACTTTTTCAGCCGATGTGGGCAAGTTTGCCGGGGGCTAGAAATTTTGCAGTGCGACGGGCAAAGGGCGAGATCATTCTATTTATTGACGATGATGTGCAGCTTCAGCCTGGGTTTTTCGCGGCTCATGCCAGAAATTACGATCGCGCTGATGTGGGGGCGGTGGCAGGGCGAGTCTACGATCGCATGAAACTGGCTGACTTTAAGCCGGGTTTAGAAATTCAAGATTTGCCACCCGAAGCGCTCGATCCGGGCATCGCGTGGTATCACATCAATCTCGTTCATACCGTCAAACCGCAGCGAGTTCTGAGCGCCCGCGGCTGCAATATGTCTTATCGTCGCGACATTTTTACCCAGCACGGCATCTGGTTTGATGAGCGATTTCAGGGCAGCGCCGTGCGAGAAGAATCTGATTTTTGCCTGCATCTGCGGCAAACCGGGCTGATAGTTTGGTATGACCCGGAGGCATCGCTGGTGCATTTGGGCGAAGAGACGGGCGGATGCCACGACATCAGCACCAAATCCCTGAAATATCAACTGACGTTCTATCACAACCATTTTTTGATGGGCTTGAAAAATCTCACTCCGGGGCAATGCCTCCGGTTTTTTCTGCGATTGTTTGATTGCCATGTTTTGGGGCGTCCACCGTGCCATAAAAGCGGTTCACCCATCAAAATTCTCACGCGATTTGGATTTTATACCCTGGGATTTTTGCAAGCTTTAAAAACTATAGTGCGATCGCGCTGGGATGATGGACAGATTTACACCCGGCAAGACGCAGGCGAGGCATAAATTGATGAAAATTCTCGTTGCCAGTCATTCTTATATTGTTGATCTCAACTGCGAAAAGCTGCGAATTTTAGCAAATTTAGAACCCGAAATCGAAGTAACGATCGTGGTGCCCAAACGCTGGAAGCCGGGGGGAGTGATGACAGATGTAGTCGAACCTCGGTATCGAGAAGATGGCTCATTTCGGGTGGTGCCGGTGTCTAACTTCAGCCAAAATAACCAGGGGTTGCTATCGTTTGGAGCCGATCTGATTCCGCTTTTGCAACAGTTTCGTCCTGATATTATTCAAGTGGAACAAGGCTCAAAGTCGATCGCCTACGCCGAACTGATTATCCTGAATCGGCTCCTCGGATTGCAAGCCAAAAATCTTTTTTTCACCTGGTGGAATCTCCCGTATACACTTAAGTTTCCTGTTTCCCTGTTAGAATCTTATAACCTCTGCCATACCGATGGTGTTGTTGTTGGCAATCGCGATGGCGAGCAGATTTTGCGTCAACACGGTTACCAAGGTGAGATGCGAATCATGCCGCAATTGGGGGTCGATCATCAGTTATTTCGTCCTCAATGTCAGCCGAAACTTGCTGCCCAGTTGGGCATTGCCGAGACAGATTTCGTCATCGGTTTTGTTGGGCGATTTGTCCCTGAGAAAGGATTACTCACCCTAGCAAACGCGCTTGCAGGTCTGAAAAATCGCCCGTGGAAGTGGCTACTTCTCGGACGAGGAGAACAGCAGGAAACGCTGTTAGCCGCCGCGAAAACGTTGGGATTTGACGATCGCTTAATCTGGGTAGACAGCGTTCCCCATGCTGAGGTTTACCGTTACATCAATCTCATGGATACGCTGATTTTGCCGTCTGAAACCACAAATCAGTTCAAAACGCTCACCTCTGCCGGATGGAAAGAGCAGTTTGGGCATGTCCTGATCGAGGCGATGGCGTGCGAAGTCCCGGTGATTGGCTCTGATTCGGGTGAAATTCCCAACGTGATTGAGGATGCGGGGTTGATTTTTCCGGAAGGAGATAGTGAGGCGCTGCGCGATCGCATCTTTCACCTGATGGGCGATCGCACCTTTGCCAAAGACTTAGGCAGATGCGGCTACGCTCGAGCGATCGCCCGCTATACCAATCACGCCCTCGCCAAAGAGCTTTTCACCTTCTATCGCCAACTCCAAGCAAACTAGCCTCCCAACCCTCATGCGTATTCTTCAGATTGTTCCGTCCATCTCGCTTGTGTATGGAGGACCTAGCCAAATGGTGGTCGGGCTGTCTGAAGCCTTGGCAAAAGCAGGCGTCGAGGTAACGATTTTAACCACAGATTCCAACGGCGACACCGGGCAAACACCGCTAGATGTGCCGTTAAACGTACCAATCGCGCAAGACGGTTACGAAATTTGCTATTTTCGATGTTCGCCCTTTCGCCGCTATAAGTTCTCCCTCGATCTTTTAAAGTGGCTCTCTCGGCATCATCAAGACTATGATTTAGCGCACATTCACGCGCTGTTTTCTCCGGTCAGTTCTGCGGCGGCAAGGGTAGCGCGATCGCATCATCTCCCTTATATCCTGCGTCCGCTTGGCACCCTCGACCCTGCGGATTTACAGAAAAAACGCCTCCTCAAAACCCTCTACGCGGCATTTTTAGAACGCCCAAATCTCGCAGGGGCAGCCGCCATCCATTTCACCAGCGACCAGGAGGCGAAGGTTTCAGAACGATTTGGAGTGGTGACGCGCGATCTCGTGCTGCCGTTAGGCGTCAAGCTGCCCAAACCAGCAGCCACAGATATCAGAGCAAAATTTGGCATTCCGGCGCTGCGCCCAATGCTGCTGTTTATGTCCCGCATCGATCCTAAAAAAGGGCTAGATCTCTTAATTCCTGCCTTAGAAACCTTGATTGCGGAAGACCAAGAGTTTCAGTTTGTTTTAGCTGGCGGCAATCCTCAGAATCCAGACTATGAGACAAAGATCCGCGATCGCATCCGGCACTCTCCGTTGAATGCTCACACTACAATTGTTGGATTTATCACAGGTGGTGATAAAGCTGATCTACTTAACGCGGCTGATCTATTTGTCTTGCCATCTCATTACGAAAATTTTGGCATTGCAGTTGCTGAGGCAATGAGTGTTGGCACTCCGGTTGTTGTTTCCGATCAGGTTCACATTTGGAAAGGCATTCAACAAGCCGAAGCGGGATGGATAAATGCTTGCAATGTTTCTAGTTTAACCGATGCGTTAAGACTAGCCTTGTCCGATCCGCACGAGCAACAGCGACGAGGAACCAATGCCCATCGCTATGCTCACGAAAATTTTAGTTGGGATGCGATCGCTCATCAGTTAATTCGCGAATATGAGCACATCGCCAAACCTACCCTCACCCCTCCCGAAGGGCAAAAAGAGCCTTGAGCCAACTCTTGTTCCGGCTTCTGTAGGAAAGGGTGAGGGCGATTCACAGGATAGAAACCCCTGATGCTTCACACTCTAGAACAGCCCTCTCTAGTAGATTGTCAACGTTGAGTGATGGGTGGAGGGGTAGATGGTTCCGATTACTAGACTCCCCCTCGCCTCCTAGTCCCCTATTTCAGTCTTGACAGACCCCTAGCGCAACGACAGGTCAACGACGAGGCTGAGGTGTCAGAATGTTAATCACCGCTCCTACAGCCGCCCCATTCGCTGCATTTCTAATGGTGTGACGACGGTTTGTCACTCCGCCTGCGGCTGCCCCTGCGGCTGCCCCAAACCCCGCATCTCGCAGCACATCTGGGCGCTGCCCTTTGCGCGTCGAGAGGTCACGGGACTGATTTACGGCGGCTCCGGCGGCTGCCCCGTTGATAATGTTTGGCACTACCTTATGTTTCGTCACAATGCTAGACACCGCTCCCGTTGCGGCTCCAATTCCAATATCGCGCCAGACATTCTGATCGGCAGACGCAGGCTTGGCAGGAAGGAATGTCGCGCTGATGAGACCCGTTGCCATTAAACCTGGCATGAGCGCGCGCTTCAAAGTCTGCTTCATGGCTTTCTCTCCTGAATGGACAAACGACCAAAAATCTAGTCAAAAAATCTAGTTTTTTCTGGGTCAAATTCAGTCTATGCAGCCAATTTTGGAATGCCCTACCTCTTTAGATTGAAATCGTTAAGCCGTGGCTTTGCTGGCTAAAATCGCTTCAAACTTGCTTCAGTTCAGGGTTTGAGAGCTTATTAAAACGAAAAATCTTAGCTCTAAAGACCTACTACCTCATACACACTACGAGTTGCGGATTAAATCTGCAACGCCATATAAACTGATGAGCAACAGGACGGTTGCAGCAACCTGAGTTGGGCGAGGGCGAGGCTCTGAAATTCGAGATTCTCTCACCAAAATTGAAGCACACGCGCCAACCGTGAACACTAAGCCCAACAGCAAGTAAGGCGAAGCGGGGACAATCAACCACACGATAAACAGCACCATCGACAACGCCAACATCAATGTTTCAACCAATTGAGGTGGATTGTATTGACCCAGCATACTCAACCCAAGCCAGAAATTGCGCCACTGCCTCATCGGTTTCTCCAGGTTCCACTTCTTTTTCTTACTAAGGATTATCAGGCTTGAGTACTCTTTTTCAAGTAGGCAAGGGCTTCTTCTGTGGAAAGTTGGGGAAACGATTGATAAAACCGACTGACACTAAAAAACGGATCGGGCGTCGCTAGAATAACCGTGCGATCGCACCACTGCTTTAACGCCTTAATCATTCCTTCAGGCGCAACCGGAGCACAAATCCAGATCTCATCAAGATTTTGCTGTCGCAATGCCTTCGCTGCCACAGTGATTGTCATTCCAGTGGCGATGCCGTCATCCACCAAAAGCGCAATCTGACGGCGTTTAGCGGCATTCATCGCTTGATCAGAGCCTTGCTCAGGCAGGGTAGCTTCTGCCCCTCGATGCGTCTGCTGGGAAAATTGCGCCAACTGCTGCTGAGCCTTTATCCGCGCTAGTTCTACCGCCTCCTGCCATTCATCTGGATGGATCGACAGCCGCATTGCGGTTCGTAGCACCTGTCCATCGGCGGTGACTGCCCCGATTGCCAGTTCTGGATCGGTGGGGCGAGTAATCTTTTTCGCCACCAGCACCTCAAGTGGGCAACCCAGCGATCGCGCCACCGGCAACGCCACCGGCACCCCCCCTCTTGGCAACCCATACACCACAAATTGGTGCGGCTCTCTCAACGTCTGCACTTCGCGCAGTACGGCTTGAGCGAGTTGCTCTCCGGCAGCATCGCGATCGACAAACAAAATCGGATTTTCGGCACTTCGGAACACCTGAGCCACAATGCCTCCTCGCGTAGAGCGGCTTTTCTCCAGCATAGAAGAACTGCACCCAAATCGGAATTTTGATCCAGGGGTGCGATCGCGGAGGCGATTGGCTTAGAATTTAGAGGCGAAACCGCCGATCTTGAGAACACGCCTGCGATTCATGAGTAACGAAGAACAAATCAGTTTATTTGATGTTGCCCCTGCCAGTTCTGCTGGTGCCCCCCCAATGCCCCCGGCTGAGGTTGACCCAGAGCTAATCCCCACGAGCGCCAAAGTGCCAATTCCGGTCGGCACGTACAACTCTATGGAGAAAATGGCAGAACACTGTAATCGCTGTCATCGCTGCGATTTGGGCGAATATCGAACGAATGCTGTAATCGGTCGAGGAAATCTCAGCGCTCCCATCATGCTGATTGGGGAAGGACCGGGACAAACAGAAGATGAAACCGGATTGCCGTTCACGGGCAAGTCAGGACAGTTGCTCGAAAAGATTTTGGCATCGGTCAAACTCACCACGGAAACCGACGTTTTTATTTGCAACATCGTCAAGTGCCGCCCACCGGAAAACCGAGTTCCGACAACTGAGGAAGCCAGGGCATGTAGTGGCTATTTAAGAGAACAAATTCGCCTGGTTGACCCCAAAATTATCCTATTGACGGGGGCAACAGCAATGAAAAACCTGGTGGGAATTAAGCAAGGAATTACTAAAGTTCGGGGGCAGTGGATTGAGCAAGATGAGCGGTTTTACATGCCTATTTTTCACCCTGCCTATCTATTAAGAAATCCCTCTCGCGAAAAGGGCGCGCCTAAGTGGCTCATGTGGCAAGATATTCAAGCGATAAAAGCAAAACTAGACGATTTGAAATCAGCGTAGATTAACCAGAACTATTTCATCCAATCTAAATGCCAAACACGACAGATCAACCCACACCCCCATCTGCAACCCTGTTCTTTCAATTGCTCTGAAGGGTGTAGGTGCACGAGTCGATGGACTAGATTCCTTCCCGAACCCTCCACCCATCCACTCTCTACCCATCCACTCCTAGGTCTTCAGTTGACCCCTAGTTTGTTACCATTAATACAGATTTTACCGGGCGTTTTATAGGATTTCCATTTTCATTCACTTTGCCATAATAAGCATTCCCTTGATAAACCAGGGCTGAGGAACTTCCGCCATCTAGATTCATCGCTTGCACTGTGCCCTGCTCCTTCATAAAGTCTGCTAATTGGGCAAGAGACAGCCCAGAGGTTTTGGGCGCATCTGGTTTCTGGGCTGCCATCACAAAGATGATTGAGCCATCGTGGGTGATGCCAACGGCACTTCTGGCATTGGGTTGGTTGATCGCGATCGCATCTCTCCCGGTTGCCGCATCGACAAATCCTTCGTCGGAAGCAGTCAGGGTGGGCAAAAGGCGAGGGCCCCCGCCGACTGCATCTACTAGCTGACAGGCTGATGGCATCGGGTTGAGGGAGGGGGAGAGGCCTCCAGAACTGCGCCTTGCACGAATGGCGTAGCGCACCGATTGCCCACACTGATACCGCTGAAATTCGGTTCGATTGAAAATCTGATTCAAATAGGGCTGCAATTTTGGGTTTTGCGTCAACCGCTCATTTTGGCGAGGATCAGCCATCAGCGTGCCGTCTATGGTGATGTAAGACGTTGATTTTTGATTCACCGGATCGAAAAAGCCAGCATTGATCACCGCGATCGCACCTGATTGCTCAGCGAATTCCCCTACGGTTTGGGTACTTTTTGATACAAAAACTTGAATTTTAGACGGAGATGCAGCCGCTATCGTCAGCGTGTAAACATCACTTTGCGGTAATTTATAAAGCCGGTACTGAGGTGGCTTCACAGGCACGACCGGGGTTTGAATTTCGACCGAGCGAGATAAAAAGGCGACAGACGGCAACCATGCCCGTACCATCCAAACTGCCAGTCCGCCCCCAAACAATCCAATACCGAGTCGCCAAATTGGTTTCACTGCCTTTCCTCGATTCGCTACACCCTCCAGCGCGCTTGGTCAGAAGCGCCTTACCTCCGCAAAATCTCAGTTCTGAGTCAGTCTTCGCTCTGAAACCGTACCATTTTTGTTGGATAGCAGAGGTGTCAGTTGTTTAAGTATGAGCAATAGAATGGTATCTATTTTTACAAAACTGCCCAGGTTAGTGGATAAATCCTAATGGGGAACAAAGCGATCGCGGGGTCTATCGTTATGCTTGCTACTCAGTAGCCAACCCAAGCCAACCGGAGGCAACCATCGATTTCACTCGAACAATTCTCAGAAAATCAGAAAATTTTCTAATTGTTCCCAAGTATTCCGGATTTTTTTACCTTCATTCACCTGAGATTCGTCGCTAGCGGTCGTTTTAGAGCAACACAAATCCTATTTAGAGAAAATTTTCTCTGTGTCGCTTTTTTAACGCTCCGAAAACTATCCTGATGCAACCGAGAAAACCCTGTATCAGTAGACGAGCCACTGTAATTGTGAGCGGATTTCTACTGACTTACGGATACAGCCCTTTGCAGCCCGGTGTAGCAGGTCTTACCCCCCCTCAGAGCTTATGAAGTTGAAATTAACACCCACTAACATTTCACTCCTTGCAATCAGTGCCTTTGGAGCATTAGTCGCCCAAGAGCTAATTCGCACAGAAGCGCAAACCCCCTCTCCTGCGGGCGATAAAGTCAAGCGCAAGCAATCTAACCTGCTAGCCCGCACCGCTGCCAATCCAGCGATCGCATTAGCTCAACCCGAAACCTTGGGCGGGCAAGACGTTCTAGCACCGAGTATGAGCAGCACTCTGCCGAAGCCACAATCCGCCAGTAGCGTGGCACAAAAAATGCTCGATCTCGAAATCGCCGAACTGCCGCCCCCGCCGCCTACGGCTCTAAAGGTCAACCTGCCCCCGGCTCCTCAGATGCAAACCGCCTCGACGCAGGTCAGGTCGGTCAGCGTGGATCAACTGCCGATCGATTCGATCGTGGCGGCGTCTTTGAGTTCGAGCATGCCGTTTACGTCAAATCTTGCTGCTGCGGGTCCGCAATCTAGCGCCCAACCCGAAGCCGCGCAGGCTGCCGCCTTACCCAACCCAGACGAGGCAGCGAAACCTGTTGCCACCTCACGCGATGATATTGAAGGACACCGTGCCCAACGCACGATTCAAGCGCTGATGCAGGAAGGTATTGTACGCGGCTATGGCGATGGCACCTTTCGCCCCGATGCCCCCGTCACCGACCAGCAGTTTAGCACTATGCTGAAGGCGGCGTCGGGTAAAGCACCGAGCGCGATCGCGCAGATCAAACGCCCGAAAGATATCGTGACGCGAGCCGATGCCGCCACCTTTGTCTATCGCCAACTCCAAGCATCGAAAGGGGCAACACCTGCTGCTGTCGCTCAAACTAACACGGCTGGGCTGCCCACCTTAGCCAGCGCTACTCTGCCCACCCTTGAAGCAACCCCAGCCGTCGATCGAATAACTCCCACTGCGGCTCCAAGCCCAGAAAATTCTACCCCTCGTACCCTGCCTCCGACCCAGACCCCCCCCGCGATCGCGCCCAACCGCCCTCAGCCTACCCAAGTTGCGGCGGCGGCTGTAGATGCTTACACCTTAGGAGCGGGCGATCGCGTGCGGGTAGATGTGTTTAATGTGCCAGAGTACAGCAAAGATTATCAAGTCCTTGTCAATGGCACCTTAAACCTCTATCGGGTCGGCAACTTGCCCGTTACCGGCATGACGCTACGGCAGGCTCAACAAGCCATTTCTGCAAAGTATGCTCGGGTGCTAAAGCGTCCGCTCGTGGATGTGAGCTTAGCCGCCGCTCGTCCCCTCAATGTTGCGATCGCTGGCGAAGTTGGGCGTCCAGGGTCGTATCCGCTTGAGTTAAAAGATGGAAAATTTCCAACGATTACCAAACTCCTTCAAGAAGCGGGCGGCATGACTCGCTCGGCCAATCCTCGGCAAGTTGTGGTTCGTCGCCCTCAGTTCAATGCGCCGGATCAGGAGATTGCCGTTGACCTGTGGGAGTTGTTCCAAACCGGCAACATTCGCCAAGACCTGACGTTGCTCGACGGCGACACTGTGTTTGTGCCCACTTCTAATGGCGTCAATCTCGCCGAAGCGTCGCAGTTTGCGGCGGCTAACTTTGCTACCGATGCCGCCAAGCCAATCAACATCGCGGTGGTGGGCGAGGTCAGCCGCCCCGGTCCCTATGCCCTAGAAGTGAAAGCGGGGCTGCCCACCATCACCCAAGCCATTCAACAGGCAGGCGGTGTCAATCAACTGGCAAACGTTCGGAAAATCGAGGTGCGCCGCACCACCCGTTCTGGCGCAACTCAAACCATTCCGATTGACTTCTGGAAGCTCTTGAAAGAAGGAGATTTGAGTCAAGATTTGGTGCTGCAACAAGGCGATACGATCGCCATTCCAACGGCGACTGCCCTCGACCCTGCCGAAGCCGCTAAGCTCGGCTCGGCTAGCTTCTCACCTGGAACTATGAACATCAACGTGGTGGGCGAAGTCACTCGACCGGGAGCCGTTCAGGTTGCTGCCAATACACCCCTTAACCAAGCGATCTTGGCAGCCGGTGGATTTAATAAAGATGCCAAGAAAAAGGCTGTCGAACTGATTCGGTTAAACCCCAACGGGACAGTGATGCGCCGCGAAATAGAAATCGATCTAGCGCGGGGAATTGACGAGAAAGGCAACCCCGTTTTGCAAAATGGTGATGTTGTCGTTGTTGAGCGATCTGGCGCGGCTAAGTTCTCCCAAACCCTAGATACGGTTCTAGGTCCAATCGGTCGAATTTTGCCGTTCCGCTTCCTGTTTGGATTGTAGTTTTTTCACCTGTTTCAACGATTTCTCCATCAGTGGCTTAGCTATTCGGATTCTATATTTCACCTGTTTCATGTTTCTTCTATTACTAGCTTAGGTATTTTGATGAATAATCAGTCGAATTCAGGGAACTCCACTCACACGATCGTCGAGCGCAATGGCAAATCGCCGTTAGTGCTAGATTATGCAACTCGTCCGCATGTCAGCCAGAGCGAAGAAGACTGGCAGTCTCCTCAGGTTCTCGATATTGCACGCCGCAGAGGCTTACTTATCGCAGGCACGGCTATGACCGTGACGCTGTTAACAGGAGTGATCACGCTTAGGCAAACTGATAGCTATGAAGGGGCATTTCAGATCCTGGTTGAACCCGTTACGGCGGAAAGTGAGCAAGGCTTAGATCCGTTGTCTAGTGAGCCAAAGCCATCGTCAAATACTGGCTTAGACTATGCAACGCAGATCCAAGTCTTGGGTAGCCCGAAGACGATGAAGCCGATCGTTGAGCAAATTCAGAAGCGGTATCCAGAGATCGGTTACGGCTCACTGATGGATCAGCTTAGTATTTCTCGACCAGAGGATACGAAGTTGATCGCCGTTAAGTATAAAGACGAAGATCCCGATCGGGTCAAGTTTGTGCTCGATCAACTCGCGGCTGGATACCTAACCTATAGCCAACAAGAACGGCAGTCTAATCTCCGCCAAGGCATTACTTTTGTAGATGATCAGATCGAAAGCACTCGGAAACGGGTAGATACCTTGCAGCGGCAGATTCAGACCTTTCGACAGCGCAATAATTTGATCGGGACAGAAGCGTTAGCCAGTCAGGTCGCCAGCCAGATTCAAGGACTAGAGCAACAGCGTTTAGAAGCGCGCCGAGAAATTGCGGAAACTCAGAAGCAGTATAACAATCTGCAAGATCCGTCCGGAGCGATCGCTGCTCTTGCTGCCGATCCAGCGTACCAAAAAGTGCTGGACAAGATGCGGGAAATTGACAGTAAGGCTGCCACAGAATCCACTCGATTTCAGGCGAGTGAGCCTGAGATGGCTGTGTTGCAAGAGCAGCGCAACAGTTTGATTCCTGTGCTGCGCCAAGAAGCTCGGCGAGTGTTAGGAGACAAGATGGCGTCAGTTGGCACTGATCTTTCGGTCTTAGAGACGCGCCAACAAGTGTTGGGGAATGCTCAACGGTATTGGGAACAGGAAGTCCAGCGGTTGCCGGTAGTGTCGCGCATCTATAGTGATTTAGAGCGCGAACTAAACGTTGCGACGGACAGTTTGGGGCGCTTTTTAGCAACCCGAGAAAATCTTCAGGTGCAAGCGGCTCAAAAAGAAGTGCCCTGGCAGTTAATTGCTCCTCCTGCAACGCCTCAAATGCCAGAAGATACTAAGCAGCGAAACCTGGTGCTCGGCGCGATCGCAGGTCTGCTGTTGGGGGTAGGTGCCGCTACGATCGCAGAGCGGGTTGATGATACCATTCGCACCAATGACGAACTGAGAAAGCACGTCAGGCTGCCCATTTTAGGAAGCATTCCGCTGTATGAAGCGTTGCAGAGACCGCACTTCTTGCAGCGTGGCATCCCTCAAAGAGCAGATCTGCGCTCGGATACGTTCCGCTATTCAGGCTTTTCAGAATCGTTTGGATCGCTCTATTCCACGCTGCGGATGCTCAAGGCAGATCAACCCATTCGCTCGGTGGTGATCAGTTCCCCATCGGCAGGGGATGGCAAATCTACGGTGGCAACCTACTTAGCTCAGGCGGCAGCGGCGATGGGGCATCGGGTGCTGCTAGTAGACGCAGACTTGCGCCACCCTCAGATCAGCAGCCTTTTAGATCTGGCTAACGATCGTGGTTTAGTAGATGTGCTGACCTCAAATCTTAATCCCCAGCAGGCAATTCAGCGCGTCTTTAATCTGACTGCTGCCAGGGTTACTAACGACCCGACTGCGATCGTTGCAGACGATGAAAATTTGTATGTTCTCACCTCTGGGCAGGTGCCGCCTAACCCGGCTCGATTGCTATCGTCCCAAAAAATGAAGCGATTGAGCGAATATTTCCATGCCATGTTTGATCTTGTGATCTACGATGCTCCGCCCTTGCTCAATCTGGCAGATAGCAAACTGTTAGCCTCTCACACAGACGGAATGATTTTGGTCACAGGGCTAGGAAAAACTAGCCGCTTTGAGTTGACGCAGGTTCTCGATCGATTACAAACAGCGCGAACTCCTGTGTTGGGCATGGTTGCCAATCGTGATCCGTCGAGTTTTGCAGATATGACGTACTAGTAGATTGTTAACGTTGAGTTGAGGGGTGAGAGGGTAGAGGGGTGAGAGGGAGACGTTACCCATCCACTCATCCACTCATCGATTCTCAGTCCCTCATTTCAAACTTGACAGACCACTAGGAAGCTGAGGTAGAGTGCTCTGGGGTGTTATCCCTTCAGACTTCTAATACGTCAAACTGCGAATGGCTTCTAACACCCCTCGCGCTTTATTCAGCGTTTCTTCGTATTCGGTTTCAGGGACAGAATCTGCCACTAGCCCTGCCCCTGCCTGCACGCTGACCACATGTTGACCATTGCCCAACGGTCGAACTGTCATCGTGCGAATGGCGATCGCACTGTTCAACTGTCCCTCAAAGTCGTAATAGCCGTAAACGCCAGAATAGACACCCCGACGACAGGGTTCAAGATCGTGGATAATCTCCATCGCTCGAATTTTAGGTGCGCCGCTCACTGTTCCTGCCGGAAAACAGGCTTTGAGTAAATCCCAAGCGGTCTTGCTTGGGGACAATTGCCCCACTACATTGCTGACAATGTGCATCACATGGGAATAGCGCTCAACCACCATCAGTTCGTCTACCCGAACCGAACCGTTGAGGCAAACCCGACCCAAATCATTTCGACCGAGATCAATGAGCATCACATGCTCTGCCACTTCTTTCGGATCGGCTAACAAGTCTTGCTCTAACGCCAAGTCTTCTGCGTGGGTTTTGCCGCGCCGCCGGGTGCCTGCGATCGGGCGAACGGTTGCCACTTTTGGCTGGGTTGGGTCGCTTGCCAACTCTGCTTTTACCATCACCTCAGGGCTGGAGCCGATAATTTGCCAATCGCCAAAGTGAAAATAGGCCATGTAAGGCGACGGGTTGACAAGGCGCAACGATCGATACAAGCCAAACGGCTCACCGCTATAGGGGGCCGATAGCTGCTGAGAAACCACGACCTGAAACACATCTCCCGCCCGAATGTGGTCTTTGGCGTTCTCGACGTGGGCGCAAAACTGCTGTTTTGTGGTGTTGCTTGTCCAGGCGAGCGCTGTTGTTTCGGGCGTTGGGGCTTTCCACGGCAGCAGACGAGCATGGTCTGACAGGGGAGATTGCAATTTTGTAACTAACTGGGAGACGCGATCGCAGGCTTGCCCGTAGGCTGCTTCTAAATCCACGGCTGGGTCGCGCAGATCGGCATACGCGATCGCCCAAATTTTTCGCTTCACCTGATCAAAAATCAGCAAGTTATCCACCTGCATCCACACGCCATCGGGCAAGTCTGTTTCAGTGGTTGGGTAGGTCGGCACTCTCGGCTCGATCCACTGAATCAATTCATAGCCCCAAAACCCAAATAAGCCCCCAATTCCAGGCGGCAACTGCGGCAGCTTGACCGGATGAAACGGTTCGAGGCAGTGGGATAGCGCATCAAACGGATTGCCTTCGTAGATTTGCTGCTGTCCGTCTCGCTGAGTTTGGGTGGTGCGATCGCCGCGAGCTTCCAATACCCATAGCGGGTCGCATCCCAAAAAGCTGTAGCGCCCGATCGTTTCTCCACCTTCGACCGATTCCAGCAAAAAACTGTAGGGCTGCCCTGCACAGACGCGATACCATGCCGACACCGGCGTATCGAGATCCGCCACCCATTCTTGATAGAGCGGAACAAAGTTTCCCTGTTTCGCGAGTTCTTTAAACTGGGAGACGGTTGGAAAGATCATGACAGTGCTAAAGGGATGATGGCTAACGCAACACAGACCTGAATACAACGAAGTTGCATAGCTTAGAATACAGCACCCAGAAGAGCTTTGGGTAGGTTGCACCCAGCGATGATGCGCTAGAAACTTGGTGTAAAGTTCTCTCTAAATCCAGCAATTAAAACTTAAAGAGCCAGCATCTGGAGTTTCCCAAATGTTGGCTCTTTAGTAAGATGGGCGCGATCGCAAACTGCCCTCAGCGCCCCACCCTTTTCCTCAAAAAGCAAAAACGTCAGGGCGTTCTAGAAAATTGCCTTAGCGTGATCTAGCCGCGATCGCACCGTAACTCTATGACACCTAAACCGCGTGATTTAAGGATCGTAAGTTTTCTTGCTGCTGAACTTTAGCTTGACAGGTTCCCCATTTTCGCCAATGCTGCGAGGCACACTATTGACTGCAACACGACCAGGATTTACTTTTTCGGGGAAGACACCATCTGCCGGGTGCAAATACTGCAATTCGCCGTTGGGGAATTCGCGGTAAATCTTGTAGTTGGTGATTTTGAACTTCGTGCGAAGCTGCCCACCAAGCGCAAGACAATGTTCCTTACGAGCTAAATACAGCAAATTGTCACCCTGGCGCATTTTGGCAGCGCCGCCCATCGGCATTTCAAAAACCTGCTCTTTGGGGCTAGACCAGGTGATGGCATATTTTTCTTCTACCAAGGCTTTGGTTAGCAGTCCGCCCGTACTGCCACCAAACAAAGGAGCCTGTCCTGTAAGAGTTTCTGACATAAGGTCACGCTCTAAACGTTTTTACGCATCGTATCATCGAGCGTTTACTTCGCTATCGAAACTGTAATACGCCTTAATAAATTAGGAAAAAGAGCAGGGACTTCAGGTATTCCGCTTGCGGCGAGTAGACATAGATTGCTTCTCTTCTAGAGGCACAATGGGGACGGTAAAGTGAAACTGACTGCCGCAATCTTTGCCGCCCGATTCTGCCCAAATCTGCCCACCCCAATTGGTAATAATTTGGCGACAGATGGCGAGTCCTAGCCCTGTGCCGCCGGTAGTGCGGCGGAGTGCGCCTTCTTCTTGGTAGAAGCGATCAAAGACCGTTTCGAGACGGTTGGCTTCGATGCCGCGCCCCGTATCAGAAACGGTCACTTCTAACTTATCAGTGCCGAGGCGCTGGGCTTGGATGGTGATTCTGCCCTTAGCATCAGTAAATTTACAGGCATTATCGAGCAGTTTGCTGAGCACTTCGACCAGCCATTCACCATCGACCTGCACCAACGGTAGCTCGGTCGAAAGCTGAGTGATAATTTGCGGAATCGGATTGGCAGATCGGCGCGCCTGAAGGCTGCTCAGCGCCAGATCAACGCATTCCCACAGGGGCAACGGCTCAACTTTCCATTCGATGCGCCCACTTTCTAGACGCGAGAGGGTGAGGAAGTCTTGGATCAGCTTCCGCATTCGCTCTCCGTCGGTTAAGGCAGAATTGAGCATCACTTGCCGCAAATCGGGCGACATATCCGGTTCGCTGGCAAGGCTTTCTAGACATACTTGAATGGTAGATAAGGGGGTGCGGAGTTCGTGCCCGGTGATGGCAATCAGGTTGCTGCGTGTGCGATCGAGGGCTTCTAGCTGCTGGTTGAGATCTTCTAAATTCTCGAAGGCTTCGGCTTGGATCAAAGCAACACCAATTTGGGTGGCGATCGCTTCGATCATTTCCAGTTCATGGCGATCCAATTCGTGGGGTGTGGGGTCGCAAAAGTGCAACTCTACCATGCCCAAAAGCTGGTTTTGGTGAAGCACCGGCACCATCAGCCACGAGTGAATCCGCCAATCTTGGGCGAGGGCTTGAATTGTCAATTCTCCATCTTTGATCACCGACAACCGATCATCGGCTTGCGTGTCTTGGATGTAGACCGGTTCTTGCTCCTGCACCACTTGTTCAAACAGGGGATTGCCTTGCAGCGTCCAGGGGCGACCCGCTAACGAGGGAATGGGTGCGGCGCAGACGGCATTGAGAAATTCGTGTTCTAGGGTGGCGATCGTATCTGCTGCTTTACAGCGATAGATCAAACAGCGACCCGCGCCTAGCACCTGTCCGAGTTCTTGTGCCGCAATCTTGAGGATTTCGTTGGGGTCAAGCGAGCGGCGCACGGCTGCTGTGATCGAGTTAACCAATCGCTCTTTGCGCTCTTTCTCTGCGATCGCACGATACGCTTTCGCAAGTTTGTACTGCCCTGCCTGAAGATAGGTGACCAATCGCTCAGCAAACGGAGCCGGATCAACCTGGTTGATGCCCGACTGCGGCTCGGTTTCAATGCGCTCAAGCACAGGATTAATTTTAGCGGCAAGTTCGGGTCTATAGTAGGCGATGCGGTGCAGCAGTAGCTCAGCCGACTTGCACACCACAGAGCGATCAAACGTCCAAATTCCTTCAAAGCGCCGCGCTTGATCGACATGCAGTTCTGGGGTGTCAGTGCGGAGGTCGGGCAACTCTCGTTCTTTGCAAATCAAGCACGAGGCATACTGTTTGCCCAACACAACCAGATGCCACTCTTTGCTGAGACCATCGGTTGGCTTAAAGGCGATCGTTTCATAATGCTCTGATTGGTTTGCAAAATCGGTTTCTGGTGCCGCCAAGACATACACCTGGTCTGTGCGTTCGGCGATGCGAAGATAGCGGTGGGCTTCTTGCCGATAAAACCGTTCGCGCTGAAAGCTGGCAATCACGAGTGGATGATCGTCCCCCGCCAAAACCTGATCTTCCATCGCGTGGGACAGAGCCGTCATGGAAGATTTGAAATACATTTGGGGGCGTGCCTGGGGACGCGCTTTGAGGAGGGCATCCAAGACAGAATCGGAGATGATCATTGATTATGCTGAGCCAATCCCCGCGATCTTGGCAGGTGAGAAGGGGTGATGTTAGTCTAGCGGGTTGTGCTTCGGAACGTGGGAAGACTGTAAAACTCTGTAACGCAAATTGGGTGAGCCAAAGTAAAACGCTCCTTCAGATCGCAGACAGATTAGGGCAGCAGTTCTAGCAGCACAACTGCGTAGGCGGCGATCGCAGCTTCGTTTCCGACTGCATCAAGCTTTTCATTGGTCGTAGCTTTAACGCCAACCCGATCGGCAGGAAGTTGCAACGCTTGGGCAAGGCGCGATCGCATCGCCTCAATGTGGGGCTTTAGTTTGGGACGTTCGGCAACCACGACCGAATCGATGTTAATAATTTGCCAGCCGCGATCGCGGATCAGGTGGTGAACCCGTTCTAAAAGATTGACGCTATTGGCTCCTGCCCATTTTGGATCGGTGGGTGGGAAATAATGCCCAATGTCGCCAAGGCTCAATGCGCCAAGCATTGCATCCATAATTGCGTGAGTGAGAACATCGGCATCGCTATGACCCAGTAACCCCGTTTCGTGGTCGATCTTGATGCCACCGAGAATTAAGTCTCGTCCTGCTACGAGGCGATGAATGTCGTATCCATTTCCGATTCTGATCGTCATACTTGTGTTTGTCTGAGCCGTCTTTAAGAGTAGTCTAAAACGCCGATGGACATAGAACTTTGCGATTTAACGCGATCGCAGATGGTGGAAGCATGAGTTTTGGCTTGAGTTGCAGGTGCGATCGCACCCCCCAGTGCTGTCTCAAGCAAAGATTTCTGGATAGGATGATTTTTGCGCTAAAAATAAAAGCATCCGTTTGCTGATGGACTTACTATGCCAGAAGAGCCGACACCAAAGCCAGATAAGCAGGAAGAAAAGTCACCCTGGAACGAGAAACTGGCTGAACTTTTGATCAAAGCTGCGATCGGGGGTGGGGCAGGCACAGTCATCACGTTGCTTAGCAGTACCGAACTCCCTAGATTAGCCTTGGGTGCAGGAATTGGCGGGGCGGCAACGATGGTTTATGCCTTTGTTGAACCGATCGCGAAACGGACAAATAAGGGCTTAGGTCAAGCCGGAGATAAAACGGCGGATGCGATCGGCAAGAAAACAGAGCAGGTAATCGCGACGCTCACATCAGCAGAAGACCGCTACTTTACCGCGCAGTCGCAGGAGTGCAAGTATTGCCGCACAGAGGGCATGGCAAAGGTCGAAGGGATTTTCACACCCATGCTGGAGAAGGTGTATGTACCCCTAGAACTCGATCGCAGTGCCTTTCGACCTGGGTTAATGAGCGATGTTGCTAAGTCCGGCAGATTTGATGAGACTGACTCTGATCGTTTGACCCGTTTAGATATTTGGAAACTGCTGGCACAAACAGAAAAAGATTTAATTTACCGTCGCCTTGTGATTTTGGCGTGGGGTGGGTATGGCAAAACGACGTTGCTGAGGCATTTGGCATTTACTTATGGGCAAAACCAGCAAGGCTCCGGGTTACCGCGTCTAGTTCCGATTTTGCTGCTGCTGCGAAAGTATCGTGAAGAGTTGACCCAAGAAAATCCGCTGAGTCTGCCTGATCTGATTGCTCAAAAGCACATTCCAAATTTGCCGGAGGGAGCAACGCTGAGGATGTCACCCGACTGGGCAAAAAACATTCTCAGGCGCGGCGATGCTTTGGTATTGGTGGATGGCTTTGATGAAGTGCCAAAAGCTCAACGTCCCCAAGTGGCGCGGTGGTTAAACGAGCAAATGCGACACTATGGCAAATCAACGTTTATTTTGACATCGCGACCCAAAGCTTACCAAGAGCAGGATCAGGCGATGGATACGTTAGAGCTAGAGACGATCTTGTGGGTGAAAGACTTTCAGGAGAAGCAGCGACGGCAGTTTGTGGAGCAGTGGTATTGGTGTCAGGAATATTATCACCACGGCAAGGAGGATACGCCTGATATTCGCAGAGAAGCGCAACGATCGGCAGATGAATTGCTAGCGCAAATTGAGGCGCGATCGGAGCTAAAAGATCTTGCCAAAAACCCGCTATTGCTGAATATGATGGCGACCTTTCATCGGCGCTATCCCAGTGCAGAACTGCCTCGACGACGAGTGGAACTCTATCAGGAAATGTGTGTGTTGCAGTTGCGCGATCGCCCAGGGGCAAGGCGGCTAGAAACCATTTTGGGATACGAGGAGGCGCTGGTAATTTTGCAAATGCTGGCGCTAGAGATGATGCAGCAGCACGATGAGCAGGTCAGCCAAGAGGTGATTTTGCGACGGCTGACAACCTATCTGACAGAGCAAGCGGAAACGGTTTCAGCCGCAGATTTTCTCAGGCATATTGAGCAGGTGAGCGAATTACTGGTTCAGCGAGAACCCGAAGAGTATGAGTTTTCGCACCTGAGTTTTCAGGAATATCTTGCAGCTAAAGAAATCATTCGACTGAAGCGGGAAAGCGTTTTGTACCAACATTTCGAGGATGGCTGGTGGAAGCCGACGATTTTGCTCTATGCGGCGCAAACTAACCCGACTACGTTAATTCGGCAAGCGATGCAACAAGGCGCAACCGACCTTGCTTACACCTGCTGGCAAGACACAACCAAACGGGTGAACCTAAACGATGCTGAGCTAGAAGTGCTGACCCAGTTGACCCCAACGCTACAAACCTCGCGCTACCAAACGCTAGAAGATTTGCTGAAGTCTGGGCAGTGGCGCGACGCAGACCAGGAAACCTATCGGCTGATGATTACTACCGTGGGCAAAGAAGAAGGGCAATACTTCGAGCCGGCTGATCTAGAAAATTTCCCTTGCGATGACCTGCGGACTCTGGATCAACTGTGGTTACGGTACAGTAACGGCAAATGGGGCTTCAGCGTCCAGAAACAAATCTGGCAGGAATGCGGTAGCCCAACGGAGTATAGTGACGGCTGGGAAAAGTTTGGCGATCGCGTCGGGTGGCGCAAGGACGACGACTGGGTGGATTATGACGACTTAACCTTTGACCTCCAAAAAACTCGGAGCGGAGAATTTCCCAGGGAAATACGGGGAAGTGTTCTCTTTTCTCGCGCAGAGACTTGTGAACTTTAGCACGAGCCAGTCCTAGACATTTTTTAAACTTTGTAAACGCTCTTCTTTTACACGATTTACCTACCTTTTGGCGATCCGTTACCTGGCACTGCGTTAGTTGGTTAACTTGTTGTAGCTGGTTAACTTGTAGTCGGTGGCAGGTCAGGGTTCTGGCTATTAGTAATGAGATCGGATGTCTGTGTCAATAGCAAGTCTGACGAGTGAGCATCAGGAAAGCTGACCTGAGAAGGTTTCGCCCGTTCTTCATCAAATCTGCAACATATCCGAATACTCGGTCAGCAACTCATCGTAGGTGAGGCTGTCTCCTTCGGCTTGAGGCGTCCACAGCACCTCAAAAATCATCAAATAATCAGGACTGAGGCTAGAAATTTTTGTCAACACTTCTTTCAGCGCTTCCGAGGTTCGCACCTCCTGAAAGAGCGGCTGATCGTCTGCCGTGCCCACCAGCAGCGTCACCACAATATAGGATGCTGGATCTTTCTCTGGATTAATGCTGTAATCTTTGCGAGTGATGGTGCCGCCAACGTTGGTTAGCGTCTCTTCGGTGTATTTTGTGCGCTCTAAAATCGACCATTTCTCAAACAGCGTTTCACCTTCGTTGAGCGATTTCACCGTCTCAGAAGCCGCCTGCACATGCGACCAATTTTCTGGCATCCTCAACAGCGCCAACGCCGCTTCTTGAACATGGTGCTGCCGACCTTCGGGCGTATCAAGATCCGCCGTTTCAACAATTTTAGCAAGCTGAGTCTGAATCGCTTTTCCCTGCGCCAGCAGCGCCACCTGAATCTTGCTCACCGTTACGATGTCATTCGTCAGTTCAGTGCTACCCGCAAATTTCTTGCCTCTATTTGCCCAAATGAGATACCAGAGAACTAGCCCAACTCCGCCCACCGCTAGCAGCGCGACCAAGCTGAACAATCCGCCGCCCACCGACGATCCATAGCCATAGCCGCCATAGCCGCCATAGCCGCCGCCATAGCCGTACCCACCATAGCCCGGACGCGCCGGAGCAACTCCGCCTCCTCTAGATCCGCCGCTAGATCCACCTGACGATCGGCTCGGTCTAGAAGGTGCACGGTTGAACGAGCCACCTCGGCTGCGCCCCCCGCTGCGTTGGGCAAGAGCAGCCTGCTCAAAGCGCCACGCTTGGGACTTGAAGGAAGAAGGCACAGGCACGCTAACCGAGTTGAGCAGGCAGTAGCTCGCGATTAGAGCAAGGCTCAACTTCGTAGGAAACGTCGCCCCCAGCAACCGAGAAAAAGGCTTTGACATGGTTTAGAACAGTCCGTTCAACGGTACGTCTATCTACACTTCCCCATTTTACGGGTCACCTTCAGATTGCGATGCTTCCTCTAGAGAGACACGGGCTGCACCTTGCTCTTCCTCAAGCCACTGCTGGTACAAATCAGGGCGGCGATCGCGGGTGCGTTCTACCTGCTGCTGCGTACGCCAGCGCTCAATTTCGGCATGGTTGCCCGATCGTAAAACCGTAGGCACTTCTAACCCCCGAAACACCGACGGGCGCGTATATTGAGGATAATCTAGCAATCCTGCTTCAAAACTTTCTGCCTTGAGCGATTCTTCTTTGCCTACCGTCCCAGGCAACAGACGAATCGTCCCGTTTAGCAATGCCAGTGCCGGAATTTCGCCACAGGTGAGCACAAAATCGCCCAACGACACCTCACGGGTCACCAGTTGCATCACTCGCTCATCAATGCCTTCATAGTGTCCACAAAGAATGATAATTTGATCGAAGGCTGTCGATAGCTGTTTGAGCAAGGGCTGGTTCATGGCTTCACCTTGGGGAGTCACAAAAATTACATCTCGACGGGGCAACACCGGCAATGATTCTACCGCCGCAAACAGGGGTTCGGGCTTCATTAGCATGCCAACGCCGCCTCCATAAGGCTCATCGTCTACGCGGCGATGCTTGTCGGTGGCAAAGTCTCGCGGGTTGGTGAGATGCACCTGTGCGATTCCTTTGGCTAGAGCCTTTCCCAACAGCCCAGAACTGAGGGGAGACGTGAAGAAACCCGGAAACAGAGTCACAATATCGAAACGCATAACAGTTATTGATAAATCTTCGGTCTGGAACCAAGATGCCGCGATCGCTCTTGGCATGGGTCGGCGTTTGAGGCATCTTAGCCCTCCCAGTTCCCTAAACGCCAGTGGGGGAACAAACGCCAGTAGGGGAACCTTTCAACCGTTTGGGCAACGCACCGCCAACGATGCCCCCTGCTGCTATCTGCACCTGAATTGTCAGCTTACGTCTCTATTCCGTATCTAACCTATCTTCATCATGCCAACCTAACCTTCTAAAATTACAAAACTGACGACTGCTAAACCTGGGGGTTTCCCCTCGTCTCTAAATTCCCCGAACCCTTACCCCATCGTCCTTCCCATGCTACAGTTAGCTTTGCAATCTCTACAGTCAAAGATGCCTCAACCCACTCAAACTGCCATTATGGTTATTGGGGGAGCAGAAGATAAAGTCCATGGGCGCGAAATCCTCCATAGCTTTTTTGGGCGCTCTGGGGGCGAAGATGCTCGCATTGCCATTTTACCGTGTGCCTCTCGTGAACCTGCCTTGATTGGCGATCGCTACCGCAGCATTTTTCAAGCGATGGGGGCAAAAGCGATCGAGGTGCTCAATATCTGCGATCGCGCTCAATGTGATGACCCAGTGTTGCAAGCCTATGTGTCAGATTGTACTGGCGTCTTTTTGACGGGAGGCGATCAGCTTCGCCTGTGCGGTATTTTGGCAGATACGCCTCTGATGACGATCTTGCGATCGCGCGCCCAAGCCCAAGCTCTTACCCTGGCAGGAACTAGTGCCGGAGCCGCCGTTATGGGCTATCACATGATCGCCGGGGGCGGAAGTGGGGAAACCCCCAATCGCTCGATGGTCGATATGACCTTGGGGCTGGGCATCATTCCAGAGGTGATTGTGGATCAGCATTTTCATAATCGTAATCGGATGGCGCGGCTGATGAGCGCGATCGCTGGACATCGCGATCGCTTGGGGATCGGAATTGATGAAGACACATGCGCCGTTTTTGAAGGGGATGGCATTTTGCAAGTGATGGGGAAAGGAGCCGTTACCATTGTCGATCCGGGCGAGATGAGCTACACCAATCATGCTGAGGTCAGCCAAACTGAGCCACTCTGTATCAGCAATTTGCGCGTCCACATTCTCGATGCAGGCAGTTGCTTTGACCTGCACAAACGGAGAATGACCCTTTTAAACCGCTAAACGATTGGCTCTGCCAAGCTTGAGACACAGGCTTTAGACATCAGTTTTAGACCGTAGTTTAGTTTTAGACCTGAGTTTTAGACCATCGCCGCCTATTAGCCGTTACGCTTCGAGCCAGCGTTTTTACCTCTAGCCCCCTAGCGCTGGCTCGTTTTCCACAAATTTTGCTAGGGTGCCTGTAAAGATCCAGATTTAAGTTTGAAATCGTTGCGCCTGTTTCGGCTAACCCTCCGTTTCGGCTAACGCTAAGTTGGTTCTAAACTACATTATTTGCACAGAGGTTTACAGAGATTTACAGAGATGGCACAGACGCCGACAGCAGAACTGCTTTACACCCCAAACTGTTTATAGTGGACAGTTTCATGGGGTTTTTACCGACCACACTAGGTAACTGACCCAATTGGCAATCTCCACTGCCCGCCCACTCCATCACCCTGATTCAGAGCCTTGCGGATCGCGAAGTTTTCCGCTTCTAATCGCTAGTCTGTACCCCCCTTTACGACGTTCTTATGAAGATTCTGAAGATTCTGACATTACGTGGTCCCAATTATTGGAGCATCCGCCGTCCCAAGCTAGTTGTGATGCGCCTCGACCTAGAAACGCTGGCAGAAACACCGTCGAACGAGATTCCTGGTTTCTACGAGGGATTGGTTCACACGCTGCCCTCTCTGGTTGAGCATTTCTGCTCTCCTGGATGCCGTGGGGGGTTTTTAAGCCGGGTACAGGAAGGCACGATGATGGGGCACATCATTGAGCATGTCGCCTTAGAACTGCAAGAACTTGCGGGCATGGAAGTTGGCTTTGGGCGAACGCGCGAAACTGCCGAACCGGGTGTATATCAGGTGGTGATTGAGTACCAAAATGAGCAGGCAGGGCGCTATGCGGCACGGGCAGCCGTGCGGATTTGCCAAAGCATTATTGAGCAAGGGGCTTACCCATCGCTAGAGCTAGCTCAAGATTTAAGCGATCTGCGCGATCTGGCTGGCGATGCTGCCTTGGGACCGAGTACTGAAGCGTTGGTCAAAGAAGCTGAGGCAAGAGATATCCCCTGGATGGAAGTCAGCGCTCGTGCCATGATTCAGTTAGGCTATGGTGCTCACCAAAAGCGGATTCAGGCCACTCTGAGCGGCTACACTAGCATCTTGGGGGTTGAACTTGCCTCCGATAAAGAAGGGACAAAACAAGTGCTGCGCGCGGCGGGGGTTCCGGTTCCTCGTGGCACGGTGGTGAGCTATTTAGATGAGTTGGAAGATGCGATCGCAGATGTGGGCGGCTATCCCATCGTGATCAAACCGCTAAACGGCAACCACGGACGCGGCATCACTATTAATATCACTCATTGGAAACAGGCAGAAGCAGGATACGATGCGGCAAAGGCGGTTTCCAAATCGGTGATTGTCGAGCGATTTTATCAGGGGCGTGATCACCGGGTTCTTGTGGTCAATGGCAAAGTGGTTGCCGTTGCCGAACGGGTTCCGGCGCACGTGGTCGGAGATGGACGCTCAACGATCGCCGCCCTGATCGAGGAGACCAACCGCGATCCGCGTCGCGGCACCGGACACGACAATGTGTTGACCAAACTTGAAGTCGATCGCACCTCGTGGCAGTTGCTCGACCAAAAAGGCTACACGTTAGAGACGGTGCTAGAGCCAGATGAAGTGTTTTACCTGCGCTCAACTGCAAATTTGAGTACCGGCGGGATTGCCATCGATCGCACCGATGACATTCACCCTGAAAATGCCTGGTTGGCTCAACGAGTGGTCAAAATCATCGGATTGGATATTGCCGGGATCGATATTGTTACCTCCGATATTTCAAAGCCTCTGCGCGATGTCGATGCGGTGATTGTCGAGGTCAACGCTGCGCCAGGGTTTCGGATGCACGTTTGCCCCAGCGAAGGCATTCCCCGCAACGTGGCAGAACCCGTGATCGATATGCTGTTTCCCCCCGGAACTCCCGGTCGGGTGCCCATTATTGCCATTACCGGCACCAACGGTAAAACTACGACGACGCGCCTGATTGCCCACATTTTCAAGCAAACCAACCAGATTGTTGGCTACACCACTACTGATGGAACCTACATTGGCGAGTACCTGGTTGAGCC
Organism: Myxacorys almedinensis A; assembly: GCF_010091945.1. Classification (GTDB taxonomy): domain Bacteria; phylum Cyanobacteriota; class Cyanobacteriia; order Leptolyngbyales; family Leptolyngbyaceae; genus Myxacorys; species Myxacorys almedinensis. The sequence continues at coordinate 226,624 of NZ_WVIE01000001.1, forward strand.
GGGCGACAATACAGGACCTCAAAGCGCTCAACTGATTTTGCAAGATCCAACCGTTGAAGTTGCCGTTTTAGAAAGTGCGAGAGGTGGAATCTTGCGATCGGGCTTGGCGTTCACTCAGTGCGATGTGGGCGTGGTGCTCAACGTCGCTGCCGACCACCTGGGCTTGGGAGACATCAACACGATCGAGGCAATGGCACAAGTCAAAGGCGTTATTGCAGAAGCTACCATGTCAAATGGCTATGCGGTGTTAAACGCTGACGATCCATTAGTTTCGGCAATGGCAGAGCGCACCTCGGCTCAGATCGCTTATTTTTCTATGAACCCTGAGAACGAGTTGATTCGCACCCACACCCAGCGCGGCGGCTTGGCGGCAGTCTATGAGCACGGCTATTTGTCGATTCTTAAAGGCGATTGGACGCTGCGGATTGAGCAAGCAGTGAATGTGCCGTTGACCCTGGGTGGGCGCGCCCCGTTTATGATTGCCAATGCCCTTGCAGCCAGCTTAGCGGCGTTTGCTCAAGGCGTTCGGATCGAAGATATTCGCTCAGCGCTGGCGACGTTTCAAGCCTCCACCAAACAGACCCCTGGGCGAATGAATCTGTTCAATCTGGGCAGTTTCCATGCCCTGGTTGATTATGCTCACAATGTCCACAGCTATGAAGCGCTCGGTGGGTTTGTGCAAAATTGGACAACGGGCGAACGAATCGGCGTGGTTGGAAGCCCAGGCGATCGGCGAAATGAAGACCTGGTGATGCTCGGCAAGCTTTCTGCCGGAATCTTTGATCGCATCATTGTCAAAGAAGATAATGACACGCGGGGGCGCGATCGCGGGGATGCTGCCAATTGGATTCAACTCGGCATCACTCAGGCAAAGCCCGATGCTCGGTGCGAGGTTGTTTTGGATGAAGCCACTGCCGTACGCGCTGCCTTAGATGATGCGCCGCCTGGAAGTCTTGTTGTGATTTTGCCAGAAAGCGTTAATCGCGCTATCCAACTGATTGAGGAGCGCCATCCGATTCAGGTGATCGCCCCCGCCAAGTCGAGTGATGCAGCCGAATCAGGCGCGATCGTGCCCACTTCCAAATCGACAATCGATTCTAAAGAAACCGTTTCAACCCCCTCAGGCGTCTAACCCACATCCAATCGTTGAACGGATGGATATTCTCATGGGTGTGGAACATCCATCCGTTTTACAGCTTTATGATTAAATTTCATCTCATTAGGGATCGGCGTTGATCGACATGTTATGGATCGGCGTCAAGGTCATCCTCATTCGGCTCTTTCTCCGACTGCGTGATGCCCTCCTTAAAGCCCCGCAACGTCTTGCCAAACGTGCCGCCCAGTTCGGGAATCTTCTTTGGACCAAAAATTAGCATCGCCACAACCCCCACGATCACAACCTCAGTCCAGCCCAGGTTAAACATATGCGTCTCCGGTTAGTCGTCTTTATTCTAGACGGTCTAAGGGGCTGAGCAGGCTATCCGCGTTCAATCGGCATATCTAGCCACTCACTCAACTCGTGGGCAATCCATTCTAGTTCTGCTTCGGTGGCGATGCCAATGCCCCCATGCCTTCCGGTAAGCTGATACTCCCGGCGATTCGTCCGAATTTCTAGCGAGGCGGGCTTGTGGATGCGATCGCCATCCGAATCTTTCACAAAATGCTTCGGAACATAGACGAGTTTGTAAATATTTTGACGCTGATCATCGCGGGGGCGCGAGCATTTCAAGCCAAACATTTCCCATGTTAGCGAAATGTTATGTTGGTCGATCCGCAGACGCACCGAGCCAAATACCGGAAACAAAGCGCTCAGTGCCATGGCGATCCCGGCACTCCAGAACGGCAGCGAAAACAGGAGAAACGGAATATTGATTGGAAAGGGAATAAAGAAGGCAGAAAGCGTCCAGAAAAAGATGAAGGAATTCCATGCGATCGCAAAGGGTGCCAAGAACACGCTTGCCCACTGAAATCCGTTCGGCAAAATCACAACCTCAATGGCTTGATTGAGCTTACTAATCCGAACTCTGCTGCCTGCGGGTTGGTGAGGTATGACCTTGGCGTGGTGCCCGTCTGACGCGATCGGGACTGGAGGAGTATGCAATGCCTTGAGCGCCGCTTCTGCTGTGGAAAATCGCTTTTTCAAACTCGGTTCGGTCATCTGCCTTAGCCAAGCCACAAAACTAGGACTGAGGTTGACCAACGATTCAAATTCAATTCGCAAGTCATCTTGGGGCAAATCTGCCGGGTGTTGACCGGTGACAAGACAGATCAGCGTTGCGCCCAAGCTGTATATATCAGAGGCAGCCCCGACCCGTCCGCCAAATTGCTCTGGCGGCATATATCCGTAAGTTCCGACGATCGTTCTAGTACCAATATCTTTGGCAACGCAAGTTTGCACCGAGCCAAAATCAACGAGATACACTTGACCGGGGCTAGTTCCAGAACGATCGCCGAGCAAAATATTACTCGGTTTGAGATCGCGATGAATCACAGACGGCTGACGTTGGTGCAAATACGTCAAAATTTCTAGCAGATTGTGAGCTAGCTGCTTGATGTCGGCTTCGCTAAAGGTGCGCCCTGCTTGCAGATGTTGTTCTAAAGATGGGGCATCGATGTAGGTTTGCGCGATCGCAAAGCCCTTACGGGCTGGTTCGTCTACCTCAAAATAATCAAGATACTGGGGAATCGCTGGATGAGACAGTTCTTGCAGGGTGGCTGCTTCTCGCTCAAACAGCTTGAGATCGTCCCATTCAAACTCATTTCCGAAACTGAGCAGCTTGATCACAACTAGATTTTGAGTCTGCGAATCTCTGGCGAGAAAGGTTTGTCGTCCCGCCTTTTTACCTAGTTGTCGTTCGAGCTTGTAACGATTTGCCAGAAGATACATTTGCCAGAAGATACACTATGTGTGATTCCGAACCTTGAAGCGGAATTATTTCTAGTTTAGAATCTCCTCACTTGGGCTGCATCTAATGCTTGCAGCGCTTGCATTGCCGTTCCTAAGCGTTTTTCTAAACTTGTTTCCGTCATCCACTTGAGCCAATCGGCAAAGGCGGGGCTGAGATCTATCAACTGCTCAAACTCAAAGCGGTTGCCCTTTCGGGGGAGTTGGGAGGGGTGTTTGCCCGTCACGATCGCAATGATAGTTAGCCCCAAACTGTATAAATCGGACGCGGTGAGAGCCCGTCCACTCCACTGTTCGGGCGGTGTGTAATCGTGCGTGCCTACTAGCGTAAAGGCAGTTCCGCTGCCATCGTGTTTGTTAAACAGGGTTTTGACGGAGCCAAAATCAACCAAATGAGTTTTTTTCTCAGCAAGAATAATGCTGTTTGGTTTGATGTCGCGATGCACGATCGACGGATTACGGCTCTGCAAGTAAATCAAAATATATAAAATCGACTTGGCGATTTGCTTGGCTTCTGCCTCGGTAAAGGTTCGTTTGACTTTAAAGCATTCTTCGAGAGAGCGCCCCTTCACATAGGTTTGCACCAATGCCAAGGCTTGCCCAGTAGGAAGATTTTGCTGAAAGTACCCCAAATAGTTGGGAATCGATGGATGGGAGAGCGATTTGAGAATTTCTGCTTCTCGCTCAAACAATTTCAAATCATCGGGTCGCATGTTCTCATCGGTGCACAAGAGTTTGATGACGACCCGTTCTCCAGCGTGGACATCTTTGGCGAGCAATGTCCATCGACCGGACTGTTGTCCGAGTTCTCGTTCAATTTCGTAGCGATCGCCTAAAACTTGACCTACCATAGTTTGCTGTAGTTCACTCTTCACAGTCTGCATCACCTTCGTTTGGGATTAACCTCGAACTGATATTCTGAAAAAGCGAGACCATGCCATAATTCCGTTCCTCACTGTGTGTACTATGTCTTCCCGTTCTGCACCCTCGATTCGTGAACAGCAGCATCCCTTAATCCGAAATTTAGCAAACACCATCGAATCTACATGGCAGCGTCATCTAGATCTGTCTCCTTACAGGTTGCCAGAGGATTTGGGGTATGTCGAAGGACGGATGGAGGGCGAAAGGTTGGTGATTGAAAACGTCTGTTATCAGGCTCCTCAGTTTCGCAAACTTCATCTGGAGCTTGCCAAGGTTGGAACGATGCTAGACATTTTGCATTGCGTGATGTTTCCCCGCCCGGAGTATGGGCTGCCGATGTTTGGCACAGATCTTGTGGGTGGGCGCGGACAGGTGATCAGTATGGCGATCGTGGATCTTTCTCCGACCGATGCGGTGCGATCGCTGCCCGTCGAATATCAAGCGAGTCTAAAGGCGCTGCCAGCCGTAGAATTTTCTCAACAGCGCCCGGTGCCAGAGTGGGGCGATATTTTCTCTAGTTTCTGTCTGTTGGTGCGTCCGACCAGCCCAGAGGAGGAATCGGCGTTTTTGGCGCGGGTTGCCGATTATTTGGAGGTACATTGTCAACGCGCGATCGCCACTCTGCCAACACCGGAACGGCGGGATGAAATTCTCGCTGGGCAGCGCTATTACTGCGCTCAGCAGCAGCAAAATGACAAAACTCGCCGGGTGCTAGAGAAGGCGTTTGGTGAGGTGTGGGCAGAGCGCTATCTGACGACCGTTTTGTTTGATGTGGCGGAATAATCTGAATGGAGATGCAGACGGATTTTTAGGAGGGGTTGCTCTGGAAATTTGCGATGGACAAACACAATTGCCCCGTGTCAATCCATCCTACACTCCAGGGCATTCTGAGAGCACCATCTTAGCGTTGCCCAGAGTTTCTATGCCGCACGTTACTTCATCTTGGCACTTCGATCCGCAAGAAACCTACGTTCCGGTCTCCCACGAAGGCGCGATCGTGGGCTTTTGCAAACTCAACTACGCCAAGCACATCACCCATCAACTCAACCAACTAGAGCGGGTGCAAAAAGCATTACACCAAGCCTGTTACGAACTGACTGCCCGGACAGGCGGTAGCCCAGAGCGAGTTGATGAAATGGTGCAACGCTACCTTGATACTGCCAACCGTCCCCTAGCCGGAACGGCAATGATCGCCGCGATGTTGAGAGAGCGGCAGCAAGATCTTGACCTCAACCCCGATGAGTTTGCGAAATTCTGCGATTCGTATCGGCTTTCAATTCCCGAACTGCGGGCAATTTACGACGGGGACGAAATCGAGAGCTATCAGCTTGCGCCGTTGGCACGCATTTTGGGAACGACGATCGATCATGTGATTGCCGCATGGAAAGGCGAGTAAAAGAGTGTTCCAACGTCAAGGCTCTTTGGAAGCGATGCTTTGTTCTGATTGCCCGACCACTTCTCTGACCCGGTAAATCGGTCGCCCCTGGGATTCGTGATAGGTTCGCATCGAAATTTCTGCGACCAAGCCAAAGCTAAACAAATTTAACCCGGCGAGAAACAAAACAACCGCCAAAATCAGCAATGGGCGCTGACCGATGCTCGCCCCAAACCCAAACTTGAGTATGGCAAGATAGAGCGCGATCGCAGTTCCTGCCAACAGCGACACCCCACCAAACAGCCCAAACACATGCATCGGACGGGTAAGAAACGTTCGCATAAACGAGACAGTGAGCAGATCCATCACCACACGAAAGGTGCGATCGAGTCCATATTTGCTCTGACCAAAGCGCCGCGAATGATGCTTAACCGGCACTTCTGTAATTCGTGCGCCCTCGATAAACGCTAACGCAGGCAGAAAGCGATGCAACTCGCCATATAAATTCATATCCGCCACCAGTTCCGATCGGTAGACTTTGAGCGAGCAGCCATAATCGTGAAGCTGAACTCCGGTGACTTGCCCGATCAGCCAATTGGCGATCTTAGACGGAATTACCCGTGTAACAGCCGCATCCTGTCGATGTTTCCGCCAACCGCTCACTAAGTCGTAGCCCTCGTCTAATTTCTCTAGCAGCATCGGAATATCGCTCGGATCGTTCTGCAAATCTCCGTCTAGCGTAACGATCGCTTTTCCTCTGGCGTGGCTAAATCCGGCTGCCATAGCGGGAGTCTGCCCATAGTTGCGTCGCAAAATCACGGCTTTTAGATGGGGATGAGCGATCGCTTCTCGCTTTAGCAACGCATCCGACCCATCTTTAGAGCCATCATCGACACAGATAATTTCATAGCTCAAGGGGTGGGGGCTAAGACTCGTTGCGATCGCATCTAACAACATCGGAATGCTCTCTACCTCGTTATAAACCGGCACAACAATAGAGAGATCAGGCTGAAAGGTGGAGATAGGCGGCAGACTGTTTTGCAGAAGAGAGGGATTCATGGAGATCAGGGGCTGGCGATCGTAAAAGCAAAAACACGAGAAGAAATCTAGATTTGGATATCTTATCAACCTATTTTCCCTCAGGCTGATAGCTTTCTACCACGCGACCTGCCCCGCGCCATTGAAGGTAGTAGTTTCGGCTGACGCGATCGCCATCTACAGCTAGTTCACTGATCCCGATGCCATTCAGTCCAATATCTTTTCCAGAACTGTGAATGTAGCGGTTATCACCCAAATATAGCCCGACGTGTTTTGCTTTTTCCGGGGAGCCAAAAAAAACTAAATCTCCAGGGATTAAATCATCCTGCTTGATGGGTCTGACAAACCCTTCTTGCTGATAGGCATCTCGCGGCAACCGAATGCCCACAGAAGCAAACGCCGCTTGCATCAGCCCAGAGCAATCGTAATTGGGGGCAACGGTTCCGCCCCAGAGGTAGTGATTGGGAACCGCCATCGCAGCGTGAGTAAACGAGATCGCGCCCCCGATGCGATCGCGGATCTCCGGTTCAGTCAAAACCGGTGCACTATACCCCTGCTGAGATCGCTCCAAATGCTGTACATCCTTTGGGTTGAGCCAGCCCAGATAGCCATCTTCGCAGAGACGAACGTAAAGCGGGGACGGGGCTGCCAGATCCGTCACAATGGTGAGATATCTGCCAATTGCTGCTTGGGTTGCAAGCTCAGTGAGTTCTGCTGAATCGTAGAGATTTAGGGCGGCTTTGGTGAGATACTGCATGGAGATAACCCAATCAAAATGACTGAAACAGGATACAGGGTATAGGTTACATGGTTTTTCCATACCTTGCCCCCCTACCCCATTCTCGCCATGACTTTCTTTCACAAAGATGCACAACTCGAACCCTTGGGCGATCGCATCCTCGACTCAACCTTTGCCCAGTTTCCCGAACTAGCCCGAAACCAGCTTGCCCTAACGTGGATTGTGTACGATCCGCCGATTTTTGTGAACACTGGCGGCGCGATCGCACCCGAAGACTTTTGGCAGCGACCCGTGCGGGGCTATGCCTACCGAGGCGTGGAGAATGTGTATCCTGCCAGCGTGGTGAAGTTGTTTTATCTCGTAGCCGCCCACGAATGGCTTGAGCGCGGCATGATACCGCCCTCGGCAGAACTCGATCGGGCACTCCGAGACATGATTGTAGACTCTAGTAATGATGCCACAGGCTATGTGGTTGATGTGTTAACCGGAACCACTGGAGGACCTGAAATTCCGGATGCGCCGTTTGAAACGTGGAAATCTCAACGCAACATTGTGAATCGGTATTTTCAAGGCTTGGGTTGGGAAGAACTGGCAACGGTCAACATTAACCAGAAAACGTGGTGTGATGGTCCTTACGGGCGAGAACGAGCGTTCTACGGCGAGACGTTTGAGAATCGCAACCTGCTGACCACCAATGCCACTGCACGGTTGCTGCATAGTATCATCGGGGGTGTGGCAGTTAGCCCAACGCGATCGCGCCAAATGATGGAATTAATGCAGCGATCGCTCAACCCCGCCGATCTCCAAGCCAATCCCGAAAATCAGGTGACCGGATTTGTTGGGGCAGGCGTTCCGCCGCAGTCTGGGGTATGGTCAAAAGCCGGACTCACCAGCCAAGTCCGCCACGATGCCGCCTATATCCAACCGCCTGCTACCAACCCTTATTTACTAATCGTTTTTGTTGAGGGAAAAGCGCATAGTAATAATGAAGAAATCTTGCCATTTTTATCGCTACAAATCTTAGAAGCCATGAAACCGCTGTGAATGTCTAGAAAGACAAAATAGCCATTTCTTACGCAACCTTTTATACAGTTTTAAACTCAGTCATTTGACACAATATTTGCGTGTCCTAGAGTCAAATCACCATAACTCCCTGCCAAGTCACTTACAATGGTTTGGCAGTTTTACTGAGGATTTGATAAATTCGGCGGTGCGATCGCAACCCTGATAGCCCCAAAATACTACCCCAAAGAAAAGGAGCAAATGTTACTTTGCTCCCACGGATCGGTTCATTAAAAAAGTAGTAGCAAACGTTTTAGTTGGCGACCTCTGCAAATTCAACCACGCGCCCAGCGTAATCTTTGACTAAAAAATTGAGCGGTTTCTCTCGGCGAATTTTATGCTTTACACCCCGGGTTTGAACCCGCAGCAAGATTTGATCGAGACAATCGCGATCGAAGCAAACATGGCGATCGCGCTCTTTCTCGCCATAACTTGCTCCAGAAATCACATGCAGTTGAGTATTCTTCTTAAGCTGATACCACAACCCATCGCTGCCGCCCCGCGCCGTTGTGCTTCCCATGCTGCCAGACAGATACATCGGGTTGAGTCCAGCCGTTCCTAACGATTGCTCGTAATTGTAGTAATAATGGAGCGGAATCTCAGCTACCGGCAAACTTAACATACCTTCATAAAACTCTCGTGCCCCCTCCACATCCGACACCATCACCGTGTGAACTTTGGGCGCGCTGGTGAGAAACAGCCACATGGCAACGGCATAGGCTCCAAGGAGCATCACCATAATGCCTTGGGTAGAAAATAAAGTATCCATCATAGATAATTCACTGGCGCAAAAGGCTTACAAATTTAGCTACTAGTATTGCGGAGCTATTCCATTCTAACAAGGGGAAAGGAGGAGATCCGTAAGATTTTGCGAGATCCCTGGCGCTCCATTTTGTAAAAACTAGTCTAAAAAACCTGTGCCATTTCCCACAAGTCACTGTTATATAGTAAGTGGCATTTCCTAGTAGTTCTTCTGAGTTAAAGCTGTGCCTATTCCAACCTTTCCTGAAGCCAATCATCCGATCATTAAGTCACTATTTCATTACAACGATCAAGAGCTTTTGACCTTGTATCAGCGCTATCCTGACGCTGGGCAATACTTTATAGCGCTGTTTTGCCGCTACAGCCCGATGGTGTATACATTAATTCAGCACGCTGCCAAGTCACCCGTTCAAGCAGACTATTTATTTGCCCTGATTTGGCGGCATGTGTTCCATGAATTGGTCGGCGTTGATCTGCGCGCGTTTAGCGAAGGCGGCGGCACCTTTCAGGGCTGGCTGCTGGCGGTCACGGCGTCTGGCATCAACGAAGCAGCATTGCCTCCGGTCGAAGAGATTCACTACAACCTCAAAGCTGCCTCTCCGCCATTTTGGTGTTACCTCGATCGCGGCTTAAATCAACTGCCTGCTGCCACCCGATTAATGGTGCTGATGGCGCAAACGTTTCACTGGAGCGAAACTCGCATTTCGGCTTACTTACAAGCAGAAGGAGAGGATGTTCCGCCAGAACAGGTGAAAGCGCATTTGCGCCAAGGCTATCGACTGTTGGAGGACAATCTGCCAGACGATATTAGAGAGATTTATTTGAGTGGGCACTCTAGGCAAGAACCTGTGCGGTCTGAAATAAACTCAGACTCGCTGGAAAACAGCTTAAAAGAACTCGAATTTCTCTAACGGATGGAGGTAGGTCATGGGATGGGTAGCTCGATTTGCAGTGGGAATGGTTTCCGCTTTGGTGGCCGCAGGTGCAATTGGGTTTCCGAGCATGGCAGGCGACCTGACTCGACAACTGACGGCTGCGCCTCGCGATCGCATAGACGAAAGCTTGCGCCATAAAGCCGATCGTGCGGTTCAACTTGGTTCTCAGCAGCATGATGCTGGGCAAGGAACTGCCGCCATTAGCTCCGCAGGAATCACCGCTTGGCAAAGCGCGATCGACCTTTATCGCCAGATTGGGGATACCGAAGCTCAGGGGCGGGTTTACGATTTGCTGGGCTACACTTACGCCAAAGCCGGGCAGCTAAGAAATGCGGACGATGCCTTTCGGCGGCGGCTCGCGATCGCACGGGATAATCAAGATACTCAAGGGCAAATCTACGCGCTCAACAATATTGGCACCATTTTGGTGCAGCGTCGCAGCTTAGCCGAAGCTAAAAAAGCCTTTACCGAAGCCCAAGACGTTTCTCGACAAATTCGCCACACGGTCGGGCAGGGCATCTCGCTGAGCAATCTTGGCTTGGTGGCTTATTTGCAAGGTCGATATCCAGAGGCGATCGCTCAGTTAGAGCAAGCCAGAATCTTTCGGGGTCAGGCTAAAGATGCCATCGGAGAAGCAAACACACTGAGCAACCTGGGCGATGCCTACCAAGCGATGGGAGATTCCCGCTCTGCCTATGTTGCTCATCGTCAGGCGTTGTTTTTAGGGCAGCAAGGCTCTGATCGCCCGACTCAATTTCGAGCGTTGGATGGCATGATTGCCTCGTATCGCGGAGCCGGACAAGACTCTAACTTGGTGAATGCCCTCAATGAGCGGCTGGCGCTATCGAGTAGAGATAATAACTCAATGCAGGTGTTGACTTCGCTCAAAGCGATCGCGCATCATCATCGGCAAACTGGCGATTTGCTCAACGCCCAAAGCTACTACGAGCAAGCCTTGGACGTGGCACGATCGGTCAATGCAACCCAAGATCGAGACTTTTTAATGACGCAGATCGGCGCGCTAAAGTCTCGGAAGTTTTTGCGATAGGATAGCAGGCTCAAGAGGCTCACCCCCCAACCCGTTCGCACCGGAGAGAGCGCTAGAGTGCGGTTTTCTGAGCCTCCAAAGAGAAGAAGTTGGGCAGTCTTAGTGATGGATGCTATTGAACTTGCCGAAACCACTCGGTGATGCCATCAGCCAGGGTAAGCGCCAGTTTCTCTTGCTCTTTGCGATCGCGAATCCATTCAAACTCGTCGGGATTGATCATAAACCCTAGCTCCAGCAGCACTGATGGTGTTACGGTCGGGCGAGTCAGCGCTAGGTTATTCCAAAACACGCCGTAGGATGGGCGGTTGAGCGTTTTTATCAAGTAATCGTGCATAAACTCTGCCAAACTCTGTGCCTGAGTTTGATACCAAAACGCCGCCACACCTTGGGTATTGATTGCGTCGCCATCATCGGGAAGCGCATTGTAGTGAATGCTCAACGCGATCGCAGGTTCGGCTTTTGCGATCGCTGCCACTCGCGGCGGCAAGTCTAAATCCACATCTGTGGTACGGGTCATCACAACCGTTGCCCCTCGTTTCACAAGTTCTTGACGTAACAATTGACTCGTCAATAAATTTACCGATTTCTCAGGATAGCCCGTTGGACCTCGTGATCCTTGATCATCAGGTCCGCCATGTCCCGGATCAAGAAGAATTTTTATTCCGTTTAATGCAGTTGGGCTGCGACCCTGCGATCGCTGTGGCTTAGGCGGATGTCTCAGCGATAGAACTAACGTTGTTCCTTCATAGCGAAGCTTGTATCCCCACTGTTGCTCATTCTTGAGGCTAATCCGATATTGAACTTTCATTGGATCTGTTTGTTGCCAATCCAATCTAGCAATCACTGGCTCATTCACAAGCCGAATCGTATCCGTTTGTGCTGTCGTGTTATAGAGCGTGAGATTAAATACACTATTTTCCTGCTGAACTGACACCGGAACCGGAGCCTGGAGGGGAAACAGCACTTCTGTCCAGTTTCCAGCAACTCGCGAGGTGATGCCTCGAATTAATGACTTAACTGGAACCGAGCCAGGAATCACTTTCGTCTCGCTCGCTCTCACCCAACCGCCATAGTCAAGCCTGAGCCAATCGCCCTCTCGACCCGTCACCGTGGCGCGGGTGCCTTTCGGCAGCGGAGTCAGTCGTGAATAATCGGTGCTAGCTCCGGTTCTCGCCGTTCCCTGATCTACCGTTACTTCAACAACCTCTAGCTGTGTAGGAGCAAGAACTTTGATTTTTCCAGGAGCCGCTTGGGCAAAACTGGCTCCATTGAAATTGAGAAGATACTCAGGCTGACCCAATTCTCCTGCGGCTTCAGCCGTAGTACAGCCAGCATACTGTCCGGGGTCGGTGGTGGTGGGTTGGGTTAGCCCGGTGAGAACGCCAGAATTAGCAGGGAGATTGGCGATCGCGCTTTGGCGCTGGAGGGCAATAATCCGATCACCCAACTTCACCGAAACTAACGCCTTCGGAGGTGCGATCGCGCTAAAGCAAATCAGTTCGCCGGGAAGCCGAACAATGTCTGTCGCAGGCGTGAGCGAGTCTTGACCAAACGTTGCCCCTTGAGGCGCAACTGGCTCCATCGAAGCGCGCGTCACGGTCAGCTTTACTTCTTGATCGGCGTACCGCACCGTAAAGGGATTTGCTCCCACCTTGAGCGGAAAGCTCGGCGCAAAATGCCCCGCCGTGCTGCGGGAAATCGCGGTGCCATTGACCAAAACATCGCCCTTGAGCGGTGCCGTGCCAATCAGAAAAATTTGCTTTGCCGTCGTCTCATGATCGATTGGCGGATAAATGATAGTGAGCGATGGATTTGCCCACGCTGATGTGACAATTATGACGGTCATTGCGATCGCAACCACCACCGAACCTAAAACTCTTTTCATGCCAAGCCGCAACAAAGTAGGGATAAGGTAACACGAGAGTGAATTCTTAACGTGAGAACTTTAAAAGGACGTTACGGTCGAGAGAAGGAATAACGACCTTGATCCCGTTGGGCGATCAGAAGTTCCCCACGTCAGATCCCTTGGTCATCAAAGCGGCAGACGTTTTGGCACGCTGTCTACGGCTCATATCGCAGCTATCAGCGCTGCTCTTGGTCATCCTTTGCGATCGCGCTGATGCCTGAAATTCTAAACCTCTGAGTTCTAGACAGCATAAAGTTCCCGACCTCGCCCATCTCCCCCTCAACTCAACGTTAATAATCTACTAGATACGGTATGATACAGTCCGCAGTCAGATGAACCACAACAGATATGGCACAGCATCGCATCACGCTTCTTCCTGGCGATGGGATTGGTCCTGAAATCATGGCAGTTGCCGTCAAGGTGCTGAAAACAGTCGGTCAAAAATTTGAGCTTGCGTTTGAATTTCAAGAAGCACTGATTGGAGGCGCAGCGATCGATGCCACAGGTGAACCGCTGCCTGCCGAAACCCTAGCCAAGTGCAAAGATAGCGATGCTGTGCTGCTAGCCGCGATCGGGGGATACAAGTGGGACACGCTACCCCGCCATCTCCGCCCCGAAACTGGGCTGCTCGGACTCCGCGCCGGACTCGGACTCTTCGCCAACCTCCGCCCCGCCATCATTCTGCCGCAACTGATCGATGCTTCGTCCCTCAAGCGAGACGTGGTTGAAGGCGTCGATATTATGGTCGTACGCGAACTGACGGGCGGGATTTATTTTGGTCAGCCCAGAGGCGTTTTCACGACCGAAATGGGCGAAAAGCGTGGTGTCAACACCATGGCATACACCGAATCTGAAATTGATCGCATCGGGCGAGTTGCCTTTGAAACCGCCCAGAAACGTGGCAAAAAGCTTTGCTCTGTGGATAAAGCCAACGTGCTAGAAGTATCGCAACTGTGGCGCGATCGCATCACCGCCCTAGCCGCCGATTATCCCGATGTAGCGCTTTCTCATCTCTATGTCGATAATGCCGCCATGCAGCTAGTCCGCGCTCCCAAGCAGTTTGATACGATCGTCACCAGCAATCTCTTCGGCGACATCCTATCTGATGCCGCTGCCATGCTGACGGGCAGCATTGGCATGCTACCTTCTGCAAGTTTGGGCACATCGGGTGCAGGCGTCTACGAACCGGTTCATGGTTCCGCGCCAGACATCGCCGGACAGGATAGAGCAAATCCGTTAGCGCAGGTTTTGAGTGCCGCCATGATGCTGCGTTACACCCTACATCAGCCCGAAGCAGCACGCCATATCGAACAAGCAGTGCTTAAAGTATTGGATCAAGGCTATCGAACGGGAGACATTATGGCAGAAGGCAACACCCTGATTGGCTGTGAAGCGATGGGCAATGTCCTGATCAGCGCGCTATCCCAGGAATAGATAAATCGTCAGGGCTAAATCCCCAATTTCGATCTGTCTCTATCGTTGGATAGGTCTTTTATCGTTCATATTTCATTTCTTTTGTCAATCATAGTCTTTAACAGTAGGATACACTCGGAACAAAACGTGAGGATAGAATCTGTGGTTAATGCTTTACCCAGGATGGACACAGGAGCAGACGTGGATGATGGCAGCTTTGCGGCGTACCTCGACCCGATGGTGATTCGCTCGGCTCGCCAAATTTATGAAACCTATTATTCGGTACACCCAGAACTGACGGAGCCACCGCTTGGGGTTGCCATCAATCGGGTGACGCATCGCGGCAAACTGATCTTCACCAGAAAACCCGCTTTGCTTCCTCAAGAATGCTTCATTCCCTTCGATTTGATTCAATCAACGGCCTACTAGAGAGAACGAAGGGTAAGTAGAACCAGGGAGTAGAGTGGCCGTTAACTCGGTAACTCATCCATAACTTTACGCTGGCTGTGGGGAAGATTAGAGGTTAAATTGTCCAATCGCTACCCCTAGCCGCTGTTTGTTATGGAATTTTTTCTAGTGCTGCCTGCCTGCTTTATCGTGTTTGCGCTGGGTGCATCGATCGGTAGTTTTCTCAATGTGGTGGTTTATCGGCTTCCCGCCAAGTTATCCATCCTCTACCCGCCATCGCGCTGCCCCCACTGTTTGACGCGATTAAAGAAACATCACAATGTGCCTGTGTTAGGTTGGCTGTGGCTCAACGGCAAATGCAACCACTGCAAAAGTCCGATTTCTAAGCGCTATCCGCTCGTTGAAGCTAGCACGGGGCTGATATTTTTACTTGTATTTCTAACGTTTGGTCTATCAGTTCAAACGATTGGCTATTGGGCATTTCTCAGTTGGTTGGTCGCTCTTTCTATCATTGATTTGGATACGATGACTCTCCCAGAATCGTTGACTCGCTCAGGTCTGGTTGTGGGATTGGGATTTCAGCTTTTCTCAGGCTGGACGGTATCCGGATTCACGGGTGCAATTCAAAACCTGATGATGGGTGCGATCGCGGCGGTTCTCGGTATCTGGTTGCTGGATATCATTGCGATCGTTGGCTCGGTTGTTTTCGGTCAGCAAGCGATGGGCGCAGGCGATTCTAAGCTGATGGCGATGATAGGCGCGTGGCTCGGTTGGAAATCGTTGCTGTTAGCCGGATTTCTAGCGTGTGCCTCCGGGGCGCTAGTGGGTGGCGGTGCGATCGCCCTGGGCATTTTGTCCCGTCGTCAACCCATGCCATTCGGTCCATTTCTAGCCTTGGGAGCCGCGATCGCTCTCTTCTACGGAGAACGGCTGATCTCTAGCTATTTGAGTCTGTTTCCAACCTAAGGATGTGAAGCAACCTAAAGCGGTGCCCTTTTTCAACGCTTGTGCCACGATCACCCAAGCCTAGCCCTCACAGCCATTTCACGAACCAACGGGCAAACGCTTCGCCATCCCAGTTTTGCACCTCTACACGAGGCAACTCGAAGCAATTGCTCGTATGCACAACTTTGCTAGCCTTCGTAGAGCAAGCACAGGCAAAATCTGTTGTTCGCATAACATCAAGCGTCTGTGTATTGTAGTTGCCGTAAGGATAGGCAAAACTGCTGATAGAATACCCTAGCAGCGTTTCGAGGGCGGCTTTGCCTTGCTGAATTTCTTGCTGCTGCAAGGTTGCAGATAAGGTTGAAAGCGGCGGATGATAAACGGTATGTGCGCCAATCTCGATCAAACTTCCGTCCCCTAGCTGACGCACTTCTTCTGGCGAAAGAGAACGGTGAGTGAGACGAGTGGTAGACTCAATACCTGACCACGAGGCAAGTTGGGTAAGGAGGTTCTGCCGTTCTGGCTCAGGCAACGGAAAGCATAAGCGGCTCAGCGATCGGTAGATTGAGTGACGAATGGTTGGGTCGGCATTTGCAGCAGTGTAAATCGTCCACGTGCGATCGCGCTCAAAATCGGCTTCAGAATAATCGGCAACCTCACCCAAATCCCATTCATAAACATCACCGCTAATTTCTAAACGCAACCGTTGCGGAAGATGCCCAGGCTGTAAAAACACACGCTCTAATGCATCCCACCAAAACTCTTGATTGCGGTTCCAATTTCCAGTAGGAACAAACATCGTTGCAGGAGCATTGTATTTTTCAAGCAGAGGCTTTGCAGTCAACAAATTATCTGCATAGCCATCATCAAAGGTGATGGCAACAGTTTGCTCTAGAGGCTTTCTCGCTTGAGCCATTTCTACCATTTCTTGTAAAGGAAGAATGCGGCAATGGCGGCTCAAAACTTCAAGCTGCTCGGAGAAATGACGAGGTGAGACACACACGCGACATGGGTCATTCGGTGGCTCATCAATGCGGTGATACATCAGGATAATGCCTCCTGAGATGAGCCGATTTTTAATCGTATCGGTTACGCGCTGCAATTTTCCAAGTCCGGGAATTCTCATGGCTCATCTCACAGCTTTTTAAGCGTGCGTAATTGTTGAAAAGCAGAATCTAACCATAGATATATTGGCAGAGACTTTTATAAGTAAGCTCTAAACAAAGCGAATTCTTTAAGACACCTTGCTGAGTTATAAAGTTTTTGAAAGGTATGCGATGAGGAGGGCTGTTTTGTGCTTTTAGAAGAAAATTTATTTTTTATCAAATCTTTCGGAGTTGCGCCTTGCACCGATCGCGGCACTCCTCCAGAAATCGGCAGACCACAATAGTAGAATGACCAAATCGAGTAATGAATTTGTGAAGGCTCGGTAGGTCAGCTTATGAAATTTCAACGCACGTCCCTGATTCTAATTTTCCTTGCCTTGGCGTTTGGTGGAGTCGTTTATTATTACGAGTTTGGGCAGCCTCAGCGCGAGGAGGCAACGTTAGACTCAACGCCTATTTTCAATTTTGCAGAGGCAGACATCACGAGCTTTACGGTGAAAACCTCGGATCAGCCTACCCTGACGTTTGAGAGGCAAGTGGGAGTGACGCCTGCAGTGTGGCAGATGAGAACGCCAGAAACCACGCAAGCTGATGATGGTGCGGTGGCGTTTTTGCTAAACCTGCTGGCAACCGGAAGGAGCGATCGTATCCTCTCTGTTGCCCCCAACCGCAAAGCAGAGTTTGGACTCGATCAACCCTCCGCTACTGTTGAAATCAAACTTGCGAATCAAGAGACGCATCAATTCGTTCTCGGCAAACCTAACTTTAATCGCAGCTTTTTGTATGCTTTAGCCGATCCGCCTGTCAATACTAATCAAGATTTGGCGGTGCTGCTCGTGCCGATCGACGCTCAAAACGCCGTTGATCGCCCGTTGGCTGAATGGAAAAAAGAAAAACCCAAGCCTACTCCGAACGCCTCACCGAGTCTTGCCCCGTCAGGCAATGTCAATCCAAATGTCAATCCAAATGTCAATCCAAATGTCAATCCAAATGCCAATCCATCGGTTCGCCCATCGGTTAGCGCCCCTCCGAGTCCATCGGTTAGTGCTTCTCCGAGTCCATCGGCGGCTCCGCAAAGCAGCGCCAGTCCTGCTGCCTCTACCCCGTCATCCCCGCGATCGCAATGACCTTTCCAACGGCTACTCTGCTCATTTCCTGCCCCGATCAAAAAGGCTTGGTCGCTAAAATTGCTAGTTTCATCTACTCCAATGGTGGCAATATTATTCACGCTGACCAGCACACAGACTTTTCGGCAGGGCTATTTCTCAACCGGATTGAGTGGCAGTTAGCAGGATTTCAGTTGCCCCGTGCGGTGATCGAGCCAGCCTTTCAAGCGATTGCCACTCCCCTCAACGCAACGTGGCAACTCCACTTTTCAGACACCACGCCTCGGATCGCTCTTTGGGTGAGTAAGCAGGATCACTGTCTGTTCGATTTGCTGTGGCGTCAGCGATCGGGTGAATTGCAAGCAGACATTCCCCTGATTCTGAGCAATCATGAAAAACTAGGCGCGATCGCAGAACAATTTGGCATCGATTTTCATCACCATGCGATCGCTAAAGAAACCAAAGCAGAACAAGAAGCCAAACAGTTAGAACTCTTAGAGAAATACAACATCGATTTAGTGGTTTTGGCAAAATATATGCAGGTGCTAAGTCCTAATTTCGTTGCTCAATTTCCGACCATAATTAACATTCATCACTCGTTTTTACCTGCCTTTGCAGGCGCAAACCCCTATGAGAGAGCATTTGAGCGTGGCGTAAAGATTATCGGCGCAACGGCGCACTATGTCACCGAAGATTTGGATGAAGGACCAATCATTGAACAAGATGTGGTGCGGGTCAGCCACCGAGACAACACCGCCGATTTGATTCGCAAAGGAAAAGATTTAGAGCGCGTTGTTTTAGCAAGAGCAGTACGGCTACATTTGCAAAATCGTGTCTTGGTTTATGGAAATCGTACCGTCATCTTTGGATAACGTATACCTATTTTTGGGTGAAACTAACGCTTCAGTCTGCATAGACCAAAGCGTTAGTTTATGCGAGTCAATTGGTGAACTCTACCTATTCTATGAATTGTTCAACACACCTTGTAACTTCGTCCGAAACTCTCCTTTTGGATGCCCGCCTTTCACCTCACCGATGATGGTGAACGCACCTTCCGGCGAATCACAAACAATATAGGTCGGCCATCCCATCTCAGATTTATCCGGATATTGAGCTAAAAGAACACTGCGATATTTGCGATAGGTTGCGGTGTCTTGCATCTTTACATCAATAAATTGAAGCCCCAGTTCTTCAGCAACTTTTTGATCGTAAAATGCCATTTTGTGACAAATGCCACAATCTTCAGAAGAAAACTTGATTACTGCGCGAGTCATAGCCACTTTACATACAAATCTGCACTAGTCAGCGTAAAGGATTACAGAATTTTTCAAAACGGTTTTAGCAAAATTCTTTAGAGTTGGCTTTCTAGCGCCAGAACATCGCGCGCAAAGCAGGGATAATAAGCCTATCTATCCTTTGCTTCATAAATGCCTTATGCTCCGTAAACTTCCCTTAGGAATGCTGCTCCTGTGTGCGGGTGGCGTTGTCACCGTTGTTGGGATTGCTGCTTATCTTCTTGACTATGCCGCCCTGAACATGGTCGGCTTTTTCTATGGCATTCCGCTCTTTTTAGGGGGAGTCGCCCTCAAAATTACTGAGTTAAAGCCTGTGCCGTTCATGGCTCAGACAACGCCAGAGGTTTTAGCACTGCGAGAACAGCAAGCAACCAGCACCCAGACCCAGATTCTCAACGATGTGACCCGTTACCGCTATGGGCAGAAAGCGCATTTTGACAGCGCTTTGAATTATCTCGGACTTAGCCCTATCGAAAAACAACGTCCTGAACTGGCGGCAGTGCGCGAAGAATCTAGAAATGGAGCCTATACACTGGTGCTTTTGTTTGATTCTGCCTATCTCTCTTTTGACCTGTGGAAGCAGCGCCAGGACAAAATGACGAATTTTTTCGGTCCGGGAGTAAAGGTGGAGTTGGCGCAGCCGGATGAAGATGAGGTAGAAGTTTCAATTATTGCTGCGCCTGCGATCGCGGCTACAGTCGAGTAACTGACCAGCGCAGGATGGCACGCCTATCTATCTTGTTTCAAACATAGGCGGTGTTCTCACTTTTCTAGGCGCACAGCATACCACTGCAAATACTGACCTGGAGCCAGATCCAACTCATAGGTTGTGTTAATTAAGTAGGTGACTTGCTCATCTACGGTGGCAAATTGCTGTAAGTCTATCGGCAAATCATCGGGGTGAGAAGACAGCCGCGATCGTAGCTTCTGCCCTAATTCTTCTACTGACAAAATTTGCTCTGGCTGGTTTGTTTCCAGCACCACAAAATAATCTTCTTGATACATCAATGAATTTGGCATCGGCTCTTATCGCAGGTTCAACAGGTTCCATTGAGAGGCTTTTCCCAGGCTCTCAAATCCCCCGCAAGTGGGAACCGAAAGCGCTTTCCCGTATGATATCTAGAATACATTACTGCTTCAATGCTCTTTCAAAAGGAATCGTGCTGCTATGCCGGGATCTGTCCGTCTGATTTTTAATCCTGTGGCGGGTCAGGGTGACCCCGACCAAGAGCTAGCCCTGATCAAGACTCTACTAGCTGATCTCAATCTAGAAGTGTGTGTGACCTCCAAAGAGATAGGAGCCGATGCCCTTGCCGAAGAAGCCGTTCAGCAGGGTGTTGATGCCGTGATTGCTTCGGGCGGAGATGGCACATTATCTGCGGCAGCCAAGGCGCTGATGGGAACGGGTATTCCCCTAGGTGTGATCGCGCGGGGAACAGCAAATGCCTTTGCCAATGCCCTAGAAATCCCAACCACGATCGAGGGAGCTTGCAAAACAATTTTGCACCAGTACACGCAGAAAATTGATATTGCATCTTGCAATGGTCAGCCCATGGTCTTGCTTGCTGGCATTGGCTTTGAGGCAGAGACGGTTGAGAAAGCAAATCGGGAAGCGAAAAATCGGTTTGGCATTTTGGCTTATGTTCTGGCGGGGTTGAGACAGTTGCGCGACATGGAACAGTTTGAAGCTGAAGTTGAAACCGATGACAAGGTGATTTCGTTTAGTGCGTCTGCTTTGACGGTGGCAAACGCCGCTCCCGCAACTTCTGTACTGGCGCAGGGTCCGTCAGGGTTGGTGGTGGATGATGGGTTGCTGGATCTGACGATCGTAGCGCCAACCAATCGGGCTAGCGCCATCACTGCGACCTACCATCTCTTTCAGTCGGCAATCAGCGGCAACCCTTCTGACCGCGACGATATTGGATATGTGCGATCGCGCCGCTTTAAGGTCACGACCCATCCGCCTCAGAAGGTGGTTCTCGATGGCGAAATGATTGGGACAACGCCTGTTGATATTGAATGCATCCCCGCCGGTTTGACGGTGTTTCTGCCCTCGCCCAACGAGGACGCGATCGCCACCGAGAAACTGGATGGATTGCCTGACTTAGTGATCGAATCCAAAGATTAGCGGTTTTCCTCGCTAGAATGCTCAAGCGATGCAGTATATAAAGAATAGGGCTGATCTAGTCCAGAGGATAGATAGGAGCAACCTTCTGCCTACTTTAGGGCAAAATTTTGCTCTCTACACTTAATAACGAGGTATCGTAATCACGACCCTCTATAAAAACTACTCTCTGTGAACCTGGAGTAACAGAGCGGAAATTACTAGATTCAGGGCAATTTTCGCGACATACGGTCAATGTAGGACATCGAATGGCAGTGAGCGTAGAGTGGGTTCTTCTCGGTGCAAACATCCTTGCGATCGCAGGCAATATCGCTTTTTTCACCGCCGTGTTGCGTCGCTTTAAATGGCGCTCACCCGTCGGCAAATTTTTGATAGAAGCCCCTGAGCCACGTTTGGAGCAGCAGATGCAAGCAGCCCTCTGGCGGCAATCCACCGTCGTTGAGGCAGCGCTAGACGGCATTGCTATCTTAAATGAACACGGTCAGTTTCTCTATCTCAACGATGCTCACCTTCGCATGTTTGGCTACCTATCAAAGGAGTTGGTTGGCAAAAGTTGGAAAAAACTCTACTATCCCGAAGAAATTAGCCGAATTGAGCGGGAAATCGTTCCTCTTCTCCAGCAGAACGGGCAGTGGCGCGGCGAAGTCGTCGCCAAACGCCGAGACAACAGTACATTTTTTGAGGAAGTGTCGCTCACGGTAACTGAAACAGGGTTTATTAGCGTCTGCCGGGACGTAACCGAACAAAAGCAAGCCGAACTTCGCCTCCGGATCTTAGACCGAGCCATTCGGGCTAGTAGCAATGGCATTATTATCACTGACTCCACCTGTGCTGATAATCCGATTATCTATGTCAACCCTGGTTTTGAGCGGATGACGGGCTACTCAGCAGACGAGGTAATCGGTAAAAATAGCCGCATTTTGCAAGGCGGTGAAACAGAGCAGCCTGCGATCGAGCAACTGCGCTGCGCGTTTCAAGACGGGGAAGATTGCACCGTCACCTTACGAAACTATCGCAAAGATGGCTCTTTGTTCTGGAACGAGCTTTCCATTTCTCCGGTTTTAGATGCGGCAGGGCAGGTCACTCACTATGTGGGAATTCAAGCCGACATTAGCGATCGCAAGCACGCTGAAGAAGCCTTGAAACGGCAATATCAACGGGCACTCTTGCTCAAGCAAATCACCCTAGAAATTCGCCAAAGTTTAGACACGCAGCAGATTTTTCAGACGGCAGCTACGCAGGTCGGTCATGCCTTTGGGGTCAATCGCTGCCTGATCCATGCCTATGTGTCTACCATAGACGACGCGATCTTGACAGAATTTGAATCTTTGCAAGGCGAAACCGAGTTTCCCAAAATTCCCATTGTGGCAGAGTATCTAGAGCCAGGGTGGAGCGCCATGACCGGGTTAACGGTGCCGATTGTTGGCAATCCCCATGTCGAGACTCTGCTGATCACCGATAGTGCGATCGCATCCCCCAATGTTTACACCGAGCCGTTGCTGCGCGCTAGCCATGCCATTTGCGACCAGGTTTCTCTCAAATCTATGCTGGCCGTGCGAACGTCCTACCAGGGCGAACCCAACGGTGTCATTTGCTTGCATCAGTGCGATCGCTTCCGCCACTGGAGCCAAACCGAAATTGAACTGTTTGAAGCCGTTGCTGATCAAGTCGGTATTGCCCTTGCCCAAGCTCGGTTGCTCAAACAAGAAACTCTGCAACGGGAAAAGCTCACCGAGCAAAATCTCGCCTTAGCCCAAGCAAAACACGCCGCAGAAGCCGCAAATCGAGCA
Source organism: Myxacorys almedinensis A (assembly GCF_010091945.1). Lineage (GTDB taxonomy): Bacteria > Cyanobacteriota > Cyanobacteriia > Leptolyngbyales > Leptolyngbyaceae > Myxacorys > Myxacorys almedinensis. Next base: position 249,503 of record NZ_WVIE01000001.1, read on the forward strand.
AAGAGCGAGTTTTTAGCCACCATGAGCCACGAAATTCGTACCCCTATGAATGCCGTGATTGGCTTAACAGAATTGCTGCTCGATATGGATCTCACCCCCCAACAGCAGGACTTTTTAGAAACTATTCGCAGTAGCGGAGATGCGTTGCTCACCATCATCAATGACATTCTAGATTTCTCAAAAATTGAATCAGGCAAGCTAGACGTCGAGCAGCAGCCGTTTGACTTACAAACCTGCCTCCACGAAACCATTGATTTAATGGCAGCTAAAGCGGCTGAAAAACAGATAGAGATTACCTCTCAGATTTCTCCTCAAACCCCAGCAACGCTTGTGGGTGATGGAACTCGGTTACGCCAAATTTTGGTGAATTTACTCAGCAATGCTCTTAAATTTACGGATCGAGGGCAGGTTCAGTTGACCGTTGGCATTTTTCAACCAGAAAATGGGGTATCTAGACCTTGCAACTACTCCTCAGAACACTGCTCTGACCCCAACCATCAGTCTGCCTTTCATCTGCTGTTTGCCGTCTACGACACAGGTATCGGCATCTCCCCCCAGCGCATGGAGCGCTTATTCAAGTCGTTTAGCCAGGGAGACTCTTCTACCAGTCGGCAGTATGGTGGAACCGGACTGGGGCTGGCAATTAGCAAACGCTTGAGCGAGATGATGGGCGGGCACATGTGGGTTGAAAGTCAGGGCAGAATTGGCGGTGAGCCACCAACGGGCTTTACCCCAAAGCGATCGCCAACGGCTCAGGGTTCAACGTTTTACTTTACAGTCTGCTCGGCTCCGGCAACATTGCTTTCTGTGCCCATCACGTCTCATGCTGAAAATTTGACCCAAGCCAAGCCGATCGCCCCTTCGCAAAACAATACTTTAGAGATCCCTACCCAGGCGCTACAAAAAGGATTCACCCCACCCAGCACCCTGCGTATCCTGCTGGCAGAAGACAATGTTGTGAATCAGAAAGTCGCGCTTCACCTTCTGCAACGGTTGGGGTATTGTGCAGATGTTGCGAGTAACGGTCTGGACGTATTAGCCGCGCTCCAGCGCCAGCCCTATGATGTTGTGTTGATGGATGTGCAAATGCCGGAGATGGATGGACTAGAGACCACGCAGAAAATCTGTGCAGAATGGTCGTCTGACACTCGTCCGTACGTGATTGCTATGACCGCTAATGCCATGCAGGGCGATCGCCAACTTTGCCTTGATGCAGGCATGAATGACTATCTCAGCAAGCCGATTCGGATAGAGGCGCTCATGGGTGCTTTGCGTCAATGTCAGCCCCGTGCTTTGCTCTTGGCACCCCCCCATGAAGATCCCCTCAATCGCAGTGCTTTAGCAGAAATGCGCGGTTTGGCGGCTGATCGAGGTACGGAGATTTTCACGGATGTGATTTCTTGCTATCTCGATGAAGCCCTTCAACTGGTGAAACGGATTGAATGGGCGATCGCGCAAGGCGATGCTCGCAGCGTAGGGCAAGCTGCTCATACGCTGAAGTCTAGCAGCGCTATGGTCGGAGCGATGGGGTTAGCAGACTTATGTAAAGCGTTGGAAACCTGCGCTCGTGTGGGAAATCTAGATCAGGGTGCCCCCAGTGTCCGTCTACTGGAGGCTGAATACGATCGCGTTCAAGCCTTGCTAACCATGGAACTTCAGCAATGCCAGAGATAATCCCCTCAAATCACAATCCTCCTCTAATTCTGGTTGCCGATGATGACAAGATGACTCGGATCGGGTTGCGACAGGCAATGGAGCAGGAAGGCTACCAGGTGGTCGAAGCGAATGATGGAGAGGCGTGCCTAGCAATCTATGCGCGAATGCGCCCAGATGTGGTTTTGCTGGATGCCATCATGCCATGCAGGGATGGCTTTACCTGCTGCGTGCAAATCCAGCGGATGAGTGGCGGAACGCGGACGCCCGTGTTGATGATTACAGGTTTAGAGGATCAAGAATCTGTGGATCAAGCGTTTGCGGCAGGAGCCGTCGATTACATCACGAAGCCAATTCATTGGGCGGTGTTGCGCCAGCGAGTGCGGCGGCTGATCCAACAGGTCAGGCTTTATCAGCAGTTGGAGCAAGCCAATCACGAATTGCAGCGCCTCGCTTCGTTTGATGGCTTAACTCAGGTGGCAAATCGGCGACGGTTCGATGAATATTTGCAGCAAGAATGGCAACGAATGCTGCGGGATCAGACCTCGCTTTCGCTGATTATGTGTGATATTGACTGTTTTAAGCTGTTTAACGACACCTACGGGCATCAAGCTGGTGATGATTGTTTGCGGCAAGTGGCAAATGTGATTCAGAATGCGGCAAAGCGATCGCTAGATCTTCCGGCTCGCTACGGGGGCGAAGAATTTGCCGTGATTTTGCCTACTACTGAGCAAGAAGGTGCCATTCAGGTGGCTCATGCAATTCAGGTTGGGGTGAGAGAGCTTGCGATCGCGCACACTAGCTCGAAGGTCAAATCGATTGTGACCGTCAGTTTAGGTATAGCAACGGCGATTCCTAGCCCAATTACATCGCCAGAGCTACTCATCACAGCGGCAGACAAGGCATTGTATCAGGCGAAAGATGAAGGGCGCGATCGCTACTCTACTTGCGTCAGTTAGCCAGGAACAAATCGTCGCGATTGAGCATCTTTTAAACTGTTGAATAAAAATTGTTTAACAGTCTATCGCGGTCAGAGCCTTAAGGTAAGTCATTAGATTAATTATTAGCAAAGCAATACTCTGACTAGCTGATTTTGATTCAGACAAGTACGGCTATCCAACTAAATTTGAGTGGGCAAACCGAACGATTCTCTTTTCACTAATCTTCGGAATAAGAAAAAGCAAGTTGGATCTTCTAATAGCGCTTCTCTAGCTTTAGAATGATGAAAATCTAAAAAATACTGAACTTTTCATACTTAAAAAATTACAGGAGTGCTGTTTTAGTAAATTAAGCTGACAGTAACTCCTGTTTTTATTTTTATTTAGACGATAGGAATCTGGCACAAAATAGAATGTGACACTTGCGAAACAGACCATTAGAAAAGTCAACTCAGACGCCAATTAGATATACCTGAGTTATGAGAAACACTAGCGTTTTTCAGTGATAAATCTAGACCTCTCCAGTTAGTTCAACAGCTTCTAATATCAAGTAAAGACTCCTTCGGTTCATTCAAAACTTCCTTGATTCAGTAGAACGTTTGTTGAAAAGCTCTGGAACTTTTCTAACCCATCTTACGACTCTTAAGTAAGAGAACAACAATCAATCTTAATTTCTCTAGGGACACAACCATGAAACTCTCTCTCAAGTCTTTCGCAACTCTTTCTACTGTTTCTGCACTCGTTGTTGCTCCCCTTTTCATGGGTGCAGGTTCTGCTTCTGCACAAGCAGTTCGCTTTGATGGTAGCTATGTAGGCGGCGGTATTGCGGCTGGCGTTACCAATGGCGGAAGAGACAATGATGCAGCAAACTTTGGTGGTAATATTCAGGGTCGTTTTGCTGTTCCCAATGCTCCCGTTTCTGTGCGCGGTTCAGTTCTTTTCAATGACAAAAATAGCACTGTAATTCCTACTTTGTCATACGATATTCCTCTTAGCAGAAATACCAATGTCTATGCAGGTGCAGGCTACTCGTTTGTACAGAACGATGGTAGACCCACTCCGTTAGGAAATAAAGATGCAGCAGTCATCCAGGCTGGTGTGGAATCCGAGGTTACGAGAGGGGTTATCATTTACAGCGATGCGAAGTATGGTATTAACGCTTACGAAGGCAGCGGCGCAGGTGCAGTAAGCTTGCAGGGCGGTGTTGGTCTCCGCTTCTAGTTTCAGGTTTACCTTCAAGCGAGTGAGCTTTTTAGGGACGCGCTGATGATGTGAATGAATACCGTTACTAAGTTGAAATTAGCTTCTGGCTTGATGGGTCAGGAGCTATTTTTTTATAGGTTTCCTGTCTTAAGGGAGAGGTTATTCAAACGCGCAGTTTGTAAAGATTAATGCAGAGACTGATTGAAGCAAAAATTTCAGGTGAGCGGTATTTTGTGCTGATTCTTTTTGGAACAGCTTCTTTGAAATAAATGGTTTGAGAATTTTTTGAGAAAAGTACTTATTAGGCTGGAAGAATTCTAAAGTAGAGGGTAGTCATGGCTAATTTAGTTAAAGATAGAATTTCATCTGATTTGAAACAAGTCAAAGAAGTGGGGCAGCTTCGCCGCGATCGCATCCGCGACATTATTCAAGGGGCGATCTCCCAGGTGATGTTGGAAGTGAAAGGTGGAACAGGGGAGGTGCGATCGCTGGTCAAAGACGCGTTTTCCTCAGCCGTTGAGAGCATTCAGGAAAACGGTTCCCAAGTCAAAGAAGAAGTTGCTGCCTCAGTCGAAGGGGTCGTCGAAGGCATCAGCCGTGCTCGCCACAAGCGCATCGCTGAAACGGAAGCTGAAGTCAATCGTTTGCAAGCTCAGCTTGACGAGCAAGAAGGTGAGCTTGAACGAGATGTAGAAGAAGGTCTGGCTGGGCTAAAAGAAGCTGGAAACGACCTGTCGGCAGACCTGCGAGAACAGATCGAAGCCGCGATCGCTGCGATCCGCGATAGCGAAGAGGCGTCTGTGTTGAAACGGCAATACGCTCAGTTGCAAGCACAAGCCGCAATTCTTCGTGCCAATCTGGCGGCTCGTGGGGATGATTACCACACCCGTGCTCAAGCTTACTTAGATGATGCCAAGCGATGGTATGACCAGACCCGCCCGCAAGCGGAAGTGATGAAAACTAAAGCAGATCAAAAAGCGATAGAGTTTGATGCCAAGTTGGGGGAAGCGGGAACTGCATTGGCACGCCGGGAGAAACAAGTTCGGCAATTACTGCGGGATTTGCTCAAGCAAGCAAGCGAGGCGCTTAGAGATGACCAACCACAAGAAAACCGCCCTGTTGCCGGAGAACTGCCGAGTTCTCAGCCAACATCTTCAAGCGATCGCGTTGAGCGATCAGATAGGGCGCACGATAAAACTTCCTAGCGCCTCTCTAGCAGTGCTTGCCTTACCGTTGTCTGAATGGAAAACCTATCGGTTGTTGCACAGGATTTCATAATGCCAAAATGCCAAATTGTGGGCTAATATTTCGCAATGTTAAGCATTGTTTCAACCGCTATTTAGCCCTCATCTTCGCTCATCTCGCCAGGCTCAACTCTGAGGGATAAGCGGAGGCAACTGCTAGCATCCTGAAACCTATCGTCACATCTGTGATCTTGCCGTTTCTCTCAGTTAACTCTCTGACCCGAATGCGGAGGAACTACCTTGTCCAAACTCATTTCAGTTTAAGAAATTGAGTAGCCTTTTGCTGAGTGCTTTGCGGCTTTTGCATCTCCCTCTCTGGACAGAAGAATGGCGAAAGATGAAAAACTATAAATATATGTAAACAAAATTCATGTAAACAGATTTTGCAGAGATTGCGATCTTGACTCAACTCTAAAGTTAAGCGAAACTGACAGTTAGTTGAGGAGCACTCTTATTAAGCGTTAAGTTGTGTAACGTTTTAAGAAAATATAGCTGGATTGCTTTACGAAATGTGAACATCGCTTTGGTTAAGGCGTCGCTCATTTTTCGCCGATCCGGTTTCTGTCCTTGTTTTAGAAACAGGTAATCTTAGGCAACCAGCATGGAAACGTTAGAGTTTGTGATCTATCCAGATGGTCGGGTTCAAGAAAAAGTAACTGGCATTGTCGGTGCTTCTTGCGAAGAAGTAACGGCTGCGATCGAGGCTCAACTTGGTCGAGTCATTGCTCATGAGCCAACCTCTGAATATTTCGCCCAGCAAACCATATCTCCGTCTGAGACCGTTAACACTCAAGCAACTTTTAGCGATTGGTAGTTTTTTGATCGATTGCAGTTCAATTCGTAGCGATTGCCATGTCACACTTTAGCCAAATTAAAACTCAAATTCGGAATCTCCCTTCCTTAAAGGCTGCCCTTAGCGATTTGGGCATAGACTGGAAAGTTGGTCCTTGCTCTGTTCGCGGCTATCGCGGACAAACCCAAACTGCCGAAGTCGTTGTTGAGCAAGACAATGGCTATGATGTCGGGTTTGCTTGGAACGGTCACGAATATGAATTAGTCGCCGACTTGCAATACTGGAAGCAAGCCAGTTCGGTCGATCGCTTCCTCAGTAAAATTACTCAGCGTTATGCCTACCACACGATTGTGAATGAAGGTTCCCAGAAAGGCTTTCAGGTTGCTGAGCAAAACACTAACCAAGACGGTTCGATTCGCTTAGTTTTGCAACGCTGGAGCGCATAATGCCTATTTCCTCCCAGCAGCCTGATCCTTCTAGCGATCGCACTCCTGATTCCGAACGGACAGGTCTTGAACCCGAACTGGGCGGTTTTTTGAGGGATGCTGAAGAGCGTTCTGGTCTAGAACCGGAGTTGGGAGGTAATTTACGGCAAAAGGGCGTCTACGTTGATGAAGTTGTTTGTATCGGTTGTAAGCATTGTGCTCACGTTGCCCGAAACACCTTCTACATCGAGCCTGATTATGGGCGATCTCGCGTCATCAGCCAAGACAGTGATTCTGAAGAACTGATTCAAGAAGCGATCGACACCTGTCCCGTAGATTGCATTCACTGGATTGAATACACAAAACTCAAGCAGTTAGAAGAAGATCGGAAATATCAGGTGATGCCTGTAGTTGGGTTTCCGGTTGAACAGGCAATGATTGCGACGAATCGCCAGCGCCAGAGATTAGCCCATAGAAGAAAGCGATAAGCTAATTTGTTTGATTAAGCCAGCCTGAGCCAACATAAGTTGCTGAGGCTGTTTCGTCTGTTTATCAATCAGTCATTCTTCCGTTTCCACCGGCAATTCTGGCTCTGGCAAGCCTTCGTCTGTGGCGATTTCGGTTTGCCGCACAAACGGTAACTGTGCTCCCTTTAACCCACGCACAATTCGCTCAGGTGTCTCTTCAAATAGCACAAATATCGGGTAGAGTTTATCTGCGCCTTCGTTCAAAATGTGCTGATATCGAGACGGCAACACCCACTCGTAGTCTTTACCCAACATAACTTGGGTACGTCGCCATCGTCCCAATAAATCTGAGAAGTCTTCGTCGGGGCGGTGAATAAAAATAAAAATTTCTTTGCCTGTTTTAATTTTCCACTCTGGATCACACATCAAAATCGCGACTTCACAGGGTAGCAAAATAGCTGTTCTAGAAGTTGCACTTATGGCTTCATTCTGTGATGTAGTTGAGTCACGGATGCGGGCGATCGGCAGAGGAATGGTGATCACACTTTCCTCCGGTCGGCGCATACTGGGCAACATTTCTAGATAGGTGCGGTAATGCTTGAGGAGCGCGATCGCAGCGGATGCTTGGCTATAAGTAGCAAGTAATTCCTCATAGTAAAGCTTCTGACTAGTCATCTTTCAATCCGAATCTCGACACCAAAATTTGACAGAAATACTTAACCCAAATCAAAGGTCAGAAGCACCAAGATGCCAGCAGGTTTTGCCGTTGGTCGGGTGCTTCTGACCTAAGGGAGACTATAGGATAGAAAGCGTAAGGTTGAGGGTGACAGCTTAGCCCAGCGTCTCAAATACTTTGAACATCGGCAGATACATCGCCAGCAAAATACTGCCGACCATGATTCCAATCACCAAAATCATGATCGGTTCCATGATACTGGTCAGCGCTTTCACCGCCTGTTCTACTTCATCTTCATAAAAGTCGGCTACTTTCATCAACATCTTGTCGATTTCACCAGTTTCCTCACCAATGCTGATCATCTGAATCGCCATCATGGGAAAAACTTGCTCTTTTTGCAGCGCGATGCTAATCATGCCGCCAGTCTGAATTTCTCGACGGGCTTCATCGATCGCATTAGCGACAATCTGATTTCCAGCCGTGTCACGCACAATTTCTAGGCAGGTCAAAATGGGGACGCCAGAGCGAGTCAACGCCCCAAAGGTGCGGCAAAACCGAGCCGTTGCAGTTTTTTGAATCAAATCACCAAACAGGGGCATCTTGAGGAAAAAGCGATCCATCGTTTCGCGCCCTACCCGTGTGCTGTAATAGCGCTTGTAGGCAAACATCACGATCGGAACTAGAATCACAATAATGACAGCGTTTGGACTCCGCAAAAAATCACTGATGGTCAGCATCGCTTGAGTAAAGGCGGGCAGTTCCGTTCCGATTTGCTTAAAAATTCCAGCAAAAATAGGAATCAAAAAGATTGTCATTGCCAGAAAAATAATCAGCGCCAGCGACCCAACTACTACCGGGTAGGTCATTGCCGACTTAATTTGGTTTTGCAACCGCGCTACATCTTCGAGGAGCTTGGCAAGCCGGTTTAACACTTCATCTAGCACACCGCCCACTTCCCCAGCTTGAACCATACTCACGTACAGACCATCAAAGCATTGAGGATGCTTCCTCATGGCATCAGAGAGGTTTGTTCCCTGTTGCACATCGCTGCTAATGTCCATTAAGGCATTTTTCAGCTTGGGGTTGGTGCATTGTTCAGAAAGGACGCCCAATCCTCGCACCATGGCTACACCCGCGTTAACAAGCACCGCAAACTGACGCGAGAAAACCGCTTTATCCTTGACCGAAACTTTAACCATGGAGGTCTGAAATTTCTTCAGGTTCACTCCAGAGTTTAGTCCTTTATTCTCTGCAAGCTCTTGGACAAACAGACCTTGTTCCCGCAGCGCAGAGCGTGCCTCTCCTAGAGATTCGGCAGTCACTTTCTCTTTTCTGGCGTTTCCTTTGGCGTCTCGAACACGGGCAAGGTAGGTAGGCATGGTCTAGCTCTGAATGAAGGATGATCGTGAGTAGAATAGCTGAGCCGCGATCGCGACAGCTAACGGACTTTTCTTATAGCAAGAGAAAGATAAATTAGCGCGTTGCTCTCAGGAGAAATAGTGATTTTTGATACCCAAAATGTGATCTGTGAACCCTAGAGGATCGGCTTCTACCGAATCCGCGATAGAAGCGATCGCTCCAGACTTACCGCTTCATGGCGGCATTAGCAGCAGCAGGGTTGCCGCCAATCAAACGCTGAAGCTCGTCAGGGCGAGACGTTTTAGACATTGCCGCCTCGAAACTGATGGTTCCAGCTTTGTAATAATCTGCCAGCACTTTCTCTAAGGTCTGCATTCCTAGCTTTCCGCCTGTCTGAATGGCAGAGTAGACTTGGGCTGTCTTGCCCTCTCGAATCAGGTTTGAGATAGCAGGCGTCACGATCATCATTTCCTGCGCCATCACCCGACCGTATTCACCTGGTTTCGGATTTTTCTTAGGAACTAATGTTTGGCTAAAGACCGCCACCAGCGAGTTAGAAAGCTGAACCCGGACTTGGGTTTGACGTTCCGACGGAAACACATCAATGATCCGGTCAACGGTCTGCGCCGCCGAACTCGTATGAAGGGTTCCAAAGACTAAGTGACCCGTCTCTGCCGCAGAAATCGCTAGAGAAATGGTTTCTAGATCCCGCATTTCCCCCACCAAAATGATGTCTGGGTCTTCGCGCAGAGCCGCTTTGAGGGCATTGGCAAAGCTTTTTGTGTCTTCTCCCAACTGGCGCTGGTGGACTAAGCTTTTGATCGGCTCATACACAAACTCGATGGGGTCTTCAACCGTCAAAATATGCTCGGCACGAGTGCGGTTGATCAGATCAATCATGGCGGCTAGGGTAGTGGTTTTCCCGGAGCCTGTAGGTCCTGTAACCAGAATCAAGCCTCTGGGCTTCTCTGCCATTTCCCGCACCACATCTGGCAATCCTAGTTTTTCAAAGTTAGGAATTTTAGAACTTAGCGCGCGCAGGCAGGCGGCATAGGTTCCCCGGTCTTTATAGACGTTGACCCGAAAACGGGCTAACCCTCTGACACCATAGGAACAGTCAAGCTCCCAGTTTTGCTCCAAGTTCTTGCGCTGAGTGTTGTTCAGCATGCTGAAAATAAGGCGCTGACATTCTTCAGCATTGAGGACTTGATCGCTCACAGGCTGGAGGTGCCCGCTAATGCGAAAGTAGGGCGGCAATCCAGCCGTCAGATGCAGGTCAGAGCCACCCATTTCGATGAGTTGCTCCATCAAATCTTCAATCATCAATTCCATGCGGCTTGCTCCTTATAGTGCTGAGAAGAATTGGGCGATCAGGGCAGAGCGCACCTCTGCTAGAACCGCAGTCGGGTAGGGGCTACTTCGGGAGTTAGTCTACCCATCGATTTGGGGAAGCGCTCAGAACCGTTACTTGGTTTGAGCGATCGCACCAGAAATTTCAAACTAACCGCCCAAATTAAGCGTTAGTCTTGAAAGCGAGGAGTCATGCAGTAAGGACACTCCAGCCATTCTTGATGGAGTTCTGCACTACAGCACCGACAGGTCAGCGACGATTTGCGTTTGGCTCTGAGTTCGGCTTCTAAACCCGTATCGGTAAACGTCACCCGCTCGATTTCTTCTAAGGTAGATAATCCTTCCCGGACGAGGTTCAAACTATAAGCCAGCAAGGTTTGCATTCCTTCTTCGACTGCCACTTCTTTGATTTGCTCGGTGGGTGCGCCTTGGTTGATCAAGGTTTGCAGGCGTTCTGTGACGCGCATCACCTCATAAACGCCCAAGCGCCCTTTGTAGCCGACTCCGCCACACTTTTCGCAAAGCTGACCTTTTGCCCGTGCCTCCTGAATCTCGTGGGCGTGCAGCGTATTGGCTTTGTAGAGCGTCAATTGGGCATCGCGAGAACTAGTCAAGCCAAAGCGAGAGAGTTCTTCTGAGCTAGGGGTGTAGGGGACTCGGCACTGCTCGCAGACACGACGCACCAGCCGCTGAGCCACGACACCAACCAACGCACCCGATACCATAAACGGCTCGACCCCCATCTCATCAAGACGTGCGATCGCACCTGCCGCATCGTTTGTGTGAAGGGTGGTCAAGACCAAGTGCCCGGTGAGCGCCGCTTCGATCGCAGTTTTGGCAGTTTCTTTATCGCGAGTCTCACCCACCAAAATGACGTCTGGATCTTGTCGCAAAAAGGCTCTCAAGATGGCAGCGAAATCCATGCCTTTTTCGCGAATCACCTGCACCTGAGTCAACCCTGGCAGCGAGTATTCGATCGGATCTTCTGCGGTACTAATATTGACACCTGGATCGTTGCGCTCTGCCAACGCTGAATAGAGCGTCGTTGTTTTGCCCGATCCGGTTGGTCCTGTCACCAAAATCAGCCCAAACGGACGCTTCACCATGTCCTGAACGGTTTCTAACGACAGGGGATCGGTGATCAGCTTATCGAGACCTAGCTGGGTCGCAGAGTTATCCAAAATGCGGAGAACCACTTTCTCGCCATAGCGACTTGGTAACGTGTTCACCCGGAAATCTACTTTCCGACCGTCATAAATTCGTCGAATTCGCCCGTCTTGCGGGGATCGACGCTCGGCAATGTCGAGTTGCGCGATAATTTTGAACCGGGCAACCACCGCCGGAATAATTTTTTTAGGAAACGGATCAAATGCCTCCCGCAAAACGCCGTCTTTCCGGAAGCGAATTCGCAAAAACTCTTCTTGCGGCTCAACATGAATATCTGAAACGCTCATCTGGAGCGCTTTGATCAGCACCTTGTTGACGAGGGCAATAATCGGAGCCGCGTCTGCATCTGCCGATGCGTCGAGGTCAACTTCGTTATCATCCTCTGCTTCTCCGAGCGATTCTAACCCTTCTAAATCGGATTGGACATCGACTCTCGACTGCTCTTCTAGCTGGCGATCGCGGGCAATGCGATCGTCAAGATAGGTTGACATCAGCCGTTGATAATCTTCTAGCGTGATCACCAGTCGCTGCAACCCTAGCCCTTTTGGGCGCAAGATTCGATTTAACTCGTCTTGAGCCGCAAGATTGTCTGGATCAACCATTGCCACCAGCAAAAAAGGCGGCTGAGTATCGCCTTGGGCTAGCGGAACCAGATGATAACGACGGCACAACTCAATGGGAATCAGGCTATCAATGAGTTGACCAACTTGATTTTCAGAAACCTGGTTGATTTCGGGATCGAGCGACTCAACTCCGTAGAGAATCTTGAGTTCAAACAGTTGTTGCTTCTTGTACTGGCGTAGCAACTCCGGAGAAAGCTGCTGTCCGGTCAATGCCTCTAAAACGGCGGTGAGCGGTTTGCCCGATTTTCGGCTCTCAATGAGCGCTTGATGCATCTGCTCATTGTTGACATAGCCCGATTGAATAAGTTGATTCCCGAAGGGAGAGAAATTATTTTGAACGACAAGTGCTCGGCGCTGAGAAGAGGAGTTAGTCATGGCTGCTGAACGAAGGATGTCCTTGTAGGGAATATTCCCTAAAAATCTTGGAAAGGTGCGATCGCTCTCTTAATTCGGTTCATCAAAGCTTTATAAAGCTCTCCGTAGTAACCGCTTTCAAGGCAAGCATCCCTGTGCTTTCGTAAGCACTGTTTCCTATTTTTTTAGCTATCCTTCTTGGGTCAGGGCTAAAACACCTCAGCCATACGCTGGGGAGATCTTGGGGACTTTGCACTCTGCCGCCCAGCGCCGCCTTGGTGATCTCGTAACTCTCCGTCTCTGAACTACATCAAAATGGTGTCAGCAGGATATGATGCTTAACGGCTTAGTAAGACGATAGCGACTTGAGACAATTCGCTAGGATAAGTAGAAGGACTAGCCAACGCTAGCGTTGTTTACAGGGGATTAGCGCAACAATGATCGAGGAAGAAAAGCAAGTAGACCCAACTCAACCTTTATCGTCGGCAGAAGCGTCTGACATGGAGGACGCTCCTACCGTTACTGCGGAGACTGGTGCCGAGACCAGCGCAGACGCGCAGGCGGCTGAGACATCATCGGTTGAGAACGACTCACCGGATAGTGTTGCTTCAGCCGAGACCGATGATACAGATTATGAAGCCGCGTTCATGGAGCTTCGGTCGAACTATGCTGCCAAAGAGCGGGAAATGGAAGCGCTGAAGATTCAAATTGAAGACCGCAGCAGCCAGTATATGAGAATTGCAGCAGACTTCGAGAATTTTCGGAGACGGACGCAGAAGGAAAAAGAAGATTTAGAGCAGCAAATTAAGTGCAACACCGTGAATGAGTTGCTGCCGGTGGTGGATAATTTTGAACGGGCGCGATCGCACATTAAGCCGCAAACCGACGCAGAAATGGGCATTCACAAGAGCTACCAAGGCGTCTACAAAGATATGGTGGATCGCCTGAAAAAGATTGGCGTTGCGCCGATGCGAGCGGAAGGCAAAGAGTTTGACCCCAACCTGCATGAAGCGGTGATGCGAGAGCCGACCAACGAGTATTCGGAAGGGACGGTCGTAGAAGAGCTAGTGCGGGGCTATATGCTGGGCGATCGCGTTTTACGTCATGCCATGGTTAAAGTTGCTGCCCCGGTAGAAGACGAATCATCCGCAGAGTAAGCCTTTGACGCTTAAACGGCGAGCCGTTGAGCCGCAATGTCAGGAGATTTATCAGAAGATTCCGCATTTCTACGTGATTATACCCTTTGAAATACGGAGTATAAAGGACACTGGCGATGTAGACGTTATGAACAATCCGGATCAGGGCAACCTTCGGATTAGGGTGAATCAGCTAACGTAGCTTACTTACGTAGTGCTGATTTCTACCGTTATTTCTGTCACATTGCCTTACAGTTCACCTGCGTATCTTCTACCGCCGCAAGCTATGGGAAAAGTCATTGGGATCGACTTAGGCACGACCAACAGTTGTGTTGCCGTTTTGGAGGGTGGACAACCCGTTATCATCGCCAACTCAGAAGGGGGACGGACAACCCCTAGCATTGTGGGATTTGGCAAAGCGGGAGACCGGCTTGTCGGTCAGCTTGCCAAGCGTCAGGCTGTCACCAATGCAGAAAACACCGTTTTTAGCATCAAGCGCTTTATCGGACGGCGCTGGCAAGATACCGAGATCGAGCGATCGCGGGTTCCCTACAACTGTGTCAAAGGCAAAGACGATACGGTAGATGTCCAGATTCGGGGACGTAGCTATACGCCTCAAGAAATCTCAGCCATGATTTTGCAACGGCTCAAGCAGGATGCTGAAAACTATTTAGGGGAACCCGTGACCCAAGCCGTGATCACGGTTCCTGCGTATTTTAGCGATGCTCAGCGTCAGGCAACCAAAGATGCCGGTACGATCGCAGGCTTGGAAGTCCTCCGCATCATTAACGAGCCGACGGCGGCGGCGTTGGCATACGGCTTGGAAAAGCAAGACCAAGATCAGTGCGTTCTGGTGTTTGACTTGGGCGGCGGCACGTTTGACGTATCTATTCTCCAACTAGGGGATGGTGTATTTGAAGTCAAGGCAACCTCTGGCAACAACCACTTGGGCGGAGACGACTTTGATGCCTGCCTAGTGAACTGGATGGGGGAGGCGTTCAAGCAGCAAGAAGGCATTGATTTAGCCACCGACAAAATGGCACTGCAACGCCTTCGCGAGGCAGCCGAAAAAGCCAAAATCGAGCTATCTGGAACCCTCAGTACAACGATCAATTTACCCTTTATCACCGCCGATGAAACCGGACCAAAACATTTAGAAACCGAGTTGACTCGCGCCAAATTTGAAGAATTAGCAGGCAGCCTGATTCAGGGAACCCTTGAGCCGATGGAGCAGGCGCTCAAAGACGCGGGGCTAACCACCGAAGATATTGATCGGATTATCCTGGTGGGGGGATCGACTCGCATTCCAGCCGTTCAAGAAGCCCTGCGGACGTTTTTCAATGGAAGAACCCCCGATCGCTCTGTGAATCCTGATGAAGCAGTAGCCCTAGGGGCGGCGATTCAGGCTGGCGTGTTGGGCGGCGAAGTTAAAGATTTGCTGTTGCTAGACGTGACGCCGCTCTCGCTGGGGATCGAGACCCTAGGAGAAGTGTTCACCCGAATTATGGATCGCAACACCACGATTCCGACTAGCAAAACTCAAGTCTTTTCGACTGCAACCGATGGTCAAACCTCCGTTGAAATCCATGCTTTGCAAGGAGAACGGGCAATGGCGCGGGATAATAAAAGCCTTGGAAAATTTCAGTTGACGGGAATTCCACCTGCCCCTAGGGGTGTGCCTCAAATTGAAGTATCGTTTGAGATCGATGCAAACGGCATTCTCAAAGTTTCTGCCCGCGACAAAGGCACTGGGCGCGCTCAAGGAATTGAGATCAGCAACACAGGCGGCTTAAGCCCCAGTGAAATTGAGCGGATGCGCCAAGAGTCGGAATTGTATGCCGATGAAGATGGTCGTCGTAAGCACCTAGTCGAGCTAAAGAATCAGGCAGATACCTTGTTCTACAGCTACGAGACCACCATGCGCGATAATGGTGAATTCATCAACGATGACTTGAAAGGGCAGGCAAACGAAAAAGTTGCAGAACTTAAAGCTGCGATCGCAGATCCTAAGATCAGCATCGATGACATGAAAGCTCGCCTCGATGCCCTCCAGCACACCTTGTTCACCATTGGTTCAGCCGTCTATCAAGGCGTTGATTTGGGCGGAGGGGCTTCAGGAACGAGTGCCTTCTCCCAATCTGCGTATGATGAAACTGTTTCCGCAAACCCTGCCCACTTTGATTTTGAAGAAGATGCAACGGTAACAGCAGATTATGAGGCCGTTGATTAAATGAGAATGTTAGGGTATTAGATATAGGGTTGTTTGGGAAAGTTTACTGAGCCTTCAACCCCAGCCTCCCAACCCCTCAGCCCCCTTACCCCCACCTAGCAGTACTCTATGGCTCGTGACTTTTACGAAATTCTCGGCGTTTCGCGAGATGCCGACAAAGAAGACCTCAAGCAGGCTTATCGTCGCTTAGCCCGTAAGTATCACCCCGACGTTAACAAAGAAGAGGGAGCCGAGGAGCGGTTTAAAGAAATTAACCGCGCCTACGAAGTGCTATCTGAGCCAGACACTCGCGCTCAGTACGATCGCTTTGGCGAAGCAGGCGTGGGTTCTGCTGGCGCGGGCGGTTTCCAAGACTTTGGAGACATGGGCGGCTTTGCCGATATTTTTGAGAGTTTCTTTAGCGGCTTTTCGGGCGGCGCACCAGGCACTCAAACCCGACGACGGGGCGGCCCAGTGCGGGGTGATGATTTGAGGCTCGATCTCAAGCTCGATTTTAGAGAAGCGGTATTTGGCGGCGAGAAAGAAATTCGGATTAGCCATTTGGAAACCTGTACAACCTGTAATGGCAGTGGCGCAAAACCGGGGACTCGTCCTCGCACCTGTTCGACCTGCACAGGATCGGGACAGGTGCGCCGAGCCACTCGTACCCCCTTTGGCAGTTTTACTCAGGTTTCGGTGTGCCCAACCTGTAATGGCACGGGGCAAGTGATTGAAGACAAGTGCGAGGTTTGTGGTGGCAATGGGCAACGCCAGGAAACCAAAAAGCTGAAGATTTCGATTCCGGCGGGGGTAGACAACGGAACTCGGCTGCGGGTGTCGGGAGAAGGAGACGCTGGGCAACGGAGCGGTCCGCCGGGGGATCTGTATGTTTATCTGTTTATCAATGACGATCCTGAGTTTCGACGAGATGGGATCAATGTTCTCTCTGACGTCAAGATCAGCTATTTGCAAGCCATTTTGGGTTCGCGAATTGAGGTGAACACGGTAGACGGGGCTGAAGAACTGGCGATTCCGGCAGGAACGCAACCCAATACGGTGTTGACGTTGGAAAGTAAAGGCGTTCCCAAGTTGGGCAATCCTGTCAGCCGGGGCAATCACTTGATTACGGTGTCGGTTGATATTCCGACCAAAGTAGGTACCGAAGAGCGAGAATTGCTGGAGAAATTGGCAAAGATTCGCGGCGATCGCATCGGTAAAGGTGGCGTTGAAGGCTTTATTGGAAAAATATTCGGCGGATGAGTACTCCACAGTCTACTCCTGATGTGCACATGGATCTGCGAGGAACCCCTTGCCCGATCAATTTTGTGCGAACCAAGCTTAAACTAGAACAACTGCCCTCTGGCTCCCTCCTAGAAGTGTGGCTCGATCCGGGCGAACCGATTGAGCAAGTTCCTGACAGTTTGGCAATGGAAGGCTACCAGATTGAAAGTATTGACGATCGCTCAGAGTTCTTTGCCCTCAGAATTCGGTGCTGAGCCGCCCCCTAATCAACCGATGAGCTTTGAGGCAAAAGACAGTGATCAGGTTCTCGCTGGAGATCGACTCTACCCCAATTTTGAGCCGCTTCAAGGTACTGTTGTCGCCGTTCAGGCAAATTATTACTGGGTGCGGCTACAGGAGACCGAGACGCCGATTTCTAGCCCACTGCTGCTGTGTACACGACGGACGCGGCTGAAGAAGATGGGGCAGCGCGTGATGGTGGGCGATCGCGTCTACGTCGAAGAACCCGATTGGGCGGGAAGGCGGGGCGCGATTTCGCACGTCTTGCCTCGGCAGTCAGAATTAGATCGTCCGCCCATGGCAAATGCCGATCAAATTTTGCTGGTGTTTGCGCTGGCTGAGCCAGAGATCGAACCTTATCAACTCAGCCGATTTTTAGTCAAAGCCGAATCGACAGATTTAGAGGTTTGTCTATGCTTGAGTAAAAGTGATCTGGTGCCAATAGATGAGCAGGCGCGGTGGCGCGATCGCATATCCACCTGGGGCTACGAGGTGACATTCCTCAGCGTCCATCAGGGCAAGGGGATTGCAGAACTCAATCAGCGCTTGAGCCACAAGATTACTGTTGCCTCCGGCCCGTCGGGGGTGGGCAAGTCTAGTTTAATTAATCACCTCATTCCCAGCGTTGATGTGCGGGTGAATGCCGTTTCTGGAAAACTTGCCAAAGGTCGCCATACAACCCGACATGTAGAATTGTTTGAACTGCCCCTGAGCGGTTTTCTTGCCGACACACCCGGATTTAACCAGCCCGATCTTTTTATTGCGCCTCAAGATTTGGCGAGTTGTTTTCCGGAAATTAGACATCGCTTAGCGGAGGCGACGTGCCAGTTTAACGACTGCTGGCATCGGGATGAACCAGGATGCGCCGTGCGGGGCGATTGGGAGCGCTATGAGCATTATTTGAGTTTTTTAGACGATGCGATCGCCTATCAAACTCACCTCAATCAGCAGAGCGATCGCGATGATGTTTTAAAGCTCAAAACAAAACGCAAAGGCGCACAGTATGAAGCTCGGTTAGATCCTAAAAAATATCGTCAAGAGTCTCGACGGATGCAGCAGCAGTCTCTTCAGAAGCTAACAGATGATATGAAAAATTTGATGGAAAATGAAGACAACGAAGGTTAAATTCAAAGGTTAAATCGGTGGCTGTTATGGTTAGTAAAAAGTGGGTCAGCACAATTTTTGTAAGACAAAATTTTTGTAAGAAATGAAGTAGATAAATTTAGTTATGACTTTCTACTTACGAGTCCGGCTTGGATTGGTATCACTTTAAGAGTTGATCTATTGCTAAAAATTTCTATGATTGTGAGGCAATTCTCTAAAGCTTGGCAGAACCAATTGCCACAACGTTGTATTTGTTTTTTCTGCGTCACTATTTTTTCATTTGCATTTTTAATCAGTTTTCCCATCGCTTTAGCGGCGCAAGTAACGCCAGACACTAGCGCCAGTGAGCAACCCGCCTGGATCGTGGCGATCGCAGTGTTGATAGGCGCGATCGCACTGCACTGGGGCTTGGGGCGAGTGCGATCGCGGCTTCTACGGGTTATCCACCTCCGCACTGTCGCCGAACATGCATCTGAAACCAGCGTAGAAGAATCGTTAGAACTGCTGCTCAAACTGCTGTTGAGCATTAGCCGAGTGGCACTGTGGATCGGCGTTGCCTTATATATCACCAATCTGTTTGCCATAACTCGTCAATGGAGTGACCAAATTGCAAGTACACTCCTCACAAGCTTCACGGTGCCGGTTTTGTCGTTGGGTGCTCGCTCGTATTCCATCACAAATTTGCTGATTTTGGCGGGTCTGGTGTTTGGTTGGTTTGTTTTTGCGAACGTGATCACACAGCTATTGCGGACTCGGATCTTGAGTTTGGCGCGGATTAATCGGGGGTTGCGCGAAGCGATCGCAGTCGTGCTGAGATACAGTTTGATCACGATCGGGGTACTGGTGCTGCTTCAACTGTGGGGGCTTGACATCAGTTCTCTGGCAATTTTGGCAAGTGCGCTCAGCGTGGGAATTGGCTTTGGGTTGCAAGATATTGCTAAGAACTTTGGCAGCGGGTTGGTACTGGTGTTTGAGCGACCCATTCAAGTCGGCGATTTTGTGGAGGTTGGAGAATTTCAGGGTACGGTAGAGCGCATCGGAGCGCGGAGTACCGAAATTCGCACGCTCGATCATGTCTCGATTATTGTGCCAAACTCTCGATTTTTAGAGAAAGAAGTGATCAACTGGAGCCACGGCAATTCTATCTCTCGCATTCATTTACCCGTCGGAGTGGCGTATCGGTCTGACCCCAAAGCGGTTGAAGCGGCGCTGTTAGAAGCGGCTCAGAGCCATGCTGATGTGCTGCGCTCTCCTGCGCCTCGGGTCTTATTTAAAGGATTTGGAGAGAGCGCCCTCGATTTTGAACTGCTGGTTTGGATGAACGCCCCAAGTCGCCAATTTCTGTTAAAAAGTGATTTAAACTATCGCATTTTCGAGGTGCTGCATCAGCGAAATATCGAGATTCCGTTTCCGCAACGAGATTTGCATTTGCGGTCTGGAACCCTCGACGTTTCGCCGGAACTAGAGTCAACGTTTGCGCGGCTTTCGGATCAATAACCAGATTAATCGCTAACAACCAGATTAATTGCCAAAAGGTGCTTTCGCGATCGCACGCCAAACCCCCGCCAAACCAAGGTAGAGTCAACCCTATAATTGCCTCAGTTTTCGGTCTGGTTCAGCACGAGCCAGAGCGGCTAAGGCGTGCTGATAGTGAGACTCAACCTCAGCGCGATCGCACTCTTCAGACATTGCCTCGCGGCTGCTGCGCCTGATCATTTCTGCATGGTGACGCAGCGCCGCTTGATGCTTTGGCTGTTCGGCATAGGTCGCAATCAGCGCGATCGCATCAAGGAGCCGTAGCGTCACCATAGAGTCAGATTTGCCATACTGACGAATAGAATTGAAGGCACAATGAACCATTTCCTCAAACTTGACCGGCTCTGCAAGCACTCGCAGATTGTGGTCATCATCGTAGCGGCAACTTGGGGGTATATTTCGTTGAGCGAGGTGACACAAGCCTGCACTCAGCCGATCGACGCAGCGAATCGCAGTGAAGGGGTCGTTAATGCCAGGCGAAAGAGCACGAAGCGCAATTTCAACTAACTGTTCGACTGGGAAGAGAACGTCTTGTTGCTCACTGCGTTCTTTACCAAAGACAAACGCTTTGTTGATTTGCTCGGTCAGGGCTTGATCGACGCGATCGCTAGGGTAGACGCTCGCCAAAGCGCTGCCCTGAATCAGATACTGCCCAGGGCGCGTCTCAAGGCGTAGCAGCAGATCAAATTGGCGAGCAGTTTTCATCAGTTGTTCATCGTCGATCACTTGCAGATAGCCTTTCTCAGTTGAGTAAATTGGGGTCGATTTTGCTCCAAATTGCTGAGGAATTTCTGATACTTGACGCGGCGACGGTTGCCCAATTTTTTCTGGAAACAGCCGATCGATCGCGTGGTCTAGATCGCTGCCAACATTCGCGATCACTTGTGATACTTGGATAATAGTTGAAGCGTGATGAATAAAATAAATTAAAACACCAACACCAACGATTGCTAGCACAACGCCAACGGTAATTGAAACTTGCGGAATAAAGAAGTCGTAATCTTCGCCACGAATGGTTCTTAGAACAAGCAAGCAGTAAATAAACGTGCCGATGAACGTCCCTAAAACAAGCTGATTGCCCAAGTCTTGCATGAAGTTTTTCAGCAGGCGAGGTCCAAAACTTGAAGAGGCAAGCTGAAGCGCCACAATCGTGATCGAAAATGCCGTACCCGCTACCGACACCATTGAGCCTGCGATCGCAGACAGCATTGATCGCGCTCCGTCTGTGCCGCCAGAATATAGCCACCCCATCTGTTTCAGGTCTGTCTCATAGGCGCGATCCACCGTCAGCATAGCAACTGCTAATGCGATCGCACCCCCCACCATAAGCGATGGCAAAAACCAATAGCTCGATCGCAGAGAATCCCAAAATTTGCTCAATTTGACGTTTTTCATGCCTCTTCCCCAGGCTGATGGCTATTGTGCCGATGATTGGAACGCGCCAGTTTTTGTAGCGCACTGCCGATGGTGCGGGAATCGGGAACGCGATCGCGCCCCGCTGCCCATCCTTCTCGTTGGCGGGTGCGATCGCCATCGGTCTCTTCAGTCTGGTCATGAAACAAAATTTGTTGAGTTGGAAAGGGTAAATCAATTCCGTTCTCGGCACACGCCTTTTTAATCGCAATAATCACCTGATCGCGGGAGTAAAGATCATCGATCCGGCGGGGCGGCGCAATCCACCACCGCACCCGAATATTGACCGTACTTGCCGCAAGCTCTAGTGCCAGCACATCGGGAGCCGGATCAGCCAACACCTCGTCTAGGCGTTGCACTGCCTCTAGCAGAACCCGCTTTGCAGTTTCAATGTCATCTCCATACCCAATCCCCACGTCATACTCCATGCGACGACGATCAAAGGCAGTGTTGACCGTTACAGAATTGGTGAAAAGTTCAGAATTGGGAATGACAATACGACGGTTATCATACGTTCTAATGGTAGTGGCGCGAGTTTCAATATTTTCAACATTTCCCTCAAAATTTTTAAATACAATCTGATCTCCAATTCGGAATGGTTCTGTTAATAGAATTAGGATGCCTGCAAGAAAATTTTGTAAAATATCACGAAACGCAAACCCAATCGCAACTCCACTGATTCCTAAAAGCTGGACTAAATCGCTAGCTCTAAGCGATGGAATCACAATCGTCAGCGCAATAAACAACCCAATCAGAATAATTATGCCTTGAGCCAATCTTCCTAAAACCATGCCCAGATTGCGGGCACGACGGCGATTCTGAGTAGCCCGGCGCACAACTTGCTTAAGCGCCCCAGCCAGGAAAAAGAAAACAGCGAAGACAATCAGCGCAACTAAAATATTGGGTAATAAGGCAAAAAAACCATTGATCATCTCCTGGATTGTTTTCCAAGCGTTAGATAGTTCTATGTTCATTTTGTCTATGTAGAAGTAGACCGAATCAGATCATAAGTAAGGAAGCCAAAACAGAAATCTACCTCTGGTCATCAATGCGAAATCACTGATTCTGGGAAAGTGCTTCTAGAACCGTGACACTAACTAGCGGAGTGACATTAAACCCCTGATTTAGCAGGCGACGTTGAATCGCTTGAGTCAAGGCGCTGTGAATGTCTGACGTTGAGGCAGTGACGCCTTCTTGCCGTTGAGCGTACACTTCAACCAGCAGCATGTTTTGCTCTTCACGATTAGGACGGGTAAACCGAACGTTTGCCTCAATCAATTGCGCCAACTGCGTTTCCTCGATCGCAGATAGAACTTCGGTTCTAGCTCGCTGAGCACGGCTTGAGCGCTGTAAGCTTGGCGAATCGGACAGTTGCCACGTGAGAAGCAGACCGAGGGAGGCTAGGGCGATTCCCGCACCGATGGGAAACACTCGTTTTTTGCCCCGTGCATACTGGCTCCTCTGAGGAGATAGCCCGTAGACTCGAAAGATCAATGCCGCCGATAGCTGAATCCCAGCGAGTTGCAGCAACAGCAGAAAGACTCCATCGTGCGCCATGTCCCATCGTCCCATAGCGATCGCCATGCCCACAATACCCGCTGGTGGCGAGAGAGAAGCGGCTAACAGCATTCCAGCAGCGGCTCCTGACACCAAACTGCTACGCTCGGACTGAGCTAAATTCAGCGCTCCGGCGGCTCCGGCAGTCAAGGGTAGCAACACTGCCACGATCGAGACTTGGCTAGTGTCGGTCATCAAACTTGTGGCAATGCTCTGTTGAAAAATCATCGTTAGCAGAAACGCGATCGCAATGGTCACTCCCAACGCTGAAAAGTAGCGCACTAGGCTCTGCTTGAGGAGTTGCAGATCTCCCCGCGCCACTGCGATCGCGCTGTTCATCGCCGGGCCTGCAAACGGCGCGATCAGCATCGCGGCTACCAGCAAATAGCTCGTATTGGTAAATAAACCAATCCAAACAATGATCCCGGCAGCAACGGCATAGCCAATAAAGCTCTTCCATGACCCAACACTTTGCAACCCGGACAGAAAAATCTCAACTGGGCTGCGCGCCTGCACATTGGTTACCTGCTGTGAAACTTCAGACTCAGGTGGGCGCAGCGTTATCACACCAGTTGGAAATAAGGTGATCTGAACCTGGGATAGGTCATGCAGTTTAGTGAGTAAACCTTCGACCTGGCGATTGGGAACATGGACGATGACCAAATCGCTGTGATTGTCAGGATCGTGCACCTCGGTCTGCACCAGATTTACTCCATTGCAAGCCTTTGCCATTTGCAGAACAGTTGCGCCTTGTCCTTTTGGCACTTGAATCATCAGTTGACGCATTCTTACTCCTATAGTTTTTTAGTGCAGATTGTTTAGTACAGATGAATTATGTCTTGAAGGCAAACTCGAACGTGTGGCATTGAAAACGGCTGTGTTGTTTTGTTGAGACCCCAGAAAATTATCAAGTGCAGAGCCTTTTCGGGAATCCTGTAAAGGTCGTATTGTTTCCCAACACGCTGGTTTATGAAGTGTACCGTTTCCCAAATTCTGCTGCGATCGCTGCTGCTAACGCTCTGGTTTGCCCGACCTAGCAACGCACAATTGATTACCCCCGCACCCGATGGCACCGGTACGATCGCGTCTCCTCAAGGCAACAGAATTGATATCACTGGAGGACAGCTTTCCTCAGACGGAAACAATCTCTTTCACAGCTTTACGCAACTTGGCTTAGACCCCCATCAAATCGCCAATTTTCTGTCTCATCCGTCCATTCAAAATATTTTGGGGCGGGTTACAGGGGGGGAAGTCTCTACGATTGATGGAGTGCTGCAAGTCACCGGAGGAAACTCAAACCTGTTTTTGATGAATCCGGCGGGCATCGTCTTTGGCTCTGGTGCTCAGCTAAATGTTCCTGCATCGTTTACGGCGGTGACAGCTAATGAGATTAGATTTAGCAATGGGAAAACCTTTAGTTCTAACACTAGTTTTAGCAACGGAAACAACTATTCAGAACTCAACGGGAATCCCAACCTGTTTAGCTTCACATCTGTACAGCCTGGAGCCATCGTTAACGCCGCAGATTTAGCCGTTTCTTCAGGGCAAACCCTGGCGTTGCTGGGTGGCACGGTTCTGAGTTCTGGGCACCTCTCTGCACCCGATGGGCAGATTGTCGTGGCTGCTGTGCCAGGGCAGAGTACCGTCCGGTTGAGCCAGATCGGCAGCCCCTTGAGTTTAGAATTCACACCGATCGGTGCAGAGCCAGCCTCCGGAGATCCCCTGTCTGAAGCTATGTCTCTCCCACAACTTTTAACCGGCGGAACCCTTGCCAGCGCCACAGGCACCCAGGTGAACGCAGACGGAACCGTAACCCTGATTGGATCGGGCAGCGCGATCGCATCCGG
This sequence comes from Myxacorys almedinensis A, assembly GCF_010091945.1. Taxonomy (GTDB): domain Bacteria; phylum Cyanobacteriota; class Cyanobacteriia; order Leptolyngbyales; family Leptolyngbyaceae; genus Myxacorys; species Myxacorys almedinensis. The sequence continues at coordinate 274,078 of NZ_WVIE01000001.1, forward strand.
AGATCTGGTCGCCAAAGCGGTGCGATCGCGCCATGCCCTGCTATCTGCAACTCGCGATCTAACCTTGGTTGAAAGCCAACTTTATACCACTGGCAATCTAGAGTTGCTTGCCGATCGATCGGTGGTGGTTCGCGATAGTGTAGCTCATCCATTTGTGGCGCGCTCAGGAGGGGATCTGACGATTCGCGGCGATCAAGGCATCGATATTTTGGCACTCAACCACCTGGAGCAAACCCCGTTTGAGAGCGGCGGTCGCTTGAGTTTGGTGAGCGATGGGGTTGTCTCTGGAGATGCCCATTTTAGGAGCGGGAACGGATTTTCGATCCGCGATCGCAGCAACAACCCAGGAACATTTCTCAGCTACTATGATCCGATCGTGATCGCAGATGGGGATGTAATTCTGGGTAACTATGAAGGCACATCCCTCAAAATCGAAGCCAGTGGCAAAATTGAAATCGGCGATGTGAACATTACAGGAGCCGATACGAGCCTTTGCCCAGAGTGCTCTGATCCAGATGCTGACTTTCTCTCTACTAATCTGGCGTTGATCCTCCGGGCTGGATCTGATTACACGGCGATCGCTCCAGAAACCTACCAAAGTTTTGGCAGCCCCACCCCCGAACCTGAGGTTTTTCCGCCAACGTCGAGCACCATTAAGGTTGGTCATATTTCAGGGAGCGCCCCCAATCTCCATGTGATTTTGCAAGGGCAAGCGGGCGTCACCACCAAAAATATTACAACCCAGGGCGGAAATGTTGTTGCTCAGAGCACCCAAGGCAATGTCACTGCTTCGGTGATTGATACTCAGAGTCCTGCTGAAGGCGGCGCGATCGCCATCACAGCTAAGGCGATCCAAATCGGAGAACTTGCTTATGGTTCGGCAGGTTCACAAACCAATAGCGGCAACTTAACGCTAACGGCATCGGGAGAAATTGCGCTCAGCAGTAGCTTTTTGACTGCCCCTAGCGGCTTACCCACCCTGACCGCGCGGGGAGCAGAAACTATCCTCAACGGTGGTGCCGTTACCATCGAAGGAGGAATTTCTACCTCTGGTGGTTTGCTTGATATTGTTGCCACCGGCGCGCTGAACGTTAATGGATCGCTAGACACAAGCGGAGCCGCCGTCACCCTTCGAGGCGATCAAGTCACGGTATCTGGCTCGGTTGATACTTCTAGCGGTTCTCTGAAGGTTGAAAGTGCAGGGCTGTTAACGCTGATGGGAACGTTTAGAACACAATCTGGGGATCTCTGGTTAAAGGGAAACACGATTGATACTGCATCAGCACTGCTCAGTACGGAAGGAGAAGTGAGCGGCGGGGCGATCAAGCTGGAAGGCTTAGGCGATATTGCAACTGGAATACTGAGCTTTGGAATTACTGATGTGTTTACCAGATCGTTGGGAGCCAAAGGTCAAGCGTTAGAAATCAACACCTCTGGAATAGTAAATATTAATGGCTCCATTAACAACAATGGTGCTGATATTAGAATTGGTAATGCTAGCGCCAACAATCAAACTATTCCAAATCGCGTTATTCTAAACGCAAATGAGATCAACACAGAAGGCGGAAATTTTTACGTCAGAAGTATTGGAGATTTAAAAGTATCCAACGCGATCGCAACCCAGGGAGGAACGATCGATCTCCAAGCCAATACAATTAGCAGCAACGATTTAAATTCTAGCTCTGTCAATCGCGGCTTTGGCAATGCTGGCGGAGCCATCACGCTCACATCTGTTGGAGATCTGTATAGCGATCGCATCACGACTTCTACCGATAATCGCTCTTTCTCTGGAGGTGCGATCTCACTCACGAGCCAAACCGGAGCGATCGCGGCTGGCGATCTGATCGCCTTTGGTGGCTCTGGGGGAGACATTTCGGTGAAAGCGATCACCAGCATCACGCTTGGCAAACTTGATACGAGTGGTCGGTTTGCCAACGCAGGCAACGTTTTCATCGATCCACAATACGACATCGAAGTTGCGTCGATCGATGCCCGTGGAGCGCGCGCGGGTGGCAACGTCTGGATTAGCACAGAGCGCTTTTTTCGAGCCACAGAGACGCTCAATACCGGAGCAAGCATCGCCACAGACGGATCATTCAGCAGCGGCTCAATTGAGATTCGGCATGGCGGCGGCGCTTTAGGCATTCCTTTTACTGTGAGTGAGCCGCACCCTGTTAACGGAACCGCAGGCTATCTGAGTGCCGGAACTGATAATCAGATTCTGCAAGGGTCGTTTTCCAACTCCTACATTCAAGGTATGCCCCCAAATGATATTCGGTTGATCACAACCCCCGCCCCGCCACAACCGTTGCCTCCCGTTCCACCCGTCCCCGCTCCAATCCCCACTCAGCCGTTGTTACCGAATATTTCCAACAGCAATAACAATGATCCAAAAATCGCTCTCAAACCTGTTGAAACTCGTTCTTACTTCAACGAGACCAATGTAAACGTAGAAAACATTGATATTAATTTTACCAATGAGTTTCGAGATTACTTAGGAGTTGGTGAGGATACTGCTAATGTAACGGTTGAGCAAGCACAAGCGATCGCAGCAACGATTGAACAAGAAACTGGAACGAGACCCGCTTTTATATATGTCAATTTCGTACCTAGCATCGCTAAGTTAGAGCAACAATCATTAGATCAACAATCGGCATCATTGCGGCAGCCATCTCAACAAGAGGATGTCTTAGAATTAATTTTGATCACTGCAAAAGGCAATCCAGTTCGCAAAGTTGTTTACAATGCAACGCGAGAATCGATGTTAACAGAAACGCGAGCCTTTTTAGCAGGCGTGACCGATCGAACCAGTGATGAATACTTTAAACCCGCACAAGCACTTTATAAATCGCTGATCAGCCCCCTTGAAGCCGATCTGAAGGCAAATCAGATCAATACTCTGGTGTTTTTGATGGAGAGCAAACTGCGATCGCTGCCGCTTGCCGCATTGCACGACGGGCAGCGCTTCTTAATCGAAACTTATAGTGTTGGGCTGATGCCAAGCCTTAGCCTCACCGACACCCGCTACACCAATATCAAAAACAGCAAACTCCTAGCGATGGGCGCATCAACGTTTGAAGATTTGAATGCACTGCCTGCGGTTCCGGTAGAGCTATCGCTTATTACAAAAAATTGGCAGGGAAGTCGATCGCTGCTCAACGAGACGTTTACCGTGGATAACTTTATCGCTCAACGCCGCCAACAGCCTTACGGAATTCTTCATCTTGCAACCCACAGCGAATTTAAACCCGGCGCGCCAGAGAACTCTTATATCCAATTTTGGAATCGCCCGCTAAAACTCAATCAAATCCGAGAGCTAGAACTGAATAACCCTCCCGTTGAACTGCTTGTCCTCAGTGCTTGTAAAACCGCGATCGGGGATGAACAAGCAGAATTAGGATTCGCTGGATTGGCGGCGCAATCGGGAGTCAAAACTGCCCTTGCCAGCCTGTGGTATGTCAGCGATGAAGGAACCTTGGCGCTGATGAGTGAGTTTTATGATCGGCTCAGCGATCGCACCGTCAAAATTAAAGCCGAAGCGCTCCGCCAATCCCAGATTGCCATGGCAACAAGCAAGATAGCGATCGTGGAGGGTCAACTTGTGAAAAATCGCCTGCACCCATCACCCCTGTCAGAGCAATCCCCAATGCAAGCTATCTCACCTGACTTGGCATTGCCAGAAAGTGACTTGTCTCACCCCTATTATTGGGCAGCCTTCACGCTAGTCGGAAATCCTTGGTAGGAGAGTTGATCCGAAAATGTTACGGCGGAGTCGGTGAGCCATCTCGGCAGATACGGTTGACCACCCTTGCTTTCTACTCAGTGCCAACCCTTATGATGTGACAGAAGTTGGGGTGACCGAGGGTGAAACGACAGAGGTTGAATCGCTAGCCGTTTGGATGCGATCGCCAGTGCTGACATCAAACCAATGAATCGACTCAGGCGGAAATGCTAGCCGAACGGTGCTATCGATCGCTAAGCGATGTTCGATGCCGACAATGGCGCGAACCGTAATCGGCTCCCCTTGACCTTGAATTCTGACACTCACAAGATTATGCATTCCCAAGTTTTCGATCAGGAAAACCTGACCATCTAGAGCAGGCTCATGATCAGACTGTGCCAAATGCACATGCTCTGGGCGAATCCCCAGCGTGATTTCCGTGGGCATATTAGCGCCCCTAGGCAGCGGAATCGGGTGATTGCCTACGATCGCTCGTCTTGACTCACAGGGAACCTGCAAGAAATTCATCTGCGGACTGCCAATAAATCCGGCGACAAATCGATTCGCAGGCTCCATGTAGATTCGTTCTGGGGCATCTAGCTGCTGTAGATAGCCATTGTTGAGCACCGCAACCCTCGTAGAGAGCGTCATTGCCTCAGTTTGGTCGTGGGTGACATAAACGACGGGGGTATTTTGCGTACCAAATAGCTGTTTCAACTCTGCCCGGACGTGCTCTCGCAAGAGCGCATCTAAGTTACTCAGCGGCTCATCAAGCAAGAAGACATCCGGGCGGCGCACCAGTGTTCTGGCAACGGCAACCCGTTGGCGCTGACCTCCAGAAAGCTGACCGGGCTTGCGATCCATCAGATCATGCAAGCCTAAGAAATCAGTCACATCCTGAATTCGGGTTTGAATTTCACCACTGGGTGTTTTGCGGAGTTTTAGCCCAGAGGCGATGTTCTCTCGCACCGTCATGTGAGGGTAGAGGGCGTAGCTCTGAAACACCATGGCAATGTTGCGATCGCCAGGACTCAATCGACTCACATCTTTACCGTTAATCAAGACCTGCCCGCTCGTGGGTTGTTCGAGTCCGGCAATCAATCGCAAGATAGTCGATTTACCACACCCAGAAGGCCCTAACAGCGTCAAAAACTCCCCGGAACCCACGCTAAGACTAACATTTTTAACAGGAACGACTTTAGCGTTAAATTGCTTACGGAGATCGACGAGTTCAAGTTTCTTATCCATGATGCTAACGAGTGAAACAATAAATCGGGAAATTACATCGGGAAATTACATCGGGAAATCGGCAAATAAATAGCGAACCTATCTAGCCTTTAACGGCTCCTGAAGTCAGACCTTGCACGATCCGGCGTTGGAAAAACAACACCAGCAACACAAGGGGGATGGTGCCTAGCACTGTAGCTGCTGCGATCGGTCCGAAGGGAATCTCGAATGGGGAAGCGCCACCAAGCTGTGCCCCTGCGACTGGAACCGTTTTCAGGTCTTCGCGAGTAATGAAGGTGAGGGCAAAAATAAACTCATTCCAGGCAGAAATGAAAGTAAGAATTCCGGTCGTAGCTAACGCTGGAATCGTCATCGGCAAGACAATATCGAGCAACATGCGAGGAGTGCTATATCCATCAACTCTAGCCGCATCCTCTAAATCTTTTGGAAGTTGCTGAAAGAAACTCCGCATGACTAAAATTGTCAACGGTAAGTTGATTGCTGTATAAGGAATAATCAGCGACAAATAGTTATTGCCCAGGTTAAAGTAACGCACAATATCGAGCAATCCTAGAAACAATAGGATGGGCGGAAATAGCGTCACAATTAGAACAGCAGCCAGCATGATGCGTTCCCCTTGAAGTTTGAGCCGAGCCAAGGCATAGGCAGCAGGCGCACCAATCCCCAAGGCTAGCACCGTTGAGGCAAGCGAAACCAAAAAACTATTAAAAATGTAGTTGAAAAATGGGCGTCGCTCAAACAGCTTTTGGTATTGATCTAAGGTGAGTTGATCGGGTCTGGGAAAATAGACATTGGGAATTTCTGCGATCGCAGCATCGGTTTTAAACGAGGTCAGCAGTTGCCACAAAATGGGTGCCAAACAAAACAGAACGGTCAGAACCACCGCCACCGGCAACACAATGCGCCGAACGCCGTGCTGATGAGCGCTCCTCGGTTGAGATTCTGGAACGGTTGTTGTCATAATTACACGGCTCCTGAAGCACGTTTTCTAGACCGATTGAGAAAAAAGGTTGCGATCGCAACTACTAACACCAGCAATAGAAACGTCACGACCACCAACGCCGCGCCATAGCCAAAATCGAGGTATCGCATCACGGTTGAGTAAATGTAGAGCGAGACGGTTTCGGTGCCGCCGCCCGGTCCGCCCCCGGTCATCACAGAGATCAGATCGAAGATGCCAAAGGCTTGAGCCAGACGAAACAGCAGCGCAATCACAATTTGCGGCAGCAGCAGCGGCAGCGTTACCTGGCGAAAACTTTGCCAAGGGCTTGCCCCATCAATGGCTTGCGCCTCATACAAGTCACCGGGAATCGATTGCAGACCCGCCAGCAGCAAAATGCTGATAAACGGCGTCGTTTTCCAGACATCGGCAATGATCACCGAGATCATCGCCAAGGTTGGATCACCCAGCCAATTGATGCCGGTGCTAATCAGCCCTAGCCGCAGCAAAAGGTCATTGACAACGCCATACTGGTCGTTAAAAATCCATGTCCAGGCGAGGGCAATCAGTGCCGTTGGCAGTGCCCAGGGCAAAATCGCGATCGTTCGCACAATCCCCCGCCCCTTAAACGATTGATTGAGCACAAGCGCAATTCCCATCCCCAGCACCAACTCTAGGGAAACGGTCGCCACTGTAAAAATCGTCGTGTTCCACAAGGTATTCCAAAACCGCCCATCTTGCGCCATGCGGATGTAGTTACCTAGCCCGTTAAACGCTGGGGTGAGTTGGTTGCCCAAGTTGATGGTAAAAAAACTCTGCCAAAACGCTCGCAAAATTGGGTAGGCAAACACCAACGCTAAAACAAGCAATGCTGGAATCGTTAGAAACCAACCTGTGCGCCGTTCTTGGGCGCGAACATAATCAACCATTGGTTTAGGCTCCCAGTAAAGAACGAGTTTCACGAGCCGCGGCTTGCAGTGCCTCTTCCGAGGAAGTGCGCCCCGAAATGGCAGCACTCAGGTAGCGTTGCAGAATATCGGAGGCTTGAGCATATTGAGCAATTTGAGGGCGCAACGCCGGAGTCTGGAGCACTTCTAGCACGAGCGGGAAGTACTCATATTTTTTCAACAAATCGGGATCATTGTAGAGCGATCGCAAGCTGGGCAAATATCCGCCCGTCAGCGACGTTTGTTTTTGCACATAGGCACTGGTGAAAAATTGAATCGCTTTCCAGGCTTCTTCAGGGTGCTGAGTGGTAGACGCAATTCCCCAACCCCAACCGCCCAAGCAGCCTGCGCTAGTTTGATTTGGGGCATGCACCATAGGTTTGATGCTAACGTTTCCGCGCACCGGCGACTCTGCTTGGTTTAGCAATTCCCAGGCATAGGGCCAGTTTCGCATAAACACCGTATTGCCACTTTGAAATAGGCGACGGGCTTCTTCTTCTTGGTAAGTGCTTACCCCGGCGGGCGAAATGCCCTGCTGGATGGTGCTGAGCAAAAAGTTGAGCGCATTGATTGCCTCTGGGCGATCTAACCCGACTTCGTTGGTTTCAGGATTAACCCAAAAGCCACCATAGCCCTGAAGCACTTCGGTAAACATAGCAGCCGTGCCCTCATATTGCCGCCCTTGCCAAACGTAGCCCCACTGCACAGCGTCGTTGGCTTGTTGCACGGTTTTTGCCGCTTGGAGCAAATTGGCAAAGGTTTCGGGCGGCTGTAGCCCAGCTTGCTGGAGGAGATCCGTGCGGTAGTAGAGCATGCCAACATCGGTGCGCCAGGGCAATCGATACAGTTTGCCTTGATAGCGGCTAGCTTCAATGTCTCCTGGCAAAAAGGTGGCGAGTTCTGCTTGGGAAACCTGATCGTCTAGGGGGCGCAACCAGCCTGCTGCCGCAAACTTTGCGAGCCAAACGACATCCATATTAACCAGATCGTAAGGAGAACTGCCCAGCAAAAACGAAGACGTGTTTAAGTCTTCAACGAGGTTGGTGGCATTGGGAGCCTCGATCATGTTGAGCCGGATGTTTGGATTGTTGCGCTCAAATTCTGCGATCAGCGGGCGCAGCGTTGGCACCTCTGGTGCATTCATCAAAAACGACAGGACAACGGGCTGAGATCGCGCTGGTAAAACAATCAGCAGTGCGGTTAAGGCGAAGGCTGCAATTAAACTTAGGACACGAACTAAAAGCGAGGTTCGCCAATATTTAAGAAGTTTAAATGAATAGTCTTGAACAATTTCCATGGGGGTTTGATCGTCAAGCGATCGCAAGTTGCAGGACAAAACAAATGCAAATTGCAGAAACGCGAATTTTCAAGCGATCGCGCTCTTCTACATCAGATAGAAACCGTGCTAATCATAATACCTAATGAGGAATTTTATCGGAAATCAGCCGTTTGTAAGCTCTCCGCTTTTGAAAGGGAGGGTTAATACTTTTCAACCTAAACGGTTTGATCCCTGACCCTCATCTTCTTTAAGAGGGATTAAATGAGAACAAATATTAAGTTAAATAAAGAAGTTTAAGGGTCTATCAAGGCTGAAATGAGAAACTAGGAGCCGATGGGTGGAGAGTGGATGGGTAGGTCAGGAATCCAGTCCATCTCCCCCTCTCCCCGTCTCCTCAAAGAGGTCAGTTGCCAATACTAGAGTTTATCGAACAGGCGCAGAGGGCTGGACAACACAGGGATTTTTATCACACTGCAATTGGTAGAGTTTCTGCACATACGGCTCTTGCCAACTGAGCGGCACTTCCAGGAGTGACAGAGTTCCAGTAAAACCTTGCCCAATAAATAGCAACAGTGCAAACGTGTTAAGCACAATATGAATCGTTCGCCAACGATTCGTGCGATCGCTATAAATATCTTTCAAAACAGACAACGAAAAAATAAGCAGCAGCGCGGCAGCCATCCCATAGTAGTAATGGGAAATGTACCACTGAGCGGTTTTACGATAAATGCCATCTTGGCAGCCCAAAATGACTAACGCCATGCCGCTAAGCGTTGCAAAAACTGCCCGCCAAAGCCGTTTTTTCGCCCGATAAAGCAACGCAAAAGATGCGATCGCGGCTATAAACATAGCGACAACAAAACTCACTTGAAACGGGGTTTGGTTCCAAGCTTGAGTCTCTACCCAATGGCTAGTGAGATCAAATCCAAGGGCTAGCAAAACCGCCCCAACCACGGCTCCGGTGAGCCAACGCCCAAGCTCGACATGCTCGTGCCCAACTACGGGTGAAATTTTGCTTTTACCTGTGTCAGCCGTTTGCAGTCGTCTCTGTCTCACCTGAAAAGCCCGGTGAACGACAATCCCAAGGAGTGGAAAAACCACAACAACTGCAAACACGGGATGGAGCAGCAGTAGCAGATCTTTACTCATGATCACCTCTAAAGCACATGTGATAGTAACACGGTAGCGATAAGTTAATTAGCATCGGAGCAGACCCAATAAGAAATAGATCCGACAAAAGAGCGTTAACAATGGATAAAAAACGGATGAAACAGATCCGGTATAGATAAAAATCAGTTTTTTCAGATTTTCCGCTTTCATCTCTGCTCCATCCGTGACTCAGTTTGCGGTCAAAATCACGTTACCTTAGTGATGCATAGCCAAAGGTGGCATTTGCCATGCGGCACCAGATGCCGACAGATCGAAACTTGCTCACATCAACGGCAGCAGGAATCGGATATCGCTGCTCTCCGTTTACCTTTTCTAGCTTGCCCAGGTTGACGTAGCTCGTCGGGTCTTGATACTGTGCGGGCGGCTGTGTAGCCGGATCAAGCACAACGTGCAAATCCGGTCCTGGGTCGGTTTTGAAGGCGCTATCTAACACAAGATAGCGTTTGCCATTGTCCACCACAATTCGAGCCATGCCAGAGGTGGGATGCTCTGCTGAGACAAAGGTTCCGCTGGCTGCAATGTTTTGAGCAACGGCTTGGATTGGGATAGACGCGATCGCAGCATCAGAACGAGTTTGGCTGACGTACTGTTGCCCACTGGTGATCGGTTGCAGGGCTTGAGCCGCCAGCGGAAGCGATAGCGCGATCGCAGAGAAAAGAGCAAACGAAACGGGGGACTTAAAGTTCATAAAATTCATGCTGTTTTACCTGAAAGAAGTCTAGGGTTGGGAGTTTTGGAGAGCGGTCTCTAAACGCTAGATACATCTTGGCAGGAGGAATTGAATTCAGAATGAGATTTCTCTGAGAATTTTGATACAGTTTGATGAGAAATTTCTCCCACCAAAATATCAGGATATGCCTCAATTTCCACTATCTGAGAATGAGTTGAGCAGATTTTCAGGTGATTTTCATCTTTTTCATCAATGCTAAAGAAACCATTGAGCCTCTGGTTCGCGTATTGTCTTCTGACGGCTTAACACCGCAGGCTTGACCGATCTAGCACCTAGTTTTGAGAACCCATGAACAACACTCATCAGCATCAGCAGATTGCGGCAGAAAAATTGTGGAGGCAAACGTTGCTGCCTCAACTTGCAACCTTGATTATGTTTGGCGTCATTGCGATCGCGGCGTTAATCTCGGTGGCTTGGTTTAGCGGTCAAGGTACCATTCTCACCATCTTCGAGCATCTCAACGCCCTTCAAGAGATGCCGCCGATCTGGTTAGCTGTCCCCATGGTGACAGGCGAATATCTGCTGTTTTGGGCAGTATTTCTGATGCTGATCGTGCTGGCAATCACCAAGCTATCTCCCACTCCACAACCCTGGTCACGAGCGCTGGTTGTAGGAATTTTAATTGTGTTGTCGGTTCGCTATGTGCTGTGGCGATCGCTCTCAACGCTAAACCTGAGTAACCCGCTCACGGGGGTGTTTAGTTTGGGGTTGTTTTTTCTAGAACTCTTGATCTTGGGAAGCGGCATGATCCAGTTAGTGCTGTTGCTGCGGGTAAAAGATAGAAGATCAGAAGCCGATCGCCTTTCGGTTGCCGTGTGCGATCGCACCTTTACACCCAGTGTTGATATTTTGATCCCAACCTACAACGAGCCGCCATTTATTTTACGGCGTACCATTATTGGATGCCAAACCTTAGACTATGAGGCAAAAACCATCTACCTGCTTGATGATAAAAGACGCCCCGAAGCAAAAGCCCTAGCCGAAGAGTTAGGCTGCCAGTATCTAGCCCGACCAGACAATCTTCATGCCAAAGCAGGCAATTTAAATCATGCCTTGGCGCATACCCACGGCGAACTAATCGCCGTATTTGATGCAGACTTTATTCCTACTAAAAATTTTCTAACTCGCACCGTCGGCTTTTTTCAAACCCCTCTGGTTGGCTTAGTCCAAACGCCGCAAACCTTTTATAACGCAGACCCGATCGCTCGCAATCTAGGGCTAGAAGATGTGCTGACTCCTGAAGAGGAGGTGTTTTATCGGCAGATTCAGCCGATTCGCGATGCAGCAGAGGGGGTGATTTGTGCAGGCACATCGTTTGTAGTGCGGCGATCGGCATTGGTAGATGCCGGATGTTTTTTTACAGGAGCACTGAGCGAAGATTACTACACCGGTATTCGGTTAGCGGCGAAAGGCTACCGCTTGATCTATCTCAATGAAAAACTGAGTGCTGGTCTTGCCGCCGAAAATATTTCTGCCCAAGCCCTGCAACGATTGCGGTGGGCACGGGGAACTCTGCAAGCGTTCTTTGTAAATGCAAATCCGCTCACAATTGCGGGGTTGCGTCCGATTCAGAGGCTTGCCCACCTAGAGGGCATCTGGCACTGGTTTACCAGTATTTCACGAGTCGGTTTTTTACTGTTTCCATTAGCGTATTCATTTCTAGGTATTATTCCATTACGAGCAACAATGGCTGAGCTTTTATATTATTTTCTGCCCTATTATTTAGTGCAACTCACTACCTTCTCTTGGCTAAATCATCGATCTCGATCAGCGCTATTGTCGGATTTATATACGCTCGTGCTTGCGTTCCCGTTGGCAATAACGGTTCTTCAAGTGATGTCAAATCCATTTGGTCAAGAGTTTCGAGTGACCCCAAAGGGAACGGTCAGCGATCGCTTTCGCTTTAACTGGCGGCTGGCTTTTCCGTTGATCATTATGTTTGGCTTAACTGCAATTAGTTTATGGACAAACTTAGGCTATACGCTTTTGTTTGGCAGCGACGAACTGATGATGACGGCTGAACGCACAGATCAGATGAGAGGCCTTAATCTAGGTTGGATATGGAGTGCTTACAACCTGTTAACGCTAGGAATTGCCTTGCTGATTTTGATCGATGCGCCTTCTCCTTATTCCTATGACTGGTTTAATCTCCATCGCACCGTGAAGCTAACGGTAGGGGAGCAAACGGTGTGGGGATTTACAACAAAAATTTCTGAGGTTGGGGCAGAAGTGGCGTTAACTCAGGCAGAATTTCCGCTCACGAGCGACGCTGTTTTACTGGACATGAGCATTGTGGAAAACGATCTGACGATGCAGGGGCATGTGATTCATAGAGAATTTAAAGGCGCGTTTCCTACGGTGCGAATTCAGTTTGAGCCGTTGCCGTTGGGTCAAGAGCGCCGCCTTATCGAGATGTTGTTTTGTCGCCCAGGGCAGTGGCAAAGCCGTTGCGCGCCTGGGGAGATGCGATCGCTATGGCTTTTGCTCAAGGTTTTGCTCACACCACGAGTTTTATTTGATCGCAAAGCAGAAATTAGGGCAGTTTCTGTCAGTCAAGTTTAGTCTTTAGGCTCATGTTTAGTCTTTAGGACGGTGTAGAGCTTCTTGGTTACTTCTTGGTTACTAATGCGTCAGGGTTGCTTGGTTAACTCTGATTAACACTGAATGCCTTGCAAGGCATTCACAATTCGAGAAATAACGATCACGGTTTGAATTGCGCCAATAAACAGCCCCAATCGATACATCGTGACCCACACGCCAACAGGTTTTTCATTGGCTGACCAGAGAAACGCGATCGCGATTGCCACGATCAATTCTGTAATCAATGCCATCCGAATCGTGACTGCACAATTGCCTTTTCCAACCACAAAAAGGCTACAGGTTGATAGGAATAAACAGCCAAATCCTAGGAAACAATCAAACGTTCTACTCATTGTCTCGTCTGCTGGGGGTAACAGGAAAAGGGTGCCAACGGATTTACGTTATCACTATGTGCTTTTTTATTCAATCGGTTTTTACGTATGCGAAGCAACCTTTTGTCGCATTTTTTGACAAAGACATGAGCAATGTATGAGAGAAGCAGCAGGCGATCGTAGGAAATTAAATTGTTTTTCTGCCAAAGATTCCTCGACCCCCCTGCCTACGGCATCCCCTTTGGTAAGGAGAGACTTTTTCTGGCTCCCCTTCTAAGTAAGGAGGGATTGAGGGAGGTCACACATCTGTAAATGCTACAGATTTTGGTATAAATTGTCTGGTCAGTCCCAAACCTGATCGGGGAGAATTTGCAAGTGCTTTTGTAACAAATAGTTGAGTTCTAACGATAAAAAATGAATGATTGGGGTGAAGCGCATGTATGGTAAAAGTTTTATACAATTATCTGAAGTTGGCAGTTTTTCACCTGTGAATTTTCCGGTTTACATTGGCGTTGGCGCATTCAAACTCCATCCGCACCTGTTTTTTGAAGCGATCGCATACTCGGTGGCATTGCGGTTATCGCTGCGAAATTTTCGTCGTCATGGCGTTTCGCCCCCTCATCGTAGTTCGATTGTGGTTGGTGGTCTTGCGGGTGCCTTAATTGGCGCAAAAGTGCTGGTGATGCTGCAACACATTGATATTTTTTGGCAGCATCGGGAACAGTTTTTTTGGCTGCTGCTTCAGGGTAAAACCATTGTTGGGGCGCTATTAGGCGCGGTAATCGGCGTCGAGATTACGAAGAAAATTCTTGGGATCAAGCAATCGACAGGAGATGCTTTCGTTTATCCATTGATTTTAGGAACGGCGATCGGACGGTTGGGCTGTTTTTTGACAGGACTTAGCGATCGCACGTATGGCATTGCCACCGATCTACCGTGGGGCGTTGATTTTGGTGATGGGCTTTTACGGCATCCAACGCAGCTTTATGAAATTGCATTTTTGTTGATATTAATGATTTTTTTGCGGGTGCGATCGTCTAAAACTTGGCAACATCAAGCTCGCTATCCCATCCAGTCCGGAGATTTGTTTAAATTCTATTTGATTAGTTATTTAAGTTTTCGATTTTTAATTGACTTTATTAAGCCAGATTTCCATCCAGTGTTAGGATTAACAGCAATCCAAATTGCCTGTCTTCTAGCACTGGTTTACTATCGCAACAGCCTTCCTAAATTGCTTAGTTTTTCTGTAAAAAATTCTCTGTAAAAATTCGTCGCTAACGCTGTTTAGCTATCGTTCAAGGTTATAAGTTCAACGCTACATGTTCAAAGTTATAAGTTCAAATGTATGCCAACTCGCCCTTATTTGTTTTACGCCTTGACAAATAGTGTGTGTTCTACATGTCTCACGAAAGTTGAAGCGAAAATTATCTTTCAAAATGGAAAGGTTTACCTTGTCAAACACTGTTTAATTCATGGACGAGAAGAAGTTTTAATTGCGGATGACATCGAATATTACAAGCAATGTCAGGACTTTATTAAGCCTGGAGATATGCCCCATCGGTTTAACACGCCCATTAAATATGGCTGTCCCTACGATTGCGGCTTGTGCCCGGATCATGAACAGCACAGTTGTTTAACGCTTGTTGAAGTCAGCGATCGCTGCAATCTTTCCTGCCCGATTTGTTATGCCGATTCGGGAGCAGAGGACGTTTCAAGCACCAATCAACCCCGTCGTCACCGCAGTTTAGAGGTGATCGAGCGCCTATTGGATAACATTGTTGCTAATGAAGTCGAACCGGATATTGTGCAAATTAGTGGTGGCGAACCCACAATTCATCCAGAATTTTTCGAGATTTTAGACCTCGCTAAACGCAAACCGATTAAGCATTTGATGATCAATACCAACGGGTTGCGAATTGCTCACGATTGGGACTTCTGCGATCGCTTAAGTCAATATATGCCAGGAATCGAGATTTATTTGCAGTTCGATAGTTTTGAAGAAAGAGCGCTGCGAGAATTACGAGGAGCAGATTTGCGCTCTGTGAGACAAAGCGCGATCGCACATCTGAATGAGTTCAACATTTCAACAACGCTGGTTTCAACGGTTAAAAAAGGACTCAACGATCACGAGATTGGCAAAACCATTAACTTTGCCTTGCAGCAACGATGTATCCGAGGGGTCAGCTTTCAGCCGATTCAGGCAGCAGGGCGGTTAGAAAATTTTGATCCGAAGCGCGATCGCTACACCCTCACCGAAGTTCGCCGCGCCATTTTAGATCAAAGTCCTCACTTTCAGCCAAAAGATCTTCTACCTGTGCCCTGCCATCCCGACTGTTTAGCCATGGCGTACGCGCTTAAAGTCAAAGGTCAGGTTATCCCTCTCACTGGATTGCTCGATCCCACAGCATTTCTCAATGCGATGCCAAACTCAGTGTTATATGAGCAGAATTCAGAATTAAAAAACCAGATCTTTAAGCTGTTTTCCACCAATCATTCTCCCGATTCATCAGCAACAACACTCAAACAATTATTGTGTTGTCTTCCGTTGATCCCGGTTCCCACAGGAATCACTTACGAAAACGTGTTTCGGGTTGTCATTATGCAGTTCCTCGATCCGTTTAATTTTGATGTTCGTTCGGTTAAACGCTCCTGCATTCACATTGCCCATCCTGATGGTCGTATCATTCCTTTTGATACTTACAACATGTTTTATCGAGAGGGCAGTGCCGGATATCGCCTCATCGATCCTGCGGAGCGTCGTAAAGCAAATCGCACTTTGCAGGAGCATTCGTGATGGGCAGGCACTATCAACGTCTAGAACGCAACAAAGGTATATTCACTGCCTTCGGGCTAAACCTTGTAGCCTGGGGTATTTACAGCGTTTGCTTATCGGTTATGGAAGATCGATTTTCTCCGCAGGCTTGGCAACCTGGAGGCGTTTCTGCTCCCCTGCGTGCGGTTCACAACGCCTTGGTTTATCTGTCTTACGGCATTGGCTTTACTCAACTCTTTCACATCGTGCCGTGGGTTACTCGGCTCGTCGTTCAGCGACAGTTTGAACGGGCAAACGGTGTGATGATCGGTGCATTGATCACTGCCTTGCTCTGCGGCGGATGCTTTGTGCTATTTTTCCCATACCTCACCGCTCAGAGCACCATGTTCTGGCGATGATGAGGCTCAAACGTTTGCAGGGTTATCTACTTAACCTGAGTTGGGGATAAGCATCGGCACAAGAAAGGGGCAAACCCGATAGGCTGAAAATGCTACACGGAGAGTTGCTCACCTTCGTCGTTTATGGGTTGGTTGCCTGTTGCCACCAACCCAACAAACCTGCGATCGCACTTGACCCCAATTTACTGCACCCTTCCTAACCTGAACGCCCGTTATTTTATCCAGCGCCAAAGCGGATGGCTCGATCCTTGTTGGCGAATTTTGAGTACTCTCTCTTCGAGCCGCTTTTGCTCAACTTTGGGGATGCCAAACAAAATATTGCGGCTTTGCCATAGGAGAATGCTAACCGTTACGCCAATGCAGAGTCCTAAACCCATTGCAGCTAGCGGGTGGTAGGCTAGCCCATAGCGCAGGGCTGACCAAGTGAAATACTCTTGCAGTAGCGCGATCGGCTCTCGCAACCCCCACAGGCTCAGCAAGCCAATCGTTAGCCACAGCGCGATCGCGACAAGCCATCTGCCCAGTACTGTCACTTCGTGCAGCTTGTGAACAGAGGCTTGAAACGTCGGATCGAGGGAGTGCACTTTGGAAGCGTGAGGCTGTCTCATGCTAGACGTTACCCTACCTGATCGTGAGGTGCGATCGCATCGGTTGCCGTGGCGCTAGCAGGCGCGATCGCGTTGCCAGTCCGCTCTCGCCAGAGGGCAAGCAGTGAACTCGCAATGAAAATGCTGGAGTACGCACCCATTATGAATCCCACAATCAATGCCAGGGCAAAGTTTTTCAGGGTCTCTCCTCCAAATAGGAAGAGGGCAATTAACGTCAGCAATGTCGTTAGCGTTGTATTGATTGACCGCGTTAACGTCTGATTAACGGCATCGTCAACAATATCGTTAATGTGACGACCGGGACTGAGCGCAATGGTTTCACGAACGCGATCGTAAATCACAACTGTGTCGTTCACCGAAAAGCCAACGATCGTCAGCAGTGCCACAATAAATAAGCTATCAACCTCAGTGCCGTTAATCACACCCAGAATGGCAAAGAAGCCAACGGTGATCAGAATGTCATGAAAAAGAGCTACGAGCGCAAAAATGGCATAGTCTAGCTGAAAGCGAATCGTCAGATAGAGAGTGATGCCAGCAAAGGACACAATCAGCGACAGCAATCCAGAAGAAAAGAGTTGTTGCCCAACGGTAGGTCCAACCGTATCAATTTGAGTTTTCCTAACATCAAAGGCTCCAAGTTTTGACTCTAGAGCCGCTTGCAGCTTTGTTCGCTGATCTACATCTAGCGCTGTCGTCCGAATGGTAACCGCTTGTTGCTCTTGTCCGAGGACTTGGATCGTGCTGTTGGCAATGCCCTCAGCGTCTACCACTTCCCGAACGGCTGCCGTCTGGATCGGGCGATCGCAGTTATTCGGCTTTGTGCAGTCTAGTTCAAACTGGAGGCGCGTTCCTCCCACAAAATCTAGGCTCGGACGCAACGGCATGCCGATTTGATTCCAAAGCACTCCCATAGCGACCAATCCGGCAACAATGCAGCCTACAGAGATTGCCCACCAAAGCCCTCGTCGGCGAATGACCTGTAGTTTCATGAGGTTACCTCCACCGGGGGTTTGCTACGAAGATTTGGGCAAAAGAGTTCTGGCTTCCGCAAGCTTTGAATGCTCAGCACGTAGAGCATCAAAGTCCGGCTACAGGTCAGGGCGGTAAACATACTAATCACGACGCCCAATGCCAACGTTAGCGCAAAGCCGCGCACCAACCCTGCCCCTAGCCAAAACAGCGCCGCGCACGCAATGAGCGTAGTGACGTTGCTATCGAGAATGCTGGAGAACGCGCGGAAGAAGCCCGATTCGACCGATCGATAGAGGGTTTTCCCAGCGCGCAATTCTTCGCGGGTGCGCTCAAAAATCAGCACGTTTGCATCAACTGCCATGCCGATACTCAGAACAAAGCCGGCAATTCCAGGCAGGGTCAGCGTTACGCCAAGAAGGTTAAACGCGGCAAAGGTAAGCAAGGCATAGATAGTCAGCGCGATCGCACTAATTACGCCGGGCAATCGGTAATACACGATCATAAACGCCAAGACTAAAATCAAGCCGCCAATTCCAGCGATGATGCTGCTTCTAATGCTGTCTTGACCCAAGGTTGCGCCCACGGTGCGGTTTTCGACAATTTGGATGGGCACCGGAAGCGAACCGCCGCGAAGTTGTAACTCCAATTCTTTAGCAGATTCTGCCGTAAAGTTTCCGGTGATGATGGCATTACCGCCTATAATCCCTGTTTGGGCGAATTCAGCAGGAACAGTAGGAGCGCTAAGCAGTTGATCGTCGAGGAAAATTCCTAACCGGGTGTTGGTCTGAACTGCTTTTTTCGTGAGGTCTGCAAACAAATCGGCTCCTTTTTGATCAAAGGAAATGCCCACTGCCCAACTGTTTCCTTGTAGCTCAGTGCGGGCGTCTCTGAGGTATCGCCCATCTAGCCCGGTTTTCTCATACACCTGCTTGATCGCGTCCTCAACCTGCTTTTCTTTGGCGGCGATCGCACTTTGATTTGCCGCGATCGCAGCTTGATCCCCCGCTTTTTCTAAGGCTGGTTGCTTTGCCTGTAGTTCTTGCAGTTCTTCTTGCCGAACCTGTAAAAACGCAATCTGAGTCGGGTTTTCCGAGCGAAAATCTAGCTGTGCTGTGCCGCCCAAAACCCGTTCTGCCTGCTGTGGGTTGTCCACTCCCGGAAGTTGGACGACCACCTGATTCTCGCCTACGGTTTGGATCACCGGCTCAGAAACGCCCAACCCGTTGATCCGCCCTTCGATCACTTTCTGAACGGCTTCGAGTTCTCGTTCGGTAATTTGCTTGACTTCTTCTGAGGGGTTTACCTGAATCGTTAGCTGAGAACCCCCGCGTAGGTCTAATCCTAAACGAGTCGGCACTTTAACAATGACGATGATTGACGCGATCACCAGCGCCAAGATTAAGAGTAATAATCCGCGTTGCCTTCCCATAGCCAAACCAGATATAACAAAGGCTATGATAGCTCGTTCTCAAGGGTTTAAGGCTGAAACCGGGGGATGGAGTAACGATTAGTGACAACTGGCAAAGCCTCTGGCAGGTGCTCTCACTCTCTCGTTTGAGTGGAGGGGTGGAGGGGTGGAGGGTTCCGATTACTAGACTCCCTCTCCCCCATTTCAAGCTTGACAAATCACTAAGTCTCAAACCTGGGTTCGATCGGTCAAAATTTCGTAGCCCTGTTCTGTCACCAGCACGGTATGTTCAAACTGGGCAGAGAGCGATTTATCCACTGTTACGGCTGTCCAGCGATCGGGCAGAATGCGGGTATTTTTTGAGCCAGCGTTGACGATCGGTTCGATCGCCAGGGTCATGCCTGCCCGGAGTTTGACGTTGGGCATTTGGTGAGTGCGGAAATTAAACACAGACGGCTCTTCGTGGAGGTTGCGCCCGACGCCGTGCCCGGTAAAGTCTTCGACAATTTTGAAGCCGTTTTCTTCGACATAATCTTGAATGGCTCCGGCAAGATCGAGCAAGAAGGCTCCGGCTTTAACCTGTTCGATGCCTTTGTAGAGGGCTTGTTCTGCGACATCAATTAGCTTTGCGGCATCGGGCTTGACGTTGCCGACTGCGATCGTAATGCAGGAGTCGCCATGAAACCCGCCATAAAAGGCGCCGGTATCTACTTTCAGCACGTCTCCTTTGCGAATCACCTTTTTGGGGCTGGGAATTCCGTGAACGACTTCGTTGTTGAGGCTAGAGCAGATCGATGCGGGAAAGCCGTGATAGCCCTTGAAACTGGGAGTTGCGCCCATCTCGCGAATTCGCTTTTCGGCATGGGCATCGAGGTCTGCCGTCGTCATTCCGGGTCTGACCATCTCTGAGATTTCTTTGAGGACGATCGCGACAATTTTGGCGGCTTGGCGCATGATCTCGATTTCTTGGGGAGATTTGATCTCGATTCCCCGGCGTTTTTTGGGAGACGGAAGCAGATTGCTAAGAATGTTCATGGAGGGCTAGTGGCTCACAGAAATAGATGGAGAGGCGCGATCCTTCGGAGCTTCGCTTTGCGAATCGCAAGAAATGCCGATCTCTAAAGTAGCGTATATCTGATCACAACATCTGGAAGAATTGCAATAACAGATATTGAGTTGCCAAAGATGGCGCTTTCTCGTCGGTTGGTTTGAAATCAGAACATTTTGATTTTTGTTGCTCTGCGATCGCTCTTCATACTCCAACGGACAAGCTTTAACCTCAAACGATCGCTCCTTCTACTCCAACCGTCGAGCTTTGATCTCGGATGATTCTACTTAGAGATGGAACGATCGCACTTTAAATAGGAACGATGACATCTCAAACAGGAACGATCGCATTCAAAACAAAAACAGTCTCACTTCAAATAGGAAGAATGCTATTTTCTACAGAAATTGTGAGGGTTTGCGGAGGACTCTTGATTTTTGCGGTAGAAACAATATAGATATGAGGCGGAGTTGCCCCTATGGAACCTGTATCGACCCTGACTGCTGCTGCGAACACTCCGTGGAGCGAAGCTAACGCTGACCTTGCGTTTAGAAAGTTTGTTGAATCGGGGGCAGGGGAGCTTGCCAAGAAGTTTACTGAGAGTGCGATCGCGAAAATGGACAACTCCGCAAGAAAATCTGGGACAAAATGCGGGGAAAACCGACGGCAGAAGCAGCATTCACTTCAATTGAACAAGGATCTAAGGCAGAATTAGACCGACTCATTGCTTATCTGCAAGCTGCGACTGAACGAAACGAATGCAATTATGCCGCATCTAGCAGAAGCGAGCAGGCAGCTTACGATCGCAGGCAATGAGGAAGCTTTGGCAAATTGTCTTGCTTGGCTCGCAGAACTTTACCGTTCGCAAGGACGCTACGCCGAGGCAGAACCTTCTATATCTTCATGCGAATGTCTTCTATCAGCGCTTAGAGAAACCCATCCTTACACACAAGGCACATGGCAAAGCTTTGTATTACTCTTGCAGCAAGTGGTGCAAAGCGATCGAATTGCAGAACTGTCGGATCATCTGATGACAGGATCGCTCCTCCAAAAACTACAAGGAAAGCGATCGTACAATCGACCCGCAAGAATGAGGTGCGATTGCTCCGCAAGCTCCGAAGGATCGCACAAAAGAGAACGACGATCGCACCTGTTTGAAGTGCGATCGCTAACGCAGCGACTGAGGAGATACCCGGAAGAACGCTGCTAACTGTTGAACCTGTATCTCGGTCGGTTGACTCATGCCATTCAGAATCTCAACCACCGTAGATTCTGCTCCCACAATCGGCACAAGATCCTCAGGCATCAGACTCATCTCATCAAGCAGCGCTCGTAGTAATTCAACCCCTGTCAGCCTCGGAAAAACTTCCGTCTTTTCCTCATACTCATACACCAACATCCCCAGCACCTTCAGATAATCCTGATCATCCTGCGTCAATCGTCCCCGATCAAGAATCGAATTAATTTGCGTTTGCGTCGCTTCTAGTTCCACCTCAGTCGTAATTGGACGAGGAGGAAACGCATTAATTAATTGCATGTAATAACTACTAGGTGTCTTCAAACCAGTCGTCATTTTTCCAATTCTCCTTGTCATATTCTGCATGAGTTAGAACCGCTCGAATGAAAATGATTTGTGATTGATAATCCAAGTAGGTGATTAATCGATATTTATTGCCGCCAATATTAAAGACGATAAAGTTTCCCACTAAATCCGCAGAAGGAAAGACCTCTCTGACTTGAATAAATGCTTCAAAGGCATTTGAGACTACACGTTCATACCAAACTAACAAACTCGACTCTGCATCTGCGTGTTTCTCCCAAAATTTTCTGAGGGTGCTTCGACTCATTACCCGCATGGATCTATTGTTTGAAAGGTTATTGAGATCGACACTCTGCCAGAGAGCCTCGCTTCTAAATACAGCCTTAAGTCATAACAAAACGAGGAAACTTATTGTACAATCCCTGCTCATTCAAAACCAACCTATCCTGCTGACATCGCTGGTAGTTGCGGACTTTAGGGTGCAATCGATATTAGATCGCCTGAAACAGACAGAATAGAAGCGATCGGTTCTGATCACACCGATTCCCTTACAATCCAAACATGACGCAGCCTTACCAAGTCGTCGTCGATACCAACGTCTTAATCGCAGGATTACGCTCCAAACGAGGAGCCTCCTACAGCAAGCACGCCGATTTGGGAAGCGATTATACGCAACTCCGTAGGAACCGCAAAGCATCCCCTAGCGATCCTTCGGAGCTTGCGAAGCAATCGCAGTTCAAAGATAAGCGTTTGTGAGTTTTGGAGGTGTAATCCTTCGGAGCTTGCATAGCAATCGCATCACTAATAAAATCCCTGCTCTCGCCTCACCCATTGAGCAAACTGCGAAGTTTTTCGACCAGTTGACGATGGGTTTCTGGAGATAATTCACCCAATTGCCGCTGAATCATGGAGCGACGAAGAGTAATCAGATGATTCAGACGGAGAGTAGAAGGCATTCTGAGTCCGCTTGTCACGAAATCTGGATGAGCCGCATCTAAAACAACATCGGTTTCCAGCAGTTGCATAGGAATGCGACTGGTAATCAGGGCAAAAATAACATGGCGATTGTCTCCAACGGGGTCAGTTAGGCAATATGCAGGGCGAAGTTTGCTATCTGACAAATCATCATAGGGAAACTCAACTAGAACAGTCCTACGCTTCGTCATCCAGCGGCTCGCCATCTTCTAAGGTGTAGATGTCTTCCTCTGGATCGTCTAGCAAATCACCCGTTGAGGCTTGGATAGCAGACAAAGACCACTCTTGATCCTGAGAATTATCTACCTCCGGGAATAACAAAATCCCTCGAAAACGAGTCAATTTTGCCTCCGCTAGCGGTTGGTCTAGCTGGACGAATCCTTCTTCATCAACGCTGCCAGTAATCTCGATAGCTCTCATAGGTTCAATGGTCAGACGATCGCTTCTATCTTACTTGAATTCGCAATTGCAGGACTGTTTTGAGCATGATTCTACGGAGCTTGCAGAGCAAACGCTCTGTATAGCGAAGCTTGTGTACTTCAAATGCCATCGTTCTTTGTTTTGAAAAGGAGCGATCTCTGCGATCGCTCCTTGCCTCCTCAAGCCGCTCACCCTGTAATCACATGTTCTAACTGGAGTGGATTATTGACTTGCTTCGATGCATTCAAAATCTCCAACCCTACTAGATTTCCAGACGCATCATAGTCCAAAATTGCCCCCGAACGGTCTTCATGACTCTCTTCAACGTCTGCTTCAGAGAACACAATCGTTAAAATATCCACTTCCGGGTCATACACAACTTTCATTCCGACCTCCAATAGCGAGAAATTTGATTTGTCTTATAAACAGTCATCACGATCGCAGGTTCTGTCTGGGCTGAGACAACGACACGCAACAAATAACTTCTTCCGTTCTCGAATCGGAGTTGAGACTGATAAATATGGGTGCTATCGTCTTGCTCAATCACCTGTTGAGGACGTTCTAACACAGAATTGAGTAGCTCACTGGGAATCTTACGCCGCTCTAGTTGCTGTTCTGCATGTTTAGAAAGGTAGAAACCCACGTTCGTGAACCGACTGAGATGGATAAAGATTCATTGTATGAGCCTATCGCTTTTGCACCCAACATCAAAAAATCGGAGACGATAATGGTCTCCGACTTTACAGTTACTAACTCGTACCAGGCTCAAATCCTGAAAAGCCAAGCTAAAGGCGACAGCTTACCGGACTACATCCTTCGCCGACTCTACAGCATCCTTACTTTTTGATTCAGCCTTATCCAGCCCGCGCTTGATCTTGCTCTCGATCGTGTCACCTTGAGAGTTGCTAGGGCGCTTTTGCTGGTCAAAGCCAGCCGTTCCTTGAATCTCGTTCAATCCACCAGACTGTCTTTCTTGAATCTTATCTAAAGATTTAGGTCCCCCCTCGTTGATCGCATCTACCGCAGTCTGCTCATAAATCTTGGCAGTCTCGCTGGCTTCACCTTTCATCGGAGTGGCGATCGCAGCAGGCGGAATCACCGTTAAGAACACCAATAATGCACAGATCGAAACTACGAGTAAAGCACGTACTTTTTTTAACATAGACTTCATACAATATCCTCCAAAGGGCAATAGATTTCTCTCTAGAATCTCGATGACCGAGAAACAATTAGAGGTGAAGTTAATCTATATCCATCTACTCAAAATACAGGGTTCCATCACATCTGTAACGGGGATGAATTTGCAAAAACTACTTGCCCTCCTTATGGAGGATGAGGACGCCGTTTAATTATGCCTTCGATAGAAAATCAACGCTGGGTAGCAATGGATCGTTGACCATGCCCAGCCCTTTGTATCCCCAACGATTGAGAACGCTGGCAATTTGCCCTCCTGGCAGCGACTCGATCGTAAAGCGATCGCGCACCTCTGCCGCAAACTTGTTGAGGTACATCAACCCGTCTGCATGTTCCGAAAACACCAAAACATAGCCATCGGCGGGTGCTCGTGCCTGATCGTCGTCCGCTTGGTTGGGATAAGCCGCTAGATAGCTCCCGTCTATTCTAGAGCGAATCAAATAATAGCTTTGAGAAAACATAGTTAGGAAAGCATAGTTAGGAAAATATAGATGATTCAAAATTTAGGCAACGTGACCCAACCCTATCAATTTATGTCTGCTAATTTGATGCGAGGATCAACCGCTTTCAAAAGCAGATCAGCAATCAAATTACCCACAATCAGCATCACCGCACCCATCATCAGACTTGCCATGATCAGATACAAATCTTGCGCCTGCACTGCTTGAAGAATCAATCGTCCTAAGCCCGGCCAGTTGAAGAAAAATTCGATGATAAACGCCCCGCTCAGCAGGCTTGCAAACTCAAATCCCAGCAGCGTGATCAAAGGATTAATCGCATTTCGCAGCGCGTGAACATAAATGACTCGGTTTTCTGGCAAGCCTTTTGCCCGTGCCGTTTGAATATAGTCTTGCCGCAACACATCCAGCAATTGACCCCGCATGATGCGCTGTAACCCAGCAAAACTTGTGACACTCAGCGCGATCGTCGGTAAGATGACATGCCAACCCACATCGAGAAACTTACCAAACCAGTTTAAATCAGCGAAATCTACACTGGTCATATCCCCGACCGGAAACAGAGGCGACGTATTTTGCGCCAAAATCAGCAGCAGCAACGCCGTAATAAAGCTCGGAAATCCTTGCCCGGTGTAGCTAATGACTTGCAAAATTCGATCAACCCAGCGCTGTTGATAAATCGCCGCAACAATCCCCAGCGGAATAGCGATCGCCCAGGTTAACACCAGCGAGGTCAACGCAATCAGCAGCGTTGCCGGAACCCGTTCCCACAGGAGCGAAACGACCGAGCGATTGTAGACAAAGCTGGTGCCAAAATCGCCTTGGGTGACAATGTTCCACACCCAGCGAAAATACTGCTCGATCCAAGATTTATCTAGCAAAAATTGCCGTCTGAGTTGCTCAATCCGTTCGGGAGAGATTTTAGGATTTTCTCGCAGGGTGTCGAGGTAGTCTCCGGGTGCAAGCTGAATAATGAAGAAACTGAGCGCTGAGGCAAGGAAGAGGGTAAGGAGAGCTTGTAATAGCCGTTTGATGACATAGACCGTTGTTTCGCTTGCGATCGCGTCTACCAATCGATCTATGCCAGATTTAAAAGTTCTACGGGGAGAAGTTGTCATTGCCAGGCTGCAAGATGGGGGGATGAATAGTGATTATAGCCACGATCGCTCTTTCCTAATTGAATCTAGCTCAATCGATTTGATGTCGATGAGCAGGAAAGCGGCGAGCTTAGCAGAAGAGTTTCTATTTCAAGTCGGCAGGATCGATACCTGCGGCTCTGAGCCGTTCTTCTAGAAGGCTCGCTCTCGCTTCGGCATCTTCTGCCCGTTGATGTTCTTGTTCGGCGCGTTGGCGTTCTTGCTCGGCGCGTTGACGTTCTTGCTCGGCGCGTTGACGTTCTTGCTCGGCGCGGGTAGCAACTTCTTCATAAGTTTCAAACGGCTGGTCGTCGGGTCGATAGAGTGTAAGTTTTCCCGCGTCGTTTAACTCAAATCGAACCCGCAAGCGAGGGCTAATCCATTGAGCCATGGCGTCGATTTCTTCTAGCGTATCTTCAACTCGCAGATAGCCTGCCAAATTGAGGCGATCGGGATCGTATAAGTAATATTCTTCGACGCCATAACGCTCATAAAACAGATGTTTGCGATTCATCTCAGGAACCGTATTTCCAGGCGAGATAATTTCAAACACAACTTGCGGCGGAATGCCTTCTTCTCTCCACTGCTGATAGCTGCCTCTATCGCCCTTGGGTCTGCCAAACACCACCATGACATCTGGGGCTTGTCGTAGCTTGTTGTTTCCCTCAACCGGATACCACAACAAATCGCCGCCCACAAACACGTCTGGATGGTTGGCAAAAATCCAGTCGAGTCCTTTTTTGATGTAAACAATGTACTCAAACTGCTTTGTATTGTCTGCCATCGGTTGCCCGTCGCTGTCTGGATAGATGATGTCTGATTGGGTCGATCGCAGGTCTAATACCATAGCCACTGCCTCCAAAAACAAGACCGTATCTTCACCCTTCATCCTACGCGGTAAACTAGTGAAATTGATTAATTTGCGAATTATCTTGCCTCTAGAGACTGAAGAATCATGCCGTCATTTTTACTCGAAGTTGGGACAGAAGAATTACCTGCACGTTTTGTCGATGAGGCGCTAAATCAGTGGCGATCGCGCCTTCCAAAACTTCTGACGGAACTCAATCTCACCTCAGAGGCAATCGAATATTACGGGACGCCGCGCCGCTTGGCGGTTTTGATCAAAGGGTTGCCGAGTCAGCAGCCTGACCAAGATGAAGAAGTGAAAGGGCCTCCGGCAAAAACAGCCTTCAAAGATGGACAGCCGACCAAAGCGGCAGAAGGCTTTGCTCAGAAGCAAGGCGTTTCCCTCGATGCGTTGGAAATCCGCCCGACGGAAAAGGGCGATTTTGTCTTTGTGCAGAAACGGATTAAAGGACGTGCGATCGCAGACCTCTTCACCGAACAGGTTCCCCAATGGATTACCGGACTCGACGGCAAGCGCTTCATGCGTTGGAGCGATGGAGATTTAAAGTTCTCTCGTCCGATTCGATGGTTAGTCGCATTGATCGATGATGAGGTTTTACCGATCGCGATTGTTAGTCATTCCATTTCTTATCACAGCAGTCGCCAATCTTTAGGGCATCGCGTTTTGCATCCAAATCCTGTTTCGATTCCCAATGCAGAAGCGTATGTTTCTACGTTGGCGTCTGCGTTTGTCAATGTCGATCCTCAGCAGCGACAAACCACGATTGAGTCTCAAGTGCGAGCCGCCGCAGAACAGGTTGGAGGCATTGCGATCGTGAACCCCGATCTGTTGCGTGAAGTGACGAATTTGGTCGAATATCCGTCTGCGGTTGTTGGCAAATTTGATGCAGAATTTTTAGAGATTCCGTCAGAAGTGGTAACAACAGAAATGGAAAGTCACCAGCGCTATTTTCCGGTTTGTCAGAAAGGCTCGAAGGAGTTACTCCCCTATTTTATTACGGCCTCTAATGGCGATCCAAAAAAGGCAGATATTATTGCGGCGGGAAACGAACGAGTGATTCGAGCGCGGTTATCGGATGGCAAATTTTTCTTTGACGCCGATCGCAAAGTGCCGCTCGAAAGCTACTTACCTAAACTCGAAACGGTGACCTTTCAAGCGGATCTCGGATCGGTAAGATCGAAGGTGGATCGAATTGGTGCGATCGCATCTCAACTCGCTACTCAACTAAACATCACAGGCGAGACTTCAACGCACATTCAACGCGCCGCACTCTTGTGTAAAGCCGATCTCGTGACGCAAATGGTGGGAGAATTTCCTGAATTGCAGGGCGTCATGGGTGAGAAATATGCGCGATCGAGCGGTGAACCCGAAGCGGTTGCCGTTGCAATTTCAGAACATTATTTGCCCAAAGGCGCAGGCGATGCGTTGCCTCAAACAATTGTCGGGCAAGTGGTTGGTCTTGCCGATCGCTTGGATACCCTCGTTGGAATTTTTGGGCTAGGACTGATTCCGTCCGGGTCATCTGATCCGTTTGCGTTGCGGCGGGCAGCAACCGCGATCGTCAACATCACCTGGGCAGCCAATCTCAATCTCAATCTCAACGAACTGCTGGACGCGATCGTAACTACTTCTGACCAACTCAAACTCACGCCTGAAGATCTGCTGAAACAGCTAAAAGAGTTCTTCTTGCAACGAGTTGAAACATTGCTGCGTGAAGATCGAACCATTGATTATGACTTAGTGAATGCGGTGTTGGGTGAGAACGACCAGGCGTATACAGAGCGGGCGTTGTCTAATTTGTTGGACGTGCGCGATCGCGCCTCATTCCTCCAAACGATTCGCAACGACGGGCGCTTGTCTGCCATCTACGAAACCGTAAACCGCGCCTCTCGCCTCGCCGCTCAAGGCAACTTAGACACTCAACAGCTTGATCCAACCGCTGTTGTTCGCCCTGATCTATTCCAAAAGAATTCCGAGAAAGCGTTCT
The DNA here is from genome assembly GCF_010091945.1 of Myxacorys almedinensis A. Taxonomy (GTDB): domain Bacteria; phylum Cyanobacteriota; class Cyanobacteriia; order Leptolyngbyales; family Leptolyngbyaceae; genus Myxacorys; species Myxacorys almedinensis. The sequence continues at coordinate 302,807 of NZ_WVIE01000001.1, forward strand.
ACGATGCTTTGCAGCAGTTAAACCAAACCATGCAAGGGCACGCAGACTATGCCAAACTGATCGACGCTCTTAGCCAGAGCGCACCTACAGTCAGCCGCTTTTTTGATGGTGAAGATAGCGTACTGGTGATGGATGACGATCCTGATATCAAACAGAATCGCTTGAACCTACTCGGAATTCTCCGCAATCACGGGCGCGTATTAGCGGATTTTGGAGCCATTGCGAAACAAGCTTCCTAAGCTCCCCGCCGTTTGCGATGCTCTTCGTAAATTTCGGGCAAGCGATCGGCATCTTCTGCCGAATAGCGTTGGGTGTTGGGATTCAGATGAATCTTTTCGATGATCGCGTGAATGGCTTCCCCATCGTTACGGTTTTCTAGCAAATACGCTTTCAACTCAGGGATACTCATTATTTTAAAGTTAGGCTTCATTATCAAATTCCCACTCTCCATCAGGGTTGATCACAATTGCCATTTCTTCTCCTGCCAAAATAAAGATTTCTCCGTTTCGCTCATCGAGTCTAACAATCCAGATCGGGAGAAACATAGCGGTAATTCGTTGGCAGAGAATAAAACATTTCGCTTCTTGCTTAGCGGTTGGGTACATTGGTCGTTACATTCTAACGAGTAAATTATACGTGTAGGAAATACCATGTCACAATCCTATGAACTGTAATGAATCTTTAGGCAGTACGATAAAGAGTGCAAATTTCTCGCCCCTGTTGACGATGCCTAGCGCTTCTGTAATTGGTTTAGGAAAATCTGGGAATGCCGCCGCTCGATTGCTCAACCGAGAAGGATGGCAAGTTACGATTAGCGATCGCGGCACCTCTGCGGCATTGCACCAACAGCAACACGATTTTCTCTCTGAAGGAATTAACGTTCAGCTTGGCGATACCTTTGATCCAGAATCTACCAAGCCAGAGTTAATTGTGGTCAGTCCGGGGGTGCCGTGGGATCTTCCGAGTTTGGTCAAGGCGCGAGAGTTGGGGATCGACACGATCGGAGAGATGGAACTCGCGTGGCGCTATCTTCAATTCTGCCCGTGGGTTGCAATTACGGGCACCAATGGCAAAACGACGACGACAGCGCTAACCGCCGCAATTTTTGAGACGGCAGGGTGCCGTGCGCCTGCGTTTGGCAACATTGGCTATGCCGCCTGTGAAGTCGCGCTATTGGAGCAAAAACCAGACTATGCGATCGCAGAACTCAGCAGCTATCAGATCGAATCTTCTCCTGCGATCGCGCCTAAAATCGGCATCTGGACAACCTTCACACCTGACCATCTTGCCCGTCATAAAACCCTAGAAAACTATTTCAATCTCAAAGCTCACTTGCTCCAACAATCCGACATTCAAATCCTCAACGGAGATGATCCTTACCTACGCAACATTGGACTTCAGCACAGCTATCCCGTTCACGCTGAGGCGTGTTGGACGAGTGTGAACGGCAAATCTAAATTGTTGGGCAAGTCCGAACTCGGTGCGTATATTGAAGACGGTTGGGTGATCATGGCAGATCAGCAAATCGTTCGGGCGGATGCACTGCGGATGCCAGGAGCGCACAATTTGCAAAATCTTTTGATGTCAGTGGCGGCAGCGCATTTATCGGGTGTGGAGAATGATGCGATCGCAACAGCCGTTGCAGAATTTCCGGGTGTGGCTCATCGATTGGAACAGGTTTGCACCTGGAATGGCATCGATTTTATCAATGACAGCAAAGCCACAAATTATGATGCTGCCGAAGTTGGATTGTCGGCGGTTAAACGTCCCGCCATTTTGATCGCTGGCGGTGAGCCGAAAGTTGGCAACGATCACGCCTGGCTCAAGGTGATTCAACGCAACGCCGCCGCCGTACTGCTGATTGGCGAAGCGGCTCCTACCTTTGCAAAACGGCTCGATGACATTGGATATTCCACCTATGAAATTGTAGAAACGATGGAGCGGGCAGTAGAGCGATCGCGAGAGGTGGCAAAACAATATTCTGCTCAGGTCGTCTTGTTTTCGCCTGCGTGCGCCAGTTTTGACAAATATCCCAACTTCGAGCAACGCGGGGATCACTTCCGACAGTTATGTTTAGAAATGCTTTAGGACTAACGCAGTTGCCTGATAAAAGAGAAAAACCCCTGGGCGTCTGTCCGTGTTTCGACTCCAAAGGCTTTTCTGCTTTTCTATTTCGCTCTTTAACTCCTCACAACCCTATAGTCCTGCCATCCCTCTAATTTATCTATACACCTTGGGACAGATTTTGAAGTGGCTTCTTCATGACGGTTGCTTAAAAGGGGGTGCAAGCCGCTGCTCTTTTAAGGTTGTACCAAATTGATTGTTCACTGCGACAGATCCTCGACCCCCATGGTCAGGAGAGACTTTCTGGCTCCTCTCCTGACTCAGGAGGGGTTGGGGGAGATCGCACATCTCTAGCCTTGACAGATTAATTTGGTATTACGTTTAGAACAATAACCCCTCAATTGGGCACTGCATCTAGCTTCTATTTCGATACCCAACAAACGGCTGCATACTTTACAAGGCAGGCAGCAATCGATAGCTTTTTAGAAGAGCTTTCCTCTATAATTTGACAGACCCTAAATTTCTTACACGTACTATATTTTCACGCCAACCCGTTTTTTCATCATTCAAGTTACGTCATTTCGGTAAGTGAGCGATCTTTGCAGTTCCGCCCTTAATTATTGATCACCATCATGATGCCAGCAGATTCTCCCGATCGCGCTACGCCTACCTCAGATGCTGATCACCACGAATCTTCTTCGATTCCTCAGCTTCGTCATCCGCATCGAAAAACATTTTGGTTTAGCCTTATCGGGCTGGCACTTTTGCTGGCTGGGCTTGGTTTTGGGTGGCGCTGGTGGCAAGGTCGCCAATCTGCCGCCCAAGCTCCGCCAGATGCAGCCCGTGCATCAGCCGTCTCTCTCGAAACGCTTGATACCGGAACGGTACAAGAAACCTCAGAGTTTGTCGGCAATCTTGACTCCTTAAACTCGGTACAGCTTAGACCAGAAGTGAGCGGGCGAGTCAGTCAAATTTTTGTGCAGGCTGGCGATCGCGTGGAAACTGGCGCACGCTTGATTCAACTCAACCCGGATGTAAGGCAGGCAGAGGTTGCCAGTTCTCAAGCGGCTGTCAATTCGGCGCGAGCGGCTCGCAGCACCGCAAATCAGGAATTACAGGCGCTCCAGGCAGGCCGGGGAGAAGCGATCGCAGAGGTAGATCTGCAAAATGCAGAATATCAGCGGCGGCTGCAACTGTTTCGGGCAGGGGCGGTTTCGCGATCAGAACTGGATATTCGGGAGCGCGATCGCAGGAGCGCGATCGCGCGTCTCAACGCAGCAAATCAGCGGATTGAGGCGGCTCGTGCCAGATTGTCTGAATCGGAATCGGCTGTCCAGCAAGCACAGGCGCAAGTAGACGCTGCCCAAGCAACCCTGCAAAACAACACCGTGACCGCCCCGTTTGCAGGTACGGTCGGCGATATTCCAGTGAAGGTTGGGGAATTTGTCGCCACAGAGGACGTTATGGGGACGCTGACGCAAAACAACCAATTGGAGTTACGGCTGTCCATTCCGGTGGAGCGATCGTCGGTGCTGCGACCTGGGCTGCGAGTAGAACTCAGTGATGCCCAGGGCAAACCGTTGGGAGTGGGGCAGATTAGTTTTGTTGAGTCGCGCGTGCAAGCCGCTGCTCAAAGCATTCTCGCCAAAGCTGTGTTTAACAATGCTCAAGGGCAACTGCGAGACAACCAATTTGTGCGATCGCGGGTGGTGTGGAGCGAAAAACCTGGCGTTTTAGTTCCCACAACGGCAGTGTCGCGGTTTGCCGGACAGCCGTTTGTATTTGTGGCAAAGCAACAGCAAGCAGAGGGACAACCACCCCTTGTGGCTGAGCAGCGCCCTGTCAAATTGGGCGCACTGCAAGGAAACCGCTATCAGGTACTAGATGGAGTGCAAGCTGGTGAGCAAATTGTGGTGTCTGGAACGTTGGGTCTGATGAATGGTGCGCCCATTAATCCTCAGCAATAGGGTCTCAACCAAGCTGCGATCGCTCCCGTCGCAAACGTTGAACCGCCGCCAATGAACCCGAAGAGTTAACTCATACCAGGAGAAGCAAGGAACGGCTTTAGCAACGCTTTGCACGGAAAAACAAGTCAACCGTCAGCCTGAATTGGGTGAATTACTCGTCTCTCCACTACGACCCCCTAAGCGATTATGTTTGCTGAATTTTTTATTAGACGACCTGTTTTCGCTTCCGTTTGTGCCATTATCATCGTGCTGTTGGGTGCAGCGAGCATCCCGACGTTACCGATCGCGCAATATCCCAAAGTTGCGCCCACTCAAGTTGTGGTCACCTCAAACTACACCGGGGCGAGTGCAGAAGTGGTGGAGAACACGGTGACCAACATTATTGAGCGAGAAATTAACGGGGTGGAAGGGCTGCGCTATCTTGAGTCGAGCAGCAGCAACTCAGGAACGAGTACGATCACCGCCACCTTTGAGAGCGATCGCAACGAAGATTTAGCCGCGATCGATGTGCAAAACCGCGTATCTCGCGCCGAACCACAACTGCCCGAATCGGTGCAGCGCACGGGCATATCGGTGAACCGCAGCAATAGCGGATTCCTGCTGGCGATCGGCATCTTTGCTGAAAATAACGCGTACGAACCCCTCTTTCTGAGCAACTATGTCGATCGCTACGTGATCGACGCGATCCGGAGAATTCAAGGCGTTGCTGAAGTGCAACTTTTTGGCGAACGGCAATATGCCATGCGGCTGTGGCTCGATCCGCCCCGGCTAGCTGCTCGCAGCCTCACCCCGCAAGATGTAGTGAATGCGCTCAGTGACCAAAACGTGCAGGTAGGAGTCGGGCAACTCGGGCAACCCCCAGTTCGAGATAATCTGGAGTACCAGATTGATTTAGAAGCGCGGACTCAATTTACCGAGCCGTCGCAGTTTGAGAACCTAATTCTCAGAGCCGAGGACAATGGTTCGCTGGTTCGCCTCAAAGATGTGGGACGGGTGGAACTGGGAGCAGAAAACTATGGCTCGTTTTTGCGCTACCGAGGGCAGGATGCTGTAGGAATCGGAGTCTCTCAATTGTCCAACAGCAATGCTCTTGAGGTTGCCGATCAGGTCAAGGCGGAAATGGCTCGGTTGCAAACCACGTTTCCCCCAGGGATCAAGTATGAAGTTGCGTTTGACACAACAAGTTTTGTGAGAGCCTCTCTAGAGGAAGTGATCATCACCCTCTTCATTGCTGTTGCCTTGGTAATTTTGATCATCTTTCTTTTTCTTCAAGATTGGCGAACCACGTTAATTCCATCGATTACAATTCCGGCAGCGTTGATCGGCACCTTTCTATTCATTCGGGGTTTCGGATTTTCCATTAATTCGTTAACGCTGTTTGGGCTGACCCTAGCCACGGGGATGGTGGTTGACGATGCGATCGTGGTGGTCGAGGATATTGGTAAAAAAATCAAAGAGCAAGGGATGCGCCCGCGCCAAGCTGCGATCGCAGCCATGCAAGAACTATCGAGCGCCGTCGTTGCCACGTCTCTTGTGTTGATGGCGGTCTTTGTTCCGGTCGCCTTTTTTCCTGGCATTACCGGAGCCTTCTATCGCCAGTTTGCGCTAACGATCGCCTTTTCGATCGCCGTTTCAACCTTTCTAGCCTTGACGCTAACGCCCTCCCTCGCGGGGTTGTTATTGCGTCGAGATCAGCATCCTCCCCGATGGGCAAACTGGTTTTTCATCCGGTTCAATCGAGGGCTAGACTGGCTGCGGCGGGGTCATCAGTCGATTCTGGGCTACCTTGTCCAGGTTAAAGGTTTGGTTGTCGGAGTCTTTGTTGTGCTGCTGGGCATTACAGCCCTGCTTTACATTCAGGTTCCCACTGGCTTTTTGCCCGAAGAAGATCAGGGCTATTTCATTACGATCGTTCAGGCTCCGGAAGGCGTTTCGCTTAGCTACACCGATACAGCCATTCGCAAAATCGAAGAGAAACTGCTGCCCCTCGATGAAGTGGTAGGAACCTTTGCAGTGGGAGGATTTAGCTTTAGCGGCAACTCCTCTAATACGGGAATTATTTTTACGACGCTAAAACCTTGGGCAGAGCGTAGAGGCAAAGATCAATCGATTCAAGCCTTGATTCAGACCTTAACTGCGGAACTCTCGACGATTCCAGAAGCTCTGATTTTGCCCATCAACCCCCCGGTCGTGCAGGGGTTGGGTAACTTTGGTGGCTTTACCCTAAAACTGCAAGATCGGCGCAGTGGCGGTGAACTAGACGGATTGGTGCAAACCTTGGGGCAGGTGCTAGGGCAAGCCAACCAAACCGAAGGACTCCAGGGCGTATTTAGTACATTTTCTGCCAACTCCCCGAAGTATCAGATCGACATCAATCGCGAGATGGCTGAATCGCTGCGGGTTTCGGTAGGCGATATTTTGCAGACGCTGCAAACGGCGATCGGGTCTCAATATGTGAATGATTTCACGTTAGAGCAGCGCAATTATCGCGTGTATGTGCAAGCCGATCAGCAATATCGCACTAAGCCAGAAGACATCAATCAGCTTTACGTGCGATCGGCAACCGATCAAATGATTCCGCTCAGCAATCTAGTAACGCTGACCCCAACGACATCTCCTCAAACCATCACGCACTATAATCTGTTTCGGGCGGTCGAAATTACGGGCAACCCTGCCCCAGGCTATAGCTCAGGAGATGCGATCGCAAAAATGCAGGAGGTTGCCCAATCGTTACCTGCCGGATTTAGCTATGAATGGTCGGGCTTGTCTCTCGATGAAATTGAGTCTGGATCACAAGCCCCATTGATCTTTGGGTTGGGGCTGGTGCTGGTGTTTTTGGTCTTGGCGGCGCAGTACGAAAACTATGTCGATCCGATCATCATTTTGTTAGCCGTTCCCTTAGCAATTCTAGGGGCGTTGCTCGCTCAATCTTTGCGCGGGCTGCAAAACGACATTTACTGTCAGATTGGGCTAGTGATGCTGATTGGCTTATCGAGCAAAAATTCGATTTTGATTGTTGAGTTTGCCAATCAATTGCGGGGCAAAGGGTTGTCGATTACCAACGCGGCGTTAGATGCGGCTCAAGAGCGGTTACGCCCCATTCTGATGACGGCTCTATCGACCTTGCTCGGCATTTTTCCGTTGGTCATTGCCACAGGAGCCGGGGCAGGAAGCCGTCAGTCGTTAGGAACAGCCGTGTTTGGCGGCATGTTTGTAGCGACGTTCTTGAGCTTGTTTATCACGCCGATTCTTTATATTGTGATTGTGTCGCTATTGTCGCGGTTCCGGGGTCGTAAAGCGGTGCCGCAACCCCTAGAAGAGACGCCCGAAGTTACTTCCTCGGATCGATATTAGGGTGCGATCGCAGAAGGGCTGAAGTTGCTAAACCCAAACAACTCAACATTAAATTTACTGGTAACTTGGAGTGCTTTTGAAAGCGAAACAGTCTAGATATTTAACACATCTGTTGCCCGTTCTAAGGCTCAATCAGCTTGGCTTTCGACTGGATCAATTTACCCATCAAGCAGTATCCAAACGCAGAACTTTGGGCACTAGATGGTCGGCTCTACCGTAACGCTGTAAAAAAAAGGGTTCGATATAAATCTGCTGAGCACCTGAGTTTCGGCAATTTCCCTTTGAAGAGGTGTAAACACCGATCTTCCCAATGGCGCTAGCTTCTCTACAATAGCGGTATCGAGATCTAGACGTGACGACAGAGGGGAACGCGATGCAGCCAACCGATCCCAATAAATTTACCGAAAAAGCCTGGGAAGCGATCGTTCGCACTCCAGAAATTGTCAAGCAATCGCAGCAGCAGCAGATCGAAACGGAACATTTGCTCAAGGCACTGCTTGAACAAGATGGACTCGCCACCAGCATTTTTAACAAGCTTGGTGTGAATGTACAGCAGTTGCGCGATCGCGCCGATGAATACATCAACCGCCAGCCCAAGGTATCTGGCAGCGGGTCATCTGTTTATTTGGGGCGCAGTGCCGATACGTTGCTTGATCGATCTGAAGATTACCGCAAACAATTTGGCGATGATTTTATTTCTATAGAGCATATGCTGCTAGGCTATGCCAAAGATGAGCGGTTTGGCAGAGCATTGCTCACCGAGTTTAAAGTCGATGAAACGAAACTAAATGATGCGATCGCGCAGGTTCGGGGTAATCAAAAAGTGACAGATCAAACGCCTGAAAATAAGTACGAATCGTTAGAAAAGTATGGACGCGATTTGACCGAGTATGCTCGGCAAGGCAAACTCGATCCGGTGATCGGGCGGGATGACGAAATTCGTCGCACGATTCAAATTTTGTCTCGGCGCACCAAAAACAATCCAGTGCTGATCGGTGAACCGGGGGTGGGTAAAACCGCGATCGCGGAAGGTCTTGCTCAACGGATCATCAATGGGGATGTGCCAGAATCGTTGCGCGATCGCAAGCTGATTGCCTTGGATATGGGGGCCCTGATTGCGGGAGCAAAATATCGCGGCGAGTTTGAGGAGCGCCTAAAAGCGGTGCTTAAAGAAGTAACCGACTCGCGTGGCGCAATTATTTTATTTATCGACGAAATTCATACCGTCGTGGGGGCTGGGGCAACCCAAGGTGCCATGGATGCCGGAAACCTGCTGAAGCCGATGCTGGCGCGGGGAGAGTTGCGCTGCATTGGGGCAACGACGATTGATGAGTATCGCAAGTACATTGAAAAAGATGCTGCCCTCGAACGGCGATTTCAACAGGTGTACATCGATCAGCCGGATATAGAAGACACCATTTCGATCTTGCGCGGTTTGAAAGATCGCTACGAGATCCACCACAATGTGAAGATTTCCGATGGCGCGTTGGTCGCGGCGGCAACCTTGTCTGCCCGCTATATCAGCGATCGCTTCTTGCCCGACAAAGCCATCGACCTGGTAGACGAAGCGGCAGCCAAACTCAAAATGGAAATTACGTCCAAACCTGAAGAGTTGGATGAAGTCGATCGTAAGATTCTGCAAATGGAAATGGAGCGCCTGTCGCTAAAAAATGAATATGACCCGGCATCGCGCGATCGCTTAGAACGGCTTGATCGAGAACTTGCTGATCTCAAAGAAGAGCAGAGCCGATTTAACGCCCAATGGCAGGCTGAGAAAGGCATTATCGATCAGTTGCGGACGCTGAAAGAAGAAATTGAGCGGGTCAATATCGAGATTCAGCAAGCCGAACGCGATTACGATCTCAACCGCGCCGCCGAGTTGAAGTACGGCAAACTCACCGATCTCAACCGCCGATTGCAAGAAGCAGAGACCCAACTTTCGCAGACGCAGAAAAGCGGAAAAACTTTGCTGCGCGAGGAAGTGACCGAATCGGATATTGCCGAAATCATTTCTAAATGGACGGGCATTCCGGTGAGCAAACTCGTTGAATCGGAGATGCAGAAACTTCTGAAACTGGAAGATGTGCTGCATCAGCGCGTGATTGGGCAAGATGAAGCGGTGACTGCCGTGGCGGATGCGATTCAGCGATCGCGCGCAGGACTTGCCGACCCAAACCGCCCCACGGCAAGTTTTATCTTCTTAGGTCCGACGGGGGTTGGTAAAACCGAACTTGCCAAAGCGCTGGCGTCCTTCCTGTTCGACACCGAAGAAGCCATGGTGCGAATCGATATGTCGGAATATATGGAGAAGCACGCGGTTTCTCGGTTGATCGGTGCGCCTCCGGGCTATGTAGGCTACGAAGAAGGCGGGCAACTTACCGAAGCAATTCGGCGGCGTCCCTATTCGGTGATTTTGTTTGATGAGATTGAAAAAGCGCATCCCGATGTGTTTAACGTGATGCTGCAAATTCTTGATGATGGTCGCGTTACTGATTCTCAAGGTCGCACGGTAGACTTCAAAAACACAATCATCATCATGACATCAAACATTGGTTCGCAGTATATCCTGGAGTATGGCGGCGATGATGCTCGTTATGAAGAGATGCGATCGCGGGTGATGGAGGCGATGCGATCAACGTTCCGTCCAGAATTTTTGAACCGAATCGATGACACCATTATCTTCCACAGCTTGCAGAAATCTGAACTCCGCGAAATTATCAAGATTCAGATCAAGCGGTTGGAGCAGCGGTTGGCAGAGCGCAAGATGTCGCTTAAGTTGTCGGATGCGGCGCTCGATTTCTTGGCAGATTTGGGCTTCGATCCGGTCTATGGAGCGCGTCCGCTAAAACGGGCAATTCAGCGAGAGTTGGAAACTGCGATCGCAAAGCAAATTCTCCGGGGCGAATATACGACTGGCGATACTATCTTTGTAGATGTCGGTGAAACCGAGCGGTTAGAGTTTAAGCGATTGCCTTCTGAAGTGCTAACGACGCAGTAGTTGAGTTAATCTGCTTCTTTCATCCTGTCATACAAGACATGGTTGCCCTTGTTCTTTTGCCCTCTCTTTTAAGAGGGGGCAAATTACGATGTAGTGCAATTAATAACTGGCTCACCAAACAATTGAATTGAGTATGAATTAAGCAGCACTTTGCGGTCATTTATTTAACCTGTCAAAAGAAAGAATCTGCATAACAACTTTCGACAACAGAACCTCTGTCTGGGGAGCGATATGACCCATAAGTCAGATCAAGTAAAAATAGAGTCATAAATCTTACGGAGATTGTAGTCTATGAAACTGAATTATTTTGCAAAGCAGATGTCAACGGTAGCGCGCTGGATGGCAACTACCCTGTTTTGCCTCTTTGCGATCGCCTTCGTTTGGCAGGGTGCGTTTTTCTCAAATATGGCTGCGATCGCGGCTCCTGCTGATATGCTAATCGCATCGTCAGACGCAGGCAGCCAGGCTCAAAATAAAGCTGCCAAAGACGCCAGAGAAACGAAAGGATTTGTTCGCGATGCGGCAGATAAGGTTGAGCAAACTGCAAAAAGCAATGCCAAGCGAGTTGAAAACGCAACTGATGGCGATGGGAGCTTTGTTGAGCGCAAAGCCAAGAAAGATGCGGCTCGCATTGAGAAAAGAGCAGAAGAAGATGCTGCCCGGACTCAGGGCGCAATCGATAACACCAAGAACGCTGTCGAAAGTGCGATCGATAACATCAAGGGTGCTTTTAGCAACTAGATATTGATTCTCTATCAGTTTTTAATTAATGGAAGAATTGATCGAGAAACTAGCGGAATGAAAGCGATTTTGCTGTTCATTCCGCTGTTTATTGATTTGGTTATTAACTGTTAACAACTCGTCCATTTTTGCCATAATTAACCACCTCGAAGCTGAAGATAAGACCATCTAAAGATAACCATCTAAAACTATTGTCCAAACCCTACTTCATAGCTCCCATTGTGTTCTTCCAAGCAAGCTCTCTGCACAACACAATTAGGGCACGTTCTTCGGCTCCTTTGAACAGTTTAGATTGAATCAATTCTTCTAATACCTGATGGGTGAGTTGAGCAGAAAAGGTGCCGCCACAGCGTAATAAATGGCTGTAATAGCAAAACTGCGATCGCCCCTCTTGATTGAGATGAAACTGATGAATTTCTTCCGTGGTCATCCGATGCACTTGGGTATTTACCGGAACCACGACGCGAGGAATTCCCTGAATTCCATAGGTTCGATTGGTCGGTGTGACCTGAACAGCGCCAACCAAGACCGTCCACAGCAACGTCCTTACTTCCTGAATTTGGTCGGGCGTAAACATTGGATCAGGCTCACTCGTCAGCCGCACTCCCGAACTCAGAAATGCCGGATTAAGCAACTGTGAATTGTAGACAATGCCGATCGCCCAATGGCGATGGCTTCCTCCACTATGCGGCTCGTCTTCTAGCTTTACAAACGTCCCAAAGCCATAATCATCCGCTTGTGGCGCGTTAATAAAATCCATTTCATCATCGACTTGCACCACATAATCGCAGTGAGAATTTGACTTAACGACTTTGCCTAAACGCATGGTTCCGTTGCTCCATTCTTCAAGGCATTTTACAGCGATGCGAGGTTTTGTACTACACGCAAGAGAAAGGACTTGTGTCTCTAAATAGAAATTTGGTCTTAATTTCGATGCGATCGCAGTCTTTTTAGGCGCATTTACGATCGCCATCACCCCTGCGCGGCATTTTGGTCGCGTCCGCAATCGATCGCTTTTTAGCTCGTGCAAATCGGGATCAATCCATTTAGGACGGTTCCTTCCTCAAGGTAATCGCATTTAAAACCTAACTTTTGCGTTCGGGTCTGACATGACGTTGGTTCGCTAGATCGCAGTCTTCAATTATGAAGCGATTTGCCCCAACGAAGGGCTTGAGGTCAGCATTGATCAGGCTCAGGTTTGTCGGGCAGGTCTTCGCGAGGTTCTGACTTTTCCTCGCGATCGTGTCGCCCAAACGTTCTCGAAATCACCGTATCGATGAAATCTGTCATGGTTTGCGATAGGGCTGAGGGCAGGTTGCGGTAAAACCAACGGTGCACATACGCCAACGTGGCAAGATCTACTTCCCGACGGTTAAAAATTTCTCGCTGAAGATCATCGAGCCGCTCCAGTGCTTTCTCTCTCCATTCGTTTGGGGCTTCGGCATTCACCTGCTCTACCAGATGGGAAAAGTCGTCGTGCAGCATAGACAAGTCTTTTTCCTCTACTTCCACTTCATCGATGCTTTCAATACTTTCAATGCCTTGCTGAAGATCAATCCCATGCCCATTTTCATCTTTTAGGGGGCTGAGCTTCAATTTTTCGTCCATTTCTTTGGCACGCCGAAGCTGGTTGAGCAAGTCCCACGCTTGCTCATTGTCAGGCTCAATCTCTAGGGCATCTTGCAGGCGAGCAAACGCCTCATCAAACTGCCCCATATCTCTGAGTTCCTGGGCATAGTTATAAAACGCCTTGACATAGGCATCTTTGACCCGCACCGGATCGAGCAAATAGGCGCGCTCGTAATATGCGATCGCGCTGGGAAACTGCTCTAATTCTGCCAAGGTTGAGGCGAGTTCTAACAGCGCTTTAAAGTGATTTGGATTGAGTTTTAAGACGCGATCGAGCAGGGTAACGATCGCGGGGGTGGCTCCGTGCAGTTCGCGATCGCGCAGTGCTATCTCATACAGTTCATGAGCTTGACGACTCAGCATCCCCAGTTCTTTGATTTCCTTGCGAATCGGATGGCGGCTTACCAACCATCGGCGCACCAGTTCGATCGTCACCCGATAGCTGGCAAGGCTGGGCGGCATCGTCGCCGATCGAACCCAGGGGCGACGAGGCGTGGACGCTTGCAAAAATTTCCAGTTCACCAAATTGGCAATACTGCGGCGAATCTCTTCGGTAACAATCACGCCGTGCTCGCGTAACAAGTCTAGCGGTTCTGTCTCCGTAAAGTCTAAAATCAAATCGGTGGGATGAGCCGCTAGCTTCAGTTCTGGAACTTCCGCTGCCGCCGAAAACACCACTCGCTCTGGCAACGGAATGCCGTCCCAAAACCAGGCTAGCCCCCCTTCCCCAAACTCGATCGCTTGATCCACAATTTTTCGCACATCGTCTCGAATCACTTTCCATCGCCCTTCCTGACGCGCGTTGACAAATAGCGAGAAACAAAGCAACTGCGTGAAGTAGGGATGACCCGCAGAAAGCTCTAAGATTTCGTCGATCGCCCCTGGAAAGTACTCTAAAATTTTTCCAGCCGGTTTCGTAATCAGCTTTTCGGCACTGCGACGATCAAGCCGCCCCACTTCCTGGTAGGGTGCTTCTCGGAACAAGCTGAGCAGCGATCCCAGGTCTGTCAGTTGCCGCCCCACCACCGGAATGATGTATAAATCCCGGTGCTGATAGACTTCTGACTGTAAAAAGGGGAAAAGATGACCCGCCGCATCTTTCATATCGGGGCGGTAGTTGCCGACGGCATCAAACTCATCGAGCAGCAGCACAATATTCTTCACGCCTAGCGCCTCGCGCAGATCGGGCAAGAAGCGATCGACAAACAGTTGAGGCTGCTCGGTCAACGCTGCGATCGTGGGGACATCAACGCGATCGCTCACCCGCTCAAAATAATCTAGCGAGTCTCGTGCAAGCTCGTGCAGCACCACCCCGATCGGCTTGCGGCTATCTCCTTCGAGCGACAGCGGCACAAACTCAAAATCCTTGAGCTTTACAAAGTTTGGAATCTGCGCCAACACAGACGACTTACCGATGCGGCGCTGCCCATGGAGCAAAATCACCTGCGCCCCTTGCAGCAAATTATCTTCGATAAATTCAAACAGGGTCTCCCGCCCGAAAAACATTTCCGGTTCCACAATGGGACGACCAATAACATAAGGATTTCTGCGCCCGAATGAATCGCTCATATAAATAATGAAAAGTATCTATCTGGTCGATCTATCCCTGGACAAAGCCCCTGGGCAATGCTGCCGAGAGCTTTCCTAACCACGCCAGAATCGAGGGCACTGCTTCTCGGTTATCCCACAACCACCGAATCGCGGTTGTCACATTCTCGGCTTGGCGGTGGCTCATCAGGTTGAGAAAGAGCTTTTGCCGCGCTTGCAAACTGGCTTCGTCCCTGTTGGCAATTTCCTTAACAACCCACCATTCCATAAGAGACGAGGCAAACTGATAGACCTTCTGACCGTCATCCCCCTGACAAACAATCACTCCACGCTCCTCTAGATCCATTAATTCTCGCTCTTTTTGGCTGAAAATAATATCCACATCGCCCAAATCGTAACGTTTATCGAGGATTCGACCCTTGAGGTTAACCAGACCAAGTAACATAAGTAACGTCTGTTCCGTGTCATTCGACAAATCCCAAATGTCCTGAAAATAGTGTTCCGTCATTTGGCGAAAATCTTTCGCAAAGGCATCCGCATCGGGGACGTGCCCTGCCCGGAGTTCTCGATATAACAAAAACCCAGCATTTTGCAACAGTGCCGGATTGCCGTCTGCAACCTCGTGAATGCCGTCTCGCAGGGCAGGAGTCATGGGCAATCCGCCTAGCAATCCTGCGATTTCGGTGTTTGTAAACGGTTTAAGTGGCTGAAATAAGTAGTGGTTATACCAGGGAGAACCATCGGGCTTGAGTTTGGGTCCCAGTTCGTTTAACCGGCGCAGCGACGTGACGACCATCGAGAGAAACTGCCGCTCTCGCGAATGGGAGGCAAGGTTGCGGCACTCGCTCAAAAATACCATGATGTCTTGATCCCCATAGCTTTGATTGGGGCGAAGCGCGGCATCGTAATCATCGACCAGCAGCAGCAAAAATCGATCGCGCTTGCCGATCTCTCGCAAAATACTTCTCAAACAGTCTTTACTCGTTGTCTCTGCGTCAAGATATTTTGTCGCTTCGGCTTGAATGTCTGGCTCATCGTCAAGCTGTTCTTTGAGAAGAATAAACACTTCTCGCCAAAAGTGGGTTGCTGTAAACGGTTGGATGCTTAGACAACTGAGCATAACAATGACCGCCTTCGAGGGATCATGCGATCGCAGTGTCCAGGCGTGAGGCGAGGCGAGCAGTTCTAGAAACGACGATTTTCCGATCCCTGGACCGCCCCACAGCGCCAAATTACTCCGGCTAAAGATTTGATCGAACGCCGTTTCGATCTCGCTGGTGCGCCCGATAAATTTGAGCGGCGGGACGGGGCGACCCACCACGTAGGGATTTTGCGGAAGTCCAAAACTGTCGGTCATGAGCTACGCGATGTCCTATTTCAGCAGAATGTCTACGATCGTAGCTCTATCGTTCCAACTCTGTCAGTCATTTCAACGCGCTCAGTACCCGGTGACCCCTTCATGGTGAAGTAACCAGCGCTTCCGCTCTAAGCCCCCGGCATAACCCGTTAGCGTCTGATTTGCGCCAATGACGCGATGGCACGGCAGCACAATGGCGATCGGGTTGAGCGCGTTGGTCATGCCCACGGCGCGATAGGCAGTTGGTCGCCCGATCTGGTGGGCTAGTTGCCCATACGTCCAGACGTGCCCTACTGGAATCGTTCTCAGCGCCAACCAAACCTGCTGTTGAAACGGCGTTCCGCCCAAGCTAACCGGAAGCTCATCTAAGCTAGAGACGTTGCCCTTTAGGTAAGACTGAAGGGCATCGCCGATCCCCTGGGGATTTGACGTGGGCACTAGCCTCACATGCCCAAATCGCTGCTCAAGCCGTTGCCTCATCCGCGCTTCATAGTCAGAAAAATCTACTGCACAGAGGCTTTCGCCATCTGACACCACGAGAATTTGACCCAACGCGCTGGGAATCTGATCAAAGCACAATTCCTTGGGTTGAGCCGAGTGGGCTTTAGATCTGATCGCAGCCTGAGCCATAAGATCGCCTTAAACGCTGACGCTATTATGATGGGCGGTTTCTACCTCACGGGGCTTACCCACCGGAGCAATGCCTGCCAAATCGAGAACTTGGGGAATCAGATCTTCTCGCTTGACAGCCATCATGTGGACGCCCTGACAGAGATCTTTGGCAAGTAAAACCTGTTCTGCCGCGATCGCAACTCCTTCTAATAGCGGATCGCTAGCGCACTCTAGCCGCTCGATAATCGACTCTGGAATATTCACCCCAGGCACCGCCCGATTGATAAACCGAGCGTTCTTGGCAGATTTTAGCAAAAAGATGCCAGCAAGAATCGGTTTTCCGGCACCGTTGGCAATTTCTGTCATAAATTTATCTAACCGATCAAAATCTGTAATCAACTGGCTCTGGAAAAACTGTGCCCCTGCTTCTAGCTTGCGCTCAAATCGCTTCTGCAACCCTGACCAACTGCCACACTGGGGATCAACGGCGGCTCCAGAGAATAGATCGGTTGCGCCATCGGTCAGGGGTTGATCGTTCCAATCTAAGCCGCCGTTGAGCTTCCGAATCATCGTTAACAAGCGAACGGATTCAAGCTCAAACACGCCGCGTGCCGTGGGATGATCGCCCGCCTTGACCGGATCACCCGTCAGCGCCAGCACATTCCGAATGCCCAACGCGTGCGCGCCCATCAGATCCGCTTGGAGGGCAATGCAGTTGCGATCGCGGCAGGCTACTTGATAGACCGGCTCAATGTTTTGCTGCAACAACAGCGCCGCCGACACCAGCGACGACATCCGCATCACCGCCCGACTGCCATCAGTGATATTGACGCTATGCACTCGCCCTTTTAGCATCGTCGCCATCGCCAACATGTGGGATGGATCGGCTCCCTTGGGAGGAGCAACCTCCGCCGTAATCAAAAACTCGCCAGCTTCAGCCGCCGTCCGAAACGCGGAAAGCGGAGCTTGACCGTAGGATTGGGCAAATCGGAAGTTTGTCATGAACGATAAGGGATGGAGTGCTTGCTCTAGGGTATCGGTCAATGATTCAAAAGGTGAAGAAATCGTCCGAAACTTTTACAGGAAATTAATCTGGTAGTTGGTTAAGGGGGGGAGATGGGGTAGTTAACTCAACTCTCAACTACTCAAAATTGACGCTCTACTAGCTCGCTCAAAGGTGATAGAGATGACGTCTAGCTAGGAATGGTGTATCCCATTGCCGTTTTAGCCTTGTTGAGCGTTTGGTTTGCGATCGCACGGGCTTGGTCGCGCCCCGATCGCAAGACGGTTTCTAAGTATCCTGGATCTTTCATAATGGCATCGTACTTTTCTTGGATCGGGTTGAGCGCCGCGATCGTAGTTTCTGCCAGCAACGGCTTAAACTGCCCCCACCCCATATCCTGGCACTCAGCCGTCACCTCGTCTTTGCGCTTGCCTGAGAGCAGCATATAGAGCGTCAGCAGATTATTGCACTCTGGGCGCTCCGCATCCCCAAAGGTTAGTCCCCGGATTGGATCGGTCTTGCAGCGCTTGATTTTGGTTTGAATCACATCAGGCGGATCGAGAAGATTGATGCGGCTCAACTCTGATGGATCAGACTTCGACATTTTTTTTGTGCCATCGGTGAGGCTCATCACCCGTGCCCCTTCTGCCCGAATCAGTGGTTCTGGACGTTTGAGCACAGGAGCTTTGGAGGTGGCAAACTTGTGGTTAAAGCGATCGACAATATCTCGTGTAATCTCTAGATGTTGCTTCTGATCTTCTCCGACCGGCACTTTATCCGGTTCGTATAGCAAAATGTCTGATGCCATCAACACGGGATAGGTCAAAAGTCCTGTCCCAACGTCTTGCCCTTGTTTGATGGCTTTTTCTTTAAATTGGATCATGTCTTCTAACCAATTTAAGGGAGTAACACAACTCAGTAGCCAAGCAAGCTCGGTGTGGGCAGGCACATGGGACTGAACGAAAATTGTAGTGTGGTTGAGATCTAACCCGCAGGCGAGGTACACTGCCGCCATTCGATAGGTGTCTGCGGCTAGGGTAGACGGGTCGTGGGGAACGGTTATCGCGTGCAAATCTGCCAAAAAGAAGTAATTTTCATAGTGGCGTTGCGCCTCGACCCAGTTGCGAATTGCTCCTAAATAGTTTCCTAAATGCAGATTGCCTGTCGTTTGAATGCCGGAAAGAACTCGCTGCTTGGTCATAAACGTGAAGGGTGCTTAGAAGAGACGATCAATACTCATCAATACTTAATAGTATTGAAAGATGGGAATCGGTGGGTGAAATGAAGCCGAAACTCCCTGCTTTTCCCTACTCTTTATTAATCTTTTTCCTACTTTTTATTAATAATAATGTGAGTTTGATATTGCAACTTAGATTCGGGAGAGTAGGGGAGTTGAGAGTCTATTAGATGGCTAATGCTGAGAGTTCGATCGTGACTTACAATAGATGTCTGTCTTATCTGAAGATCATCCTGCCGTGATTCTCAGCCTCGACTCTCAGCATATTGTGAGCATTCAAGCTCATGCCACCCGCACCTATCCCGAAGAGTGCTGCGGTTTGCTGCTGGGCACGAGTGACCCCACTGGGAAAACCGTCATGGACGTTCGAGCGACGAACAACATTTGGAGAGAGGAAGCCCAGTCTGACCTAACGAAGAAGCGCCGTTATTTGATTCCACCTGAAGAAATGCTGGTGGCAATGAAACACGCCCGGACTCTTGGGTTGGATATCATCGGTATTTATCACTCTCATCCTGATTGTCCGGCTGAGCCTTCAGAGTGCGATCGCGCCGCTGCTTGGCAGCATTACTCGTATCTGATCGTCTCTGTCCCCCAAGGTAAAGCAGGCGATGTCCGTAGCTGGAGCCTCACCGATCAACAGGTGTTTTCCGAAGAAGACGTGTTGATTTTCCGGGGCAGTCCCTAGCACTCTGTTCATCTCAGCAAACGCACCATGCTAAATCCCAATCTGGATCAGATCCAGTTAACTCAAGATGATGTTTCGCGCTATTCGCGCCATTTGATTTTGCCGGAAGTTGGTGTTGAAGGGCAAAAACGCCTCAAAGCGGCCAGCATTCTGTGTGTCGGAACGGGAGGACTCGGTTCTCCACTTTTGGTTTATCTGGCAGCAGCGGGAGTGGGGCGGCTCGGAATCGTAGATTTTGATATTGTCGATAGCTCAAATTTGCAGCGTCAGATTATTCATGGCACCTCTTGGGTCGGTAAACCTAAAATCGAGTCGGCTAAAAATCGGATTCTAGAAATTAATCCTCATTGTCAAGTGGATCTCTATGAAACGAGTTTCAGATCTGACAATGCTTTAGACATCGCTCAGCCCTACGATATTGTGATTGATGGCACGGACAATTTTCCAACGCGATATTTAGTCAACGATGCCTGCGTGATGCTGGGCAAACCCAACGTCTACGGGTCTATTTTCCGCTTTGAAGGACAGGCAACGGTTTTTAATTACGAAGGCGGACCCAACTACCGCGATTTGTATCCCGAACCCCCGCCCCCCGGACTGGTTCCATCGTGTGCAGAGGGCGGCGTTTTGGGCGTGCTGTGCGGCATTATTGGAACTATTCAAGCGACCGAAGCAATCAAGATTATTTTGGGCACCGGAACCACGTTGAGCGGTCGCCTGTTGCTCTACAATGCGTTAGAGATGAAATTCCGAGAGTTAAAGTTACGACCGAATCCAGAACGCCCGGTGATTGATAAATTGATCGATTACGAAGAGTTTTGCGGTATTCCGCAAGCGAAAGCGGCTGAAGAACAGGAGCGTAAAAACGTGCAAGAAATATCTGCAACGGAGTTAAAACAACTCCTCGATCGCGGTGCGATCGGAACAGAGTATGTTCTGCTTGATGTCCGCAACCCGAACGAAGTTGAGATCGCCAAAATTCCTGGCTCTGTCTTGGTTCCCTTGCCTGACCTTGAGAACGGATCGGGCGTTGAAAAGGTGAAAGAATTGCTCAATGGACACAAGCTGATTGCTCATTGCAAAATGGGCGGACGATCGGCGAAAGCGTTGGCAATTCTCAAAGACGCAGGCATTGAAGGAACCAACCTGACCGGCGGCATCACCGCTTGGAGTCGCGATGTTGATCCCTCTGTGCCTGAGTATTAAGTTCCACTTGTTGGGGCAGTGCTCCCGTGCCTGCCCTGATCAATCGTCGGGTCAATCCGAGCATGCGCCAGAATCTCTCATCAGTCTGATTCAAGCGAAACCTCAAGTCTAACTGGCATTTTTGGCTTCATCGCCATTCAACCTGCCTAGGACGGACTTCAAATTTAGAACGCGCACGGAAGAAATAGACTTCAAACTCAAAGAAAAATTAGCCTGTCCCAGAATCAATGGATTGAACCGATGCTGTCGCCGCTCTATATTTTGCTGTTGCTAGGTGATGAGTCGGGCAGTTGTCGCATTTTTGATCCTGCGAAGAGTTATGCGGTAATTTCTGCTAGTTCGACGTATGATGAAGCGCAACATTGGCTGTTGGAAGACGAATACGAACCGATCGAAGGACGGCTTTCTGCCTCTGAGTTGTAGATGTTGATTGTGCGATCGCGCCTAAAAGTTAAATGAAAAGCATGAGGATAATCTTCCTCCTTTATCAAGCGGGTACACCCTATCCAGCATCCATTATGGTTAAGGGAGGAGGCGCGATCATGTGACACGCTTTTAGTTGCTGATGCGATCGGGGTTAATAGTAGTCAAATAGACGCATAGTTCTGGGTCTTCTTTCACCATAAACGGAGAAATAGCCATAACAAAACTGAGAGGACTAGCACATCCGTTCAAGCAACAGATTGACTCCAGATAAAACGTGATGAGAACCTTGAAAGCTCTGCTTATACTATCGTGTGTTTGCTTCACATCTTGCAATGTGCAATCTTCTTAGCAAATTATGGGATCGGCTCCCATGGCAATTACGATAAACTGCTCAAAAATTTGTAATGTTTGTGTCTAACAAATAACGATTAGCGGTTCCATTCATCTCTTAACTGATTTTGAAACTCGACCGGATCAACTCGTTTGGGCAAACGATCACCTGTCAAACTGCATCTGATTGCCAACAAACTTAGAAATTTGAGGAATCTTCCGCTAGTAGAGACTTCGCGAGTGCCAAAGCCTCAGCGCGATCGGTAATCTTTTGCTCAGCGTGGGCTAACTGCAAAGCTGCCAGCAATCGCCCGATGATTGGTCCGGCAGGGATGTGCAGCGTTTTCATCAAATCTTGCCCTGTTGCAAGCGCTGTTGGATGGGCAACGGAATCGGTGGGCGTTAAGAAGCGATGAATCAACGATGCGCTTGCTTGAGAAGAACCCTCAGCACTTGGCTGATTAAACGGCAACCCTGCTGTGCCCCTGCTGAGCTTGGCAGATCCGATCGCAAGTAACATCACTGCCGGAAACGTCACCCCAACGCTCTGAAAAAAGAAATATTGTTCTGCCAAAGTCCAATCGCAGCAAGCTTTACCCGTTTGAAACGCAGGCATGGCTTTGAGCACCGTACTCACCGCTTGAATTTCGGCACGGCTATATTTCAAGCGCCACAACTGCGCTTCTGCGCGATCGGGATCGCTAGAGAGCAAACTGGCAAGCTTGGCGATCGTTACCCATGTGCGTGCCGATCCAGACGCTTTCGGCTCTGTTCGAGCCTTATCCGATGCCGTAGAATGGCGTACCCCCCGCACCAGTTCTGCCCAAAATTCTGTCCAGGTTTCTTGAATGACAACGCTGGTTCGATCGATCGCCGCCACCCAACCCAACCCTTCAGCCGTCGCATCCGGAAACCAATCGTCTAGCAAGCCATCTTCCCAAGCGGTTTTGAGCCATGGGGTGCCCTTCATAGTGCTCAGCAGATAATTGAGTTCAGATTGCACTCGTTCGGCGGCGATGCGGCGCAAGTGAGGTGCAAGGTCACGAATGGTTTGTTGCGTTTCTGGATCTAGCCCAAATCCAAGCTGTGAGGCTTGGCGATAAGCCCGCAGCAACCGCAACGGATCTTCCTGCAAATTTTCAGCGCAGATCATGCGGAGTCGTTTGCGCTGCAAGTCTTCGTAGCCCCCAAGCGGATCGAGCAATTCTGCGGTGTGGGGATTGTATGCGATCGCATTGACTGTAAAATCTCGTCGCCGTAAATCCGCTTCTAACGATGACCCTACCTGCCGCGCAAAATCCGCCGTTCCTTGCTCAAACACGACCCGCGCAATCTGGCGTTCGGCATCGAGCAGCACAAACCCGGCGCGGTAATGACGGGCGATCGCCGTTGCCGTTTCCACCGCATCGTGGGGCAGCACAAAATCAAGATCCAAATACTCCGATTCTCGACCGAGGAGGGCATCTCGAACCGTCCCTCCAACCAGGCAAGCTGACTTTGGGAGCCACTGGATGCTGAAGGGCCACCTCTGAGGAGATAGCACCGAAGAATCGGATAACACGTTTAGTTGAGACTCGTTCAGAACAGTCAATGTCAATCTATCCGTAGGTAACTTAACTCTGAGAACCCCACCCAATCGGGCTTTATCCCCTGCCAGCAATTTCGCAATATAAATCAACCAATGAGTGGGTGATTTAGTGACTGTGCCTGAGCTAGAGTAACAGAAATAGCAAGGATCTCGATTCTATTGTGAACTAGAGAGACTAGAACAATGTGTATTTGTATCAATTGCCATTATGTCGATCGCTGCACAACCTACAACGCTGTAGAAACGCAGCATCAGCAACCCCACCTGACCGAGACCCCCACCTTTGAGGCAACAGAGCCAACGATCAATGTTAACATCCGCGATCGCGGGGATTATATCGAGATGGAATGGGATGTCGTGGGCTGTCTTAGCTTTACCGAAGAAGCCGGAAAATGGGCAAAACTGCGTCCGGGGGAGCTAGTGCCGACTTAACCCTACAGGCAGTGCTTGCAACCGATGGGTAAATCTTGCACGGCTGAATGTAACTAGGCACCGAGTTAAGGGAATCCTAAGAGTGACACCTTTTCTAAGATCCTTTAGCGTCGGTTGAAAGTCATGGGCTTCATTGGTCAAACTCGGTCTCAGGTTGAACTTGCCTCGCGCCTTGCATTAACTACCCTCACAACCGTAGGCATGGTTTTTGCCTTCAGTAGCCCCGTTGCGGCGCAAACTCCTCCGCCAGACGCCACCAAGACGGTCGAACTTTCAAAAATCATTCAAGAAGCTCAAAATTTTTACAATCAAGGGGAAACCAAAGCGCGCGATGCGCGGTATCGGGAGGCGCTAGAAGACTACAACCAAGCGATTCAGCGCAACCCAAGCTTGAGCACAGCTTATGTAGCGCGGGGTATAGTCCGCTCTAGGCTGGGCGATCGCGATGGGGCAATTCAAGATCTCAACCAAGCGATTGTGATGAATCCTGCCGATGCGATCGTCTATGCCCATCGGGGCGGCATTCGCTATAACTTGGGCAGTCTAGAAGCCGCGATCGACGATTTGAACAAAGCGATCGAACTTGATCCAACCTTGGCGGCGGCGTATGTCAATCGGGGTTACATTAAATCTCAAGTTCAGAATATGGAGGGGGCGCTCGCAGACTTTGAGAAAGCCCTGCAATTCCAGCCCACTTATGCCCCGGCACTGCTAAATCGGGGATACGTCAAATTCAGCAACGGCGATCGCGATGGCGCGTTAGACGACCTCAATCAAGCGATCAAGCTACAGTCAAGCTACGCAGAAGCGTTCCTGATTCGAGGCACCCTGCGTCACGATATGGGCGAAGCTGAAGCGGCAATCGACGACATCAGTCAAGCAATTCGCCTCAAACCCAACTACATCGCCGCCTACTTTAGCCGCGCTGCGACCCATTCTAAGCTGGGCAATCTTGAAGCCGCGCAAGCAGACTATACCCAAGTGGTGCAATCAAGCCCTGATCAGCCTGATGCGTTTCATCAACGGGGGCTGATTCGAGCCGCCCTAGGCGATGAACAAGGGGCAATGGACGATTATAATCAGGCGCTGCGACTCAAGGCAGACTATGCAGATGCGCTCAAAAGCCGGGGTGATCTGCGAGCCGCCCTAGGCGACAGACCCGGCGCGATCGCAGATTATGATCAGTCTCTTTTGGCTCAACCCACGTTAACCTCTGCTTATGCTGCCAGAGCCTCGGTGCGATCGCAGCTAGGCGATAAACCCGGCGCAGTTGCAGATTATACCCAAGCGGTAAACTACAACAGCAGCGACCCTAACGCTTACCAAGAGCGGGGTAGAGCGAGAATGCAAATCGGTGATGTGCCAGGTGCGATCGAAGACTTCAGCCAAGCCCTACAGCTTAATGTGAACAGCGCTGAGGCTTACTACCATCGCGGTGTGTTGTTAGCCCGTTCTGGCAATCGTCAAGCGGCTTATACCGATCTTCAAAAAGCGGCTACTCTATACCGTCAAGATAGCGATGCCGAGGGCTATCGCAATTCGCTCAACACTCTAAATCAGTTACGGCGCTAGTTAGCCCTCAAGTTCCCGGTTAGCGCTATGCATGATGCGACGGTTGTGGCAGACTTTCAGGCTCGTCCGACTAAGAATTATCTTTATCTCGTCTAAAAAACCTCCAGTCAAAAGAGCGCGATCGCTTCCGCTGCTGACGATGGCGCAACGCAGAATTTTCTCGGCGGCGTCTGCGATTGCGAGTCATCTCTTCCGTTCCTTCCTCAGGCAGGGGTCTTGGATCGGGTGCTGTTTTTTCGTCTTTGCTAAGCCACCAATCGACAATCAAACCGCTTGCCAAGCCGCCGAGCGCACCCAATGCAATGCTGAGCAGCGCAGGATAGCCGATGCCAAACAGAGTGATCAAAAACAACAACCAGACTTGCAACCCTGCTGAAAAACCTTTGGAGATGGGCTGTCTACGCACGATCGTTACCCTTGCAACTTTTAGACAGAATACAGCGAATTTGAAACCTCGGAGCGAGGATTGGGGTCTCGCCTCTGGGGATGAGTTCTATCGTTGCCTATGGTTAAGACGCTAGTTGAGGTGCTAAGTCTTGAGTCGTGTCGATCGTTTTCACAAAAGGCTGTTCGGCATCGGTGAATGGCTCCATGTGCTGACGGGTAAGGACATCGGCAGTTGCATCAGAAATATCGCCTTGACGCTGTTGAACGCGGGTTTCCAACACATCGGCTGGGGCGGTGCAATGCAAAATTTCTAGAGCAATCGTCTGGGCTTGGGCTGTTTCAATCACCTGCGATCGCAGCGCTTGCCGATCGTATTTCGCATCCAAAATCACGGTGTAGCCTTGCGCGGCTAACGTGATGCCGAGGTTAAGCAAGCGATCGTAGGTTTTCTGAGTCATCTCTGCGCTATAGAGCATCGCTTCACCGTGGGCATCCAACGCGACGCCGCCTAAATGCTTGCGGACTGCATCAGAGCGGATTTGGATCGCGCCCCACTGGCGGGCTAGCGATCGCGCGATCGTGCTTTTCCCCGACCCAGACAGCCCTGCCATCATCACAAGCTTGCCCGTTTTTTGCTGCGTATAGTGCCAAGCCAGTTGATAATAGCCGCTTGCTGTTGCCGTTGCGTCTTGTTTCACCGCCTCTGGAATGCTGGGATCGCCGAGCAAAAACGAGGTCACTTTGGCACGCACATACGCCTGACGGCTGAGATAAAGCGGCAACACCTGCAAGCCTTCCCAATCGCCCGTCTGTTCAAGGTATGCGTTGAGAAATAAATTTGCTAAATCAGAACGATGGCGAGCATCAAAATCCATAATGATGTATGCAATGTCGAACATCACATCGACGAATCGGAATGGCTCGTTGAATTCAATGCAATCGAATAGAAGAATTTTATCGTGCCAGAAACAGATATTTCTAAGATGCACATCGCCATGGCATTCACGAATCCACTTGTGCTCGACACGGCTATCAAACAGCGGCGTTTGCTCAGCGAATAATGTGTCAGTGTAGGCTTTGGTTTCGTCAAACTGTTGCTGTGTTTGAGCCACACCGATGTAATTCACGGTTTGATCATAGTTTTCATCGATCGCCTGCCGAATTTGGGAGACCTCTCCAAAGCTGAGAATGTAATCATTCGTTGGAGCTTTTTTGTGAAAGTCAGCCAGCACGGTTGCCAGTGCTTCGAGGTGCTGTTCGCGCAGTTCGCCGCGATCGTACATCTCACTCAGCAACGCCTCTTGCGGAAACTGCCGCATTTTCACCACATAGTCAACCGCTTCTCCCTCGCCGCCTAACCCAAAAGTCTCCCCATCTTGGATGATTGGCAACACGTCTAAATACAACTCGGCGGCACCCCGTTGATTGAGCCGCAGTTCTTCATGGCAAAAGTGTTTGCGTTTTTCTAGGGTCGAAAAATCTAGAAAGCCATAATTCATCGGCTTTTTCAGCTTGTAGACAAAATCGCCCGTGAGCAACACATAGGAAATGTGAGTTTGCACCAGTTGGATGGGTTCTGTCACCCCATGGGGATAAAACGCTGGGTGCAGCATCGATTGAACTAAAGGAGGCAGCGTTGGTGATGTCATAGCGATCGCGATAGTAAACGGGTCTAGTTTGGTATAAAAATCAAAAAACCAGGGAGCGTTCCCTGGTTCTCTATACAGTGAAAATCTGAGGGAGCAGACTTATTCGGCACCCTTTCCGGAGGGCGTCGCCGCCGCAGATTCTGTAGCCGCCGCAGATTCATCATCAGCCGCATCCGCCGCCGCCGCCGTGCTGACGCCGGAAATCATCACCACCACTCGATCGCTTTCCCCAGACACGGCTACCCCTGGTGGAAGCTTGAGATCGCTCACATTCAAAATATCTCCTATGTTGAGGGCAGAAACATCCACATCAATTTTCTCAGGAATTCGCTCTGGATCGCACTTGACCGCTAACTCAGTCAGAACACTGTTGAGCGTGCCACCTTCGGTTTTTACCCCTTTAGCGTCGCCGATAAAGTTGAGCGGCAACGACACCTCGACCTCGCTTTGAGCCGCGATCGAGAAGAAACTGATGTGATAGAGGCTGTTTCTCCAGGGATGCTTTTGCACTTCTCGCAGCAGGGCTTTTCCTTTCCAAGGCAATTCGGGTATGGTCACCTGCACCAAAGTACTGTTGACCGCCGCATCGCGGATGAGAAAGCCAGCTTGCTTGGCATCTACAACAAGTTGAATCGATTCAGCCCCGTTGTGACCGTAAAGCGTTGCTGGAATTTGTCCACCCCGGCGCAGGGCGTTGGGCTTAGTGCCGTCAGGACGTTTTTGGCATTCGATCGTAAGTGGCATGGTAACTTCTGAAGGTAAGTGTGAAAAAACGAAAAATCAGTGCGCCGTATGGCTTTAGACATTGACAGTGTGCGGGGCGTCGTTAGTATACAACAACGCCCGTTTGGGACCGTGAATCGGATCTTCGACGATGATCGTCTGTTCGCGCTTGGCTCCGAGCGATACGATCGCGATCGGCACTTCCATTAATTCTGCCAGGAATTTGAGATAGTCGAGCGCTTGCTTGGGCAGATCGTCTAGCGATCGACACGCATCGGTTGAGCAGTTCCATCCGGGCATGGTTTTGTAGATCGGCTTACACCGGGCAAATTTGCGGGCATCGCTAGGAAAATCTTCGCAGCGTTGTCCATCCAGTTCGTAGGCAATGCAGACTTCAATTTCATCCATTTCGTCTAGCACATCTAGCTTGGTGATGGCGAGACAATCTAGCCCATTGATCCGCACGGCATAGCGACCGATCACGGCATCAAACCAGCCGCAGCGCCGTTGACGCCCGGTTGTCGTGCCAAATTCTGCGCCGCGATCGCACAGTTGCGCGCCCTGCTCTCCATACAACTCTGTCGGAAACGGACCTTCTCCCACACGGGTTGTGTACGCTTTGGCAACCCCAATCACGCGATCGATCATCGTCGGCCCGATGCCCGTACCAACGCACGCGCCCCCTGCTACCGGGTTAGAAGAGGTGACGTAAGGGTAGGTGCCGTGATCGAGATCCAAGAGCGTGCCTTGTGCGCCCTCAAACAAAATGTTCCGTTTGCGGCGAATGGCATCATAAATTTTGAGAGAGCTATCCACCACATGCGGGCGAAGCCGCTTAGCATAGGCAAGATATTCTTCTAGCACGTCGTCAGTGTTGAGCGGCGGCAGCCCGTAAAGCTTTTCAAGGATGCCGTTTTTGTGAGCCACTGCCCATTGCAACTGCTTCTTCAGCGACTCCGGGTTCATCAGATCGATGATGCGAATCCCAGTCCGCTCAGATTTATCAGCATAGGTCGGTCCGATACCGCGCCCAGTCGTCCCGATTTTATGGGTGCCGCGTTTTTCTTCGGCGGCGCGATCGATGACGCGGTGATAGGGCATTGTGACATGAGCCGTCTCAGAAATCAGCAGGTTTTTGGTCGAGATTCCCCACGCGGTGAGTTGATCTAATTCTTCGATCAAAACTTTTGGATCAATAACGGTTCCGCAACCAATAATGCATTCTGTATCGGGGTACAAAATTCCTGACGGAATCAAATGCAGCTTGAAGGTCTGATCCTTGACCACGACTGTGTGCCCAGCGTTCACCCCCCCCTGGTAGCGAACGACAACATCTGCCGATTTGCTCAACAGATCCGTAATCTTTCCTTTCCCTTCATCGCCCCACTGGGCACCAATTACAACTACGTTAGCCAAGGGTCTTCAAGTGTAGTAGAGTTTTCAACAAACTCCCATTATCGCATCAAAGCGGTGAGTGTCAATGATCCGGATTTAGCAGGGATAAGATGGCTTCCTCCTAAATTCAGGATCGTATGTAGGATCGAAATATTCTAGAGTTGAGATTCTAGAGTTGAGAGTTTACGCCTTAAATTTCAGGTTAATCTTAAAATCCCATCCCTCCTAATCCAATTTCCCTCTTCTCGCCATGCACAGCTTTCTCCCCCTTGCGTATTTCAAAAATCAATTTGTGCCCTTTGAGCAGGCGAATTTGTCGATCGCAACTCATGCGCTGCATTATGGAACGGGTGCATTTGGCGGGCTAAGAGGCATTCCCAATCCAGAAAATCCTGATCAGGTGCTCCTGTTTCGCCTCGATCGCCACTGTCAACGATTGAGCCACAGTGCCAAGTTTTTGATGTTTGATCTGCCTGCAAATAAGATTCAAGCGGTGATTACGGATTTTGTTAAGAAAAATCGACCCAAGACATCCTTTTATATTCGCCCATTTATTTACACATCCGATTTAGGAATTGCGCCTCGGTTACACAATATTGAAAAAGATTTTTTTGTGTATGGTTTAGAGTTGGGAGATTATTTGTCGCCTGATGGGGTGAACTGTCGGTTTAGCTCTTGGTATCGCCAAGAAGATCGGAGTTTGCCTCTTAGAGGAAAAATAAGCGGTGCCTATATCACATCGTCGTTGGCAAAAACAGAAGCAGTCGAGTCAGGATTTGATGAAGCGATTTTGCTTAACACGCAAGGCAAGGTGAGTGAAGCCTCTGGCATGAATGTATTTATAGTCAGAAATGGCGAATTGATCACGCCAGGATGTGACCAAGATATCTTAGAAGGAATCACGCGCGATAGTATTTTAACGATTGCTAAGGATCTCGATATCAAGGTTACTGAGCGCCCTGTGGATAAAACAGAACTGTATATCGCAGATGAAGTGTTCTTAAGCGGAACGGCTGCAAAAATTACTCCAGTAAAGCGAATCGAAACCTACACGCTATCGGAAGAGCGTCCGATTACAGATAAGTTACGAGAGAAATTGACTGCGATTACGGAGAATCAAGATCCGAAGTACAAAGATTGGGTGTTTGCGATTAGCGTGTAGCGAACTCTGCGGGAACGGTGGTTGCTTAATCCCTAATCCGAGTCGGGCGGAGTAGGTTCAATTGCTTGTAGCTGGCTAAATGCATATCCACTCAAACCAACCGTAATTAAACCAATCGAACTGATGATGTAGAGAACAGCGATTCCTGTGCCTGAACCAGTTCCAACAATTTTGCTAAGCATGGCTGCGATCGCATGATTTGATCGCATCATCGGTTCAAATACGCGATCAGTGAGAGGACCTGCCATCAGTGCTGCGATCGCGCCGACAGTTTGAAACATCAGTGATTGAGTTGCAAACACGCGCCCTTGCAGACTTGCCTCTACTTTTGTCATCCATAGAGCAGTGTCACAACTGCCCATTAGCGGAAAATGAAACGAGGAACAAACCTGTGCTGGAATCCACACCTGAGGAACTCGTCCTAGTCCAAATACCAGTTTGCTCACTCCGGCTCCAATCATGCCCCGCAACACCCCATCGACTCGCCGTTTAGGTCCTTTCCAGACACTCATTAAAATGGCTCCAACTGTGCCACCAAACCCTGCTGCTGCGGCTAGCAATCCCAAAACTCTAGTATCGTTGTTTGTGCGAACGAGAATCATTGGCGTGTAAAGGAGATCTCCAATATCGTGAAAAAACCAAAACAGGGTTGTCATCATCAGCAACGCTTTTAGACTCGAACGCTGAAGGATATAGCGAACGCCAGACTGCAACTCCTGCCAAAAAGATAGAACGAGATCCGAAATAGACCTGTTGCGAGTCCGATCATAGAGCAATTTTGGTTGAGGGATAGTCGTAACTGCTAAGGTCGTGATAGCGATCGCAAAGGTGATGATGTCAATGATGGCAAGTCCGGCAAAGCCAATTCCAGCGTAGAGGAACCCTGCTAGGGGAGGAGCCAAAATTTGAGCAATCCGACCAGATAACGCCCTCATGCTACTGACGCGCACATAGTGTTGTGGCGGCACAAGCAATGAAATGGAAGCGGAGTAGGCGAGTTCCTGAATTTGGGTAAGGGCACTGGCAATGGCGGTCAACAGATAAAGATGCCAAAGGTGTAAGTCATCTGTCAGAAACAACCAGAGTAGAGCAACCGTGGTCAGTACAGCAACGGTATCACCGACCATCATGAGAGATTTGCGATTGCCGCGATCAACAATCACACCTGCAAACGGGGTAATTAGCACACTTGGGAGCAGGCTGAAAAAAGACCAAAGGGTGAGCGCAGTGGCTTGTCCAGATTTTTCCCATGCCCAGACTGCAAGGGCAAATCCACTCATGCTGCTGCCGATGGTGGAAACTAGTTGTCCCAACCAGATGATAATGAAGGTCTGCATTACGTTTTGATGACAGGCGGAATTTTGGCAATGCCCGCAGTTTGCAGCAATTTAGGAATTCGTTTCCAGGGCACATCACCATTGCTGCTACTGAGGTACGGTTCACCAAATTGAAGCAATGCTAGAACACTTTCTAACTCTGGCAAATTTGTAAACAGATAGGTCGGCTTTTGAGGAGCAGAGAAGGCAACCACACAGCCTTTATTACAAGCCCATAAACAACCTACAGGTTAAATTTTTAATTCACCGACCCATTGTTTCATGCCCGACGTATTGAGTTGTTCCAATAAGCGATCGCCATCAGCAGATTGCGTTTTGGCATGATCTTCAGCAGAACGACGACAGGATTGGCAGACAAATAGGATATGTTTTGGCATGAGTTCAAGGAGTATTGACCAGATATTTGTACAAGTCATCAATCACAGCATCAGCAGCAAGCAGGTTTGATCCACCCCAAGTTAACTGTTCGACAAGGTATACCTTGTTTTGCTGAACCGATTTGAGCGTTTTCCAAAGAGGCTTTTTTTGCAAGTTCTCAAGCATTTTCCTGCCACGACTATCAAAAAGTGCAACGAATAAGATATCACCATCAGCTTCTTCTAGCTTCTCTTCAGAAACAGTAAACCGACCAAGTGGTGCAATCACATCTTGGGCTTGAGGGCGTTGTAGTCCAACATCATTCAGAATCGACCCCTCAAATGAGTTTTTGGTACTGACTATAATGCCTCGACCCTCGCTAACAGAAATAACAGAGATAGTCTTCCCTTCATATTGATTGCCCAACGCTGCCTTTAGTAATTTTGTCCGTTGATAATAATGCTCCCAAACTTGTTGTGCGGCTTCTTCTTTTCCTAATGCTTCGGCTACAAAGCTAAAATGCTCTCGCCAAGATGGGGGACCTTTCCACTTACCTAAAATCGCAGGAGCAATTTGAGCAAGAAGAGGGTAGATTTTGCGGTCAGGCTCCCAGCCTAAAATTAAATCAGGCTTTAATTGCAGAATTTTCTCTAAGTTAGGATTGCCTTGTTGACCAAGTAGCCGAATTTCCTTGGTTTCACCCTTTACATATGTAGGGAAATCATTTAGTTCAAAATTCAAGGCTGACGCGCTACCAATAGGTTTAACACCAAGTGCAATCGCATTTGCTAGGGTTAATTGAGAGAGAGTAATGAGGCGTGTGGGGTCATGAGGGATACAGGTTTCTCCTGCTGCATGTTGAATCATGTGACATGATGGTTCAGAGGTTAAGTTTTCGTCTAGATGAACAAAAGTGTGATTACAAGCGGCGATCGCAAGAACCATGAGTATGGAAATTACAAACCACACAAGGAGAGCATAAATCTTGACAGGAATCTTCATTGCAACCCAGTTCCTACGAACCTAATTCAAAATACTATGTCTCAAAAAGCGTTGCTTACTACTCCTAGAACTGCCACGAAATCGTCCCCTGTACTGTGAATGGTTCGCCTGGATAAAGCCGTAGATCGCCGACGGCAGACTCAAAATAGTCAATATTAAATAAATTTCTGAAATTGACCTGTGCCCGAAATTGTCCTCGCTTATAAAAAATGGCAGCATCCGTGCGGAGATAGCTTGGCACAGTAAATGTATTGTTTAAATTTCCTTGTCGCTCCCCCACAAAGAACAAGCCTCCTCCAAATCCAAAGCCTTGTAACAGACCTCGCTGGAATTCGTAAGTTGTCCATAGGTTGAAGGAGTTCTCTGGAGCATTGTTCACTCGATTATCGACTGCAAACGTGTTGTCTTTGGTGATGCGAACATCATTGTAGGAATAGCCCGCAAAGATGTTCCATCCTGGTAAGATTTCGCCTGCAAGACTCAATTCAATCCCTCGACTGCGTTGTTCACCTGTTTGAATTGAAAAGCCAGCATTGATTGGATCAGCCGTTGTCACATTAGAACGAATGGTGTCAAAGAGGGAAAGGGTAGTAGACAGACGATTGCTGAGATCTGCTTTGACCCCAACTTCGTACTGAGTACCGCGCTCTGGTACAAATGAATCGCCACTAAATGTCGTGCCCGTGACTGGACTGAACGATCGACTATAGCTGGCATAGAGCGAAATTGGCGGAATGGGTTGGTAAACAATACCGACACGGGGACTGAAGGCATTACCAGATTGCTCTTGCTCTGTATTAGCAACACGGTTCTCTGTGGTTTGCTTGAACGTATCAAACCGTCCGCCCAGCAGCAGTTTGAGATTTTCCGCCAGCTTGATCTGGTCTTGAATATAAACACCGAAGACATCAGTTTTACTAGCAGTACTGAACCTGCTAAGAGGACCAAGCCTTCTACTAAACACAGGATTAAACAAGTCGATCGGTGTCGCAGCACCGCGAAAGAATCGATCTGTCGATCTATCTAAGCTAAGGGCAGTGCCAATGAGTAACTGATGCTCAACCGAGCCAGTTAAAAACTTACCCACCAGATCCACAGTTGCATCATAGTAATCAGCATTATTTCTTCTGTCTAGAAAACCTACACGATTTAGAGTTCGTTGATCGGATGCGAGACTGGTGTAGTTAAAGAATTCTTGCTCGTTACGATAAAACGCTGCTCGAAAGACATTTCGTAGTGACCAGTTGTCGCTAAACTGATGCTCCAATCTGTATCCGACTTTCCCAATATCTTCATCATAGAAAGCGGAAGGTTCATTGAAGTTGCGATCGCGGGGTATCTTTCCATTTTGGTTGGGCAGCACAGTCCCAATGGCTGGAATACCAAAGGCGGTTGCATCGTTTGCAACACCGATGTACTCTCCTTCTAGAGTCAATCTTGTCTTTTCACCAACTGCCAAACTTAGAACAGGTGCAATCAGTAGCTGTCTATTCTCTACAAAATCTACAAAACTACCTGAATTCTTATAAGCGGCATTGAGTCGATACAAAGCGGTTTGAGAGGAGTTCAACGGTCCAGATAGGTCGATCGCGCCACGGTAAAAATCATAGCTGCCAATGGTGGCATCCACTCCATAGAAAGGGTCGCGTAAGGGCTGCTTGGTAATCTGATTGATTGTGCCACCCGGAAGTCCTTGACCAAACAGAACGGAAGCGGGACCTTTAAGGACTTCCACTCGCTCAATATTGGCGAAGTCATACCAAATTGAAAAAAGGGAGAGACAAATGAGAGAATGGGTTCTGCCGTGTGGAGAAAAACAGCAATGTCAGGTGT
>NZ_WVIE01000020.1 GCF_010091945.1 Myxacorys almedinensis A
GTTACCCTCGCTCGACTTGCAGCCAAAAGGCTTGCCTGCTCTCCCTCCTGCCATCTTTTAATCCGTCGAACTCACGTCAGATTAGTGAAATATAACGGGCAACGTTACTAAGAAGTTGGTATTGAAAGTTGATGGCTCTCCCAATAAAGCTGCTCGATTGCCCTTCGTCGAAACAAACAGGCACCGCTCCGGCGAGAAACAAAAGGCTCAAATCCAGCTTCTATCAACCGAGAATTCGCTACTTTTTGCGAGCAGCCTAAAAATTTAGACGCCTCACTGAGCGGTAACAATTGCTCCCCAAATCGAGCTAAAACCGTTTCATCGTCTTCGTTATGAATTTCTTTTAATAGCCGTTCTGCAAGCAGCCAACACGCGATCGTATCTGCCTCTGCCCGGTGAGATTCTTCCACCGGAAATTGAAAATGCTGAACCAAATCCGGCAGTTTGCGCGACGGCAACTCAGACAGCATCAATCGAGAAAGGATCACCGTACACAACCGCTCAGACTGTGGGCGATCGTAGGGAATCCCAAGTCGCTTATACTCGCCCTGAATAAACGGATAGTCAAACGTAATGTTGTGGGCTGTAATCGTGCCCTGACTGAGCAACGGTAAAAACTGCCGCCAGACCTCTTCTGCTGGCGGAGCCGTATCCACCATTTCTTGAGCAATGCCCGTAAATTTTGTAATCATCGGCGGCACATCCACGCCAGGGTTAATCAGGCTGGTTTGCTGATGCAAAATGCCATCCTTCAAACTTGCCTGAATCACGGAAATCTCAATCGCCCGCGATCGCGGCGGCTTGTGTCCCGTCGTTTCAAGATCCACCACTGTTAGTGCTCTTCCAGTCATGCCCCGATAATACGCAAGCAAATCTGTTGATAAAACAGGCATACTCTCAATTCTCACCATAAAACAGAAATTCGCAACCTGGGATCAGACATTACTCTAATCTCAAGTCGCGAATCACCCATCAGACGCTACGCCCTACTTCGAGGATGTAGCTCTTGCAGAGGAACGCTTGTTGCCAGGGTTAGCCGATGGCGCTCTGCCCCCTCGCTTGACCGGCTTCGGCTTGGGTACACCAGAGCGGGTATACTCTTCCTCAACCGGGTCACTTCCCATCGTCAGCCATGCTGGGCGAGTCTTATCGTAAATCATCTGCAACGCTGCCGCCGCGATCGTATGAGGTTCATACTCTTCGGAAAGCTGAGAGACGATCGGCAAAAATGACGCCATTCGCTCACCCGACAGGGCTTCGCGCACCTGACCTTGCAGCTTCTCTAAATAGCGACCTTCAATTTCCGCACGAGTCGGAATGGATTTGAACTCCAAGCGCTGACGCACATGATGCTCAATGTCCCGTAGCTTGCGGCGATCCATAGAGTGGATCAGTGAGATGGCTGTTCCTTCCTTGCCCGCACGCCCGGTGCGCCCAATCCGGTGAACGTAGTTTTCAACACTATCGGGCAGATCATAATTAATCACATGAGTTAAGTCATCAACGTGAATGCCCCGAGCCGCAATGTCAGTCGCAACTACCCAGCGAATCTGCTGC
The DNA here is from genome assembly GCF_010091945.1 of Myxacorys almedinensis A. Classification (GTDB taxonomy): domain Bacteria; phylum Cyanobacteriota; class Cyanobacteriia; order Leptolyngbyales; family Leptolyngbyaceae; genus Myxacorys; species Myxacorys almedinensis. Next base: position 1,558 of record NZ_WVIE01000020.1, read on the forward strand.
TGACGGAACCGAAGCAACAGCCGCTCACGCTGACTTTGGCTTAAGTCGCCGTGGTACTCATCTGCACTATGCCCCGCTTCTTGCAACAAGCTAGTCAGTTCAGCCGCCGCCCGACGAGTGCGGACAAAGATCAGCGCCGATTCAGGATCTTCAAGTTCCAAAATGGGCAGCAGCGCGCGCGATTTCGTCCATCCACGAGGGACAGAGTAAGCAACTTGATTAATCCGATTCGGGGCCGCTTTGGTCTGTTCTACGGTCACCGTAATCGGCGATCGCAAGAACTTTGCGACCAGTTTACGAATCGACGGCTCCATAGTCGCCGAGAAAAAGGCAGTCTGGCGATCCGCCGGAGCCTGATTGAGAATCTTCTCCACATCCTGAATAAAGCCCATATTCAGCATTTCATCTGCTTCGTCAAGCACCATCCAAGTCAGTTTGTCAAGCTTGAGCGCGCCCCGAGACAGCAGATCAATCACCCGTCCTGGGGTTCCGACCACGATCTGAGCACCGCGCCGCAGACCAGAAATCTGCTGCTCGATGGACTGTCCGCCATAGATCGTGACTGTCTTAATGCGGCGGTCTTCGTTAAACTCACGAATGGCTTGACAAACCTGCATGGCAAGCTCGCGCGTCGGCGTCAAAATTAGGGCTTGCACTGCCTGCACAGTAGGATCAATTTGCTCCAAAATAGGGAGCGCGAATGCCGCCGTCTTGCCTGTTCCCGTTTGCGCCTGCCCAACCACATCACGCCCCGCCAACAGATGGGGGATCGCTTGTGCTTGAATCTCAGTCGGAGCGGTAAAACCAACCTGCTCTAACTGTTGAATGCGGGTTTCAGATAATCCGAGGCTTTGAAATGAAAGGGTCATTAACATCTCCTGTAAAAGGTGAAGACATGCGCCAAACAGGGCAATCGGGACACGTCAGACATAGAGTGCGGTAAAAGAACCTCTGGCAGAGCGACCATTAGCCTGGTCTTGGCATACTGCCATAAATCTATCGTCTAACCAGCAGGGGTAATGCCGGGCTGACTCATGTCAGCCCCCATAATTCTGCTGAAATTGCCACTCAGGGCGCACCAACGGTGAACTGTGGACTTGAAAAGTGTGCGGGAAATCGAACCTTGGGGATCGTGAACGAAGGAAACGGGGCTGTTCTCGATTCGCTCTAAAAAACTCTTATCGAGCCGTGAGCAGCGAGGGCTGTACCAAATCGGCGGCGGTGGCAACGCGACCGTAAAGATCGTAGATGTCGGCATCCACGATCGCCACTGGGACAAGGGAGCCTAACGACGCTTCTCCCTGGACGTAAACGAGTCCATCTACATCAGGAGAAGAGCGGGCAGAGCGCCCGACTAGCTCACCCGTCGCTGGGTTTTCTTGCTCAATCAACACGTCCACTACTTTACCAATCTCTGCCCGATTGCGTTTGAGCGAAATCGGCTGCTGAAGTTGCATCAGGGCATCCCGACGCGCATCCATAACAGGCTGGGGCAGGTGATCGCTAAGATCATACGCAGCGGTTCCTTCCTCCGAAGAGAACGTAAACACGCCAAGATGATCAAACTCATGACGCTGCACAAACTGTCGTAAGTGGGTAAAGTGCGCGTCTGTTTCACCGGGAAATCCGACAATCAGCGTAGTTCGCAAGACTGCATTCGGAATCGCGGTCTTAATCCGCTCAATGATGCCATCATTGACGCGCCCTTGCCAGGGGCGATTCATCATTCTCAAAATCTCAGGATGAGAATGTTGAAGCGGCAAGTCTAAATAGGGCAGCACGTTTGAAGTTTCTTGGATTGCCCGAATCACGGTTGGCGTGAGACCGGTGGGATAGGCATAGTGCATCCGAATCCAAGGAACATCTACGGTGCCCAGTGCCCGCAGAAGCTCGGCTAACTTTGGCTCTCCGTAGAGGTCAAGCCCGTAGTTGGTCGTAATCTGAGAGATTAGGATAATCTCTTTAACTCCTTCTGCGGCAAGCTGGTTGGCTTCTGCGACGATCGATTCGATCGAGCGCGATCGTTGCTTTCCTCGCAGGTGAGGAATAATACAAAACGCGCATCTATAATCGCAGCCTTCAGCAATTCTCAGGTAGGCTACCCCTTCGGCGGTGGTTCGATACCGGGGAGTCGTCTCATTGGCGATGTAGGTCGGTTCGGGCGAAACTTCGCTCACCCGCTCACCTGCTTCGGCTCGTTGAATCACGTCAACAATTTTATGATAGTCCCCTGTTCCCACAAGAGCAACCGCTTCTGGTAATTCGTCGAGCAACTGTTCCTGAAAATGCTGCGCCATGCAGCCCGTAATTACAATCTTTTTATCGGCTTCTGCTAGCTCAACCAGCGTGCGAACTGATTCTTCTCGCGCGGCTTGAATAAAGCTACAGGTGTTAACGATAACAAAATCTGCGATTTCTTCATCGGTATCAACGGCGTATCCGGCTTGGGCGAGCAAGCCAAGCATATGTTCTGTGTCAATTCGATTTTTTTCGCATCCCAAATGAGAGAACGCGATCGTCGGCTTATTGCCCATGTAGTTAGAACTGAGGAAGTAAAGTAAGGTCAATCAGAGTCAGAAGCCGTGGCGATTACAATGCAAGCGTTCTCTAAAAACGGCTTGTCGCGACGGTTGACCCCTCGCTTTACCACCCCATCTCCACAATCTTTTATCAAATCTTGCGTCAATGGATACAGACAGATGCAATCGCTGTCACACTAGACCCCTATCATAGCGTAGATCTGTAATTATTACGTTCTGTTAAACTGTTTTTTCGAGTAGAGCGATCAATAACCCAAATTTCAGGCACAGCAATCCATTATAGCCACAAACATGTTCTTTCGGCAGACCAAAATGATGAGCGCACAGGTTGCCTAAACAGTAGCTTTGCCAGAGGGGTGGGCAACCTATGGGCGATCGCAACCCAGGTGAGACGCTAGCGAACCGAGAAGGCTTCGCTAAAGCGGCGAGTGACAGGTTCGATGAGGAACGACAAAATCGATTTCTTGCGCGTGACAATATCTGCCGTTGCTGCCATGCCCGGCGTCAACTCTACCTCTCGCCCCCGAACGGGAATCACTGTTTTGCTCAACAAGATTTTGGCAGGAAATACCGGGCCCAGATCACGCCCATTTTCGTCTCTCTCGACGACAGCATCAGGACTCACATCCAAAACTTCGCCTTCAATCACGCCAAACTCTTGATAGGGAAACGTCGCTAGTTTCACTTTGGCTTTCTGCCCAGGGTGAATAAAGCCAATATCTCGATTCATGACTTTGACTTCTAGCACCAAGTTCTGCTCGCTTGGAGAGACAGAGAGCAAATCTTCTCCTGGCTGGATCGAACCTTGTGTGGCTTTGACGTTGTAGATTGTGCCATCGAATGGCGATTTGATGGTTTCGCGATCGCTCTGCTGCTTTTTGGCAACGTCAATCTCGCCGAGTTTTCTCGTGAGTTCTTCTCGGCGTTGCTTTAGCTGAGTCAAAATCTCGCCTTGGCGCTGAGGTGCTAACCCTTGAGCCGTGCTTTTTGCGCCTTCATAGGCTTGCTGTGCTTGTTGAATGCGATCGCGCTGAGCCTCGATTTCTTTTTGCAGCGTGATGATTTGGTTTTCAGCCTCTGCGATCTGGTTGGCAGCGCTTGTAACTTGCTGAGAGGCTTGCGCCACCTGTTGTCTGGCGTTAAGCAATTCTAGATGAGGCACAGCACCACTGTTTTCTAAACTGCTGAGGCGGCGCTCTCGCTCTCGTGCGATCGCTAAACTTTTCTCTGCATCGACCCTGCTCAACTTTGCGTTGTTTAACGTGGCATAACCGCCCGTTAAGTTTTCTTGAAACCGCTCTAACCGACTTTGAGCTTCACTCACGGTTGCGACTTGGCGATTGGCTTCTGCCACGGCTGTTGCTTGCCGACCTAAAAATTCTTGCTGCCGCGCGGCTTGCAGTTGGTTTTGCTCTGTATCTCCGGCGGTTGCTTGTCCTGCGTTTTCGGCCTCTAATCGGGCGATGTCTTCCTGAATTTTTTTGGCTTCGTTGGTCAAGCTTTCAACATTGGTTTCGGCTGCGCCTGGATCGATGGTGATTAGCACATCGTTTTTCTTAACAATATCTCCCGCTTTGACTTTAATATCAGTGATTGATCCAGCACTGGTTGCCCGCAACGGACGAACTTCTGTAGATGGAATCAGCTTTCCATTGGCGTTGGCAACTTCATCAACTTCGCTAAACTGCGCCCAAGCGATCGTGCCCACAACTAATGCAGTGATTGTTCCGGCTAGAAACCGCGTGTACAGAGGTGGCAACTCTTGAACTGCCTTACCGAGTTCGTAGGATAATGACTCTTCTGGATTGGCAAGACGTTGTTTGACCTGCTGAGATTGAGCCGGGTTAGAGGATAGGGAAATCTTCATGTCTATCTGAGGTACAGCATTGAAAAGCGTTGCGATCGCTCTTGAGTTAGGAGGTAAATTTGCAGAGCGCTATTAATATTAAGGCGCAGTTTTCCCAAGTTGAATTACTTTTTCACACTGAACTTATGGACTATTTATTCAGCCTCCTCCGGGTGATCCTTCATACGCTTCAGCCGCTTTTAGTGCCCCTCTGCTTTGTTGTGGCATGGGGATTTATGCTGCTGCTAGTTTGGAGTGGGTATACCTCCGTTCGAGAGACGATCAGAAAGGCTAAGCGTCTGCATCAAATTCCCTGTGCAAGCTGCGAGTTTTTGACGGGTGATTACAATCTTAAATGTACAGTGCGACCAACGGATGCGCTATCAGAAACTGCGATCGCATGTCCTGATTATTCTCCTAAATAACAGTATTCTAAAACCTATCCACCCCTGCGATCGCTTGGCTCGGAGCCGATCGCGCTGCTTCGCCGCACGTCCGAGGCGTTGGAAATATCTTCGTGGGGTTGGCAATGCCGTGGGGATCAAACGCTTGTCGAACCCACTGCATAGTTTCTAGATCCGCCGACGTAAACATTTCAGGCATATAACAGCGCTTGTCTGCGCCGATGCCATGTTCGCCAGAAATACTGCCCCCCACCTTGACACAGAGCTTCAGGATCTCGCCGCCTAGTTCTTCTACCTTTTCCAAAGCTCCGGGTTCTGCATTGTTGTACAAAATTAAGGGATGCAAATTTCCATCTCCGGCATGAAACACATTGGCTACCTTGTACCCATGCTTTGCGCCCAAGGCTTCGATTTCTCGCAATACATACTCTAGGCTTGTGCGAGGAATCACCCCATCTTGCACATAATAATCAGGACTCATTTTGCCCATCGCCGCGAAGGCAGCTTTGCGTCCTTTCCAGAGGGTCAGGCGGTCTTCAAGATCGGTTGCGATCGCAACGTTGCGCGCCCCGTTTTGCCGACAAATCGCTGCCACCCGCTGAGCATTGACCTCTGCCTCAACCTCTAGCCCGTCTACTTCGATCAACAAAATAGCTTCTGCATCACGAGGATAACAATTGGTTTTGACCACATCTTCCACCGCATTGATGCTCATGTTGTCCATCATTTCCATGCCGCCCGGAATGATGCCGGCGCTGATGATGTCTGAAACGGTTGCGCCTGCGGCTTCGATGCTGGTGAAATCAGCGAGTAGGACGCGAATCGATTCGGGCGTTTTGAGAATTTTGAGGGTGATTTCTGTGGCGATGCCAAGCGTTCCTTCCGAGCCGACAAACACGCCGGTGAGATCATATCCAGGCATTTCCGGCAGGTCGCCCCCTAGATCGACGATCGCACCATCGGGCAACACGACTTTCAACCCCAACACATGATTGGTGGTGACGCCATATTTGAGGCAATGCACCCCGCCCGAATTTTCTGCCACATTGCCGCCCACCGAACAGATAATCTGACTTGATGGATCAGGTGCGTAATAAAATCCGGCTCCGCTCACCGCTTGGGTAACCCAGCTATTGATCACCCCCGGTTGAACGACAACGCGCTGATTTTCCAGATCGACGCTGAGAATCTGCCGCATCAGCGCGGTGACGATCAGAACACAATTTTCGATCGGCAATGCGCCCCCCGATAAGCCCGTCCCCGATCCGCGCGCCACGAAGGGAACCCGATAGCGATCGCACACCTTGACGATCGCCGCAACGTCTTCTGTGGTGCGCGGCAAAACAACGACAGCAGGACGTTCTCGATAGCTAGTCAGACCATCACATTCATAAACCAGTAATTCTTCTCGTTTGCGAACGACGCCATTTTTGCCTACGATCGCCTCAAATTCTTTGACGATCGGTTGCCAGTCTTGCCCAGTCTCTAGCGCGATCATACATCTGCCCTTTAGAACCCTAATACCCAATTGATTGTTCACTGCGACAGATCCTCGACCCCTCTGCCTACGGCATCCCCCCTTATTTATTAAGGAGGGACTTTCCGGCTCCTCTCCTGAATCAGGAGGATTGGGGGAGATCGCAGGTCTGTAGCATTTACAGATTAATTTGGTATAACCTTACCGTACCGCACTCCCTCGCTCTCTAACGACAAATCGCTATTTTCGCTCAACCAGTTGCCAGCCTTCAACGGTTGCCATGATTTCGTCGTTGGGATGGGGCAGTTTTGCCAGGTTTGGATCAATCCACGCGTAAGCGTCTTGGCGCTGGGTTGAAAATGCACCGATGTTTGGAGTGTAGAAATTGAGCAGGAGATAGGTTTTACGATCGCGGCGATTCAACCCATCCGGCTCCACCACAAAATCAATGGGTTGCGATCGCAAAACGGCTTGCACCTGCGGTTGCTGTAAGGCAGTTTTCAGGTTTGGGCTGTAGTTGCCCCAAAGTCCGGTCAGGTTCATGGTTGCTAAGGCAAGCCACGAGGTCAGGAGCAAGCCTGCCATCCACTGCTGAGATGCGCGAACAAGCCCGCTGATCGCCGTTCCTAGCCACCCCAACCCCACGATTACTCCAATCAGGGTGCCTCGCTCGGCTAGGTTACCCCAGCGATTTTGAAGGGGCGGTGTTTGAGCACCGATCACCAGTGCTAGCACGATGATGGCTAAGCCTCCGATCAGAAGATTCAAGCCTGTGATAAACCGGCGAGGGTGAGCCATGTGGTGTAGCCCAACGAGATGATCTAGTGCGATCGCGCCGAGCAGACCCACAAACGGCATCAGTTGAAGCGGGTAGTAGTGGGTTTTTGTTCCGAATGAAGTTAATTCAGCCAGTAAAATGAGCGGATAGCCCACTAACAGCAAACCTGCTTGATTGGATTTTACTAAGTCTCGAAAGCGGTGATTTTGCAGCACCAATCCGACGCCACCTACCGCAAAAAACACCCACGGAAACCCGTTGGCTGGGATATTCCAAACATAATAAAATCGACCTGCCCCTAGATACGTCTGTCCACCTAGGTGAAAGAGTTTCCCAAACAGTTGCTCTAAGGGCGCAAGGCTGCCATATTGTCTAACCGCCGCGACCATCCAGCCGATGGGAGGAATGGCACCCAGGGCTAATCCGCCATATAGCCACGGATTGAGCAGATGGCGATGGCGAATCGTGTAGGGCAAGAGCGCGATCGCGGCGGGGATCACCATAAACCCTTTGATCAAAAACCCCACTCCAAACGTCGAACCCGCCAGAATGTACCAAAAAGGGCGCTTGTTTCCACCCGCTTCGAGCAACGCCCAAATTCCCACCAGTTCGATCAAGACTAAAACAGCGTCTTGAGTCGCGAGGCGTCCGTACTGCACCACGAGAGGAATAACACTAAAGATTGCGGCTCCGAGCCATGCTAAGCGAGGGTTGAGCAGAAAACAGCCGATCCTGTAAGTCAGCAAGACTGAGAGAATCCATGAGATCGCGCTGGACAATCGTGCTGTCCCTTCACTCGTGCCAAACAACCAATAGCAGCCCGCAATCAGCCACTGAATGCCAATCGTGCGATCGAAGCTATAGCCCTCCCCCCACTGCGGCGTCACCCAATCTCCGGTCAGCAACAGCGATCGCGCCTGCATCGCATAAATTCCTTCATCGTGAGCCATCAGGCTCTGTTGAGGGCTGCGGACGAGAACAAGCGGCAGTACCCAAAAGAGTAATGTGAAGTAAGGCAGGAGGGAGGAGGGAGGAGGGAGGAAGGGTAAGAGCGTTTTGAGTCGTTTCGATAGATCACTCCGCCTGCCGCTCCAATCGTGATTCATTCCTCACCCCTCAGTTCGCGATTATCCGCCAAATACCGCCCCGATCGAGCGCCCGATGTTGCTTGGCTGCATCGCATCGACCGCCGCCGTGGGTTCGTAGCCGCAATGTACCATACAGTCTGCACATTGCGGGTTGCCGCTCTTACGACCGTATTGGCTCCAATCGGTGTTGTCAATCAGTTCGCGGAAGGTCTTGTAATGCCCTTCATTTAGCAGATAACAGGGCTTTTGCCATCCCAAAACGCTATAACTAGGGCTTCCCCACGGCGTGCATTCATAATCTTTGTCCCCCGTTAGAAAATCTAGAAATAGCGGATTGTGGTTAAACACCCACGATCGCTTGCCTGCCTTAAACGGCGCAAGAAGTTCCCGGAACAGCGCTTTCGTTTGTTCGCGCTGGAGGAAATGGTCTTGATCCGGTGCCCAATCGTAGCTGTAACCCGGAGAAATCATCATTCCGTCGATCTTCAAGTCACGGCTGAGAAAGTCGAAGAATCGCTGCATCTCCTCAACATTTGCACCTTCAAAAATCGTTGTGTTGGTTGTCACGCGGAATCCTTTTGCCTTCGCGGCTTTGATCGCATTGACCGCCGTATCGAAAATGCCTTTGCGATCGACACATTTATCGTGCCATTCCCGCATGCCATCGAGGTGAACGCTGAAGGTGAGGTAAGGCGAGGGCTGGAATTTGGCGAGGCTTTTTTCTAGCAAAATGCCGTTGGTGCAGAGGTAGACAAATTTCTTCCGTGCCACCAAACCGCGTACAATCTCATCAATTTGAGGATGCAGCAACGGTTCGCCCCCCGGAATCGACACCACGGGCGCACCGCATTCTTCCACTGCTGCAAAGCATTGTTCGGGCGTCAGATTTTGCTTGAGAATCTCGACAGGGTGCTGGATTTTGCCACATCCTGTGCACGCGAGATTACAGCGAAACAACGGCTCAAGCATCAGCACGAGCGGAAATTTCTTGCGCCCTGACAGTCGCTGCTTGACCAAATAAGAACCCACTGAAATTGCTTGCTGTAACTGAATAGCCATAAATTTTAGAGACTCCTCACGGGGGTAGGGATGAGGGATGAAGTGAATGTAGAAGCCCAGGGGCGATTGAAGATCATTGCCGTTCACCGTTCCCTCTTCAGTTCTCTTGGCAAAGCGGTGCCGCAGGTGCCCTTCATCCATCATCCCGTTTTTGCGTAACCTTTCGATACAAACCAGTTTACGGCATCTTTCAAAGCAGTGGGGATAGGGGTTTGGGGTAACCCAAGGTCGCGGATCGCTTTTGTTGCATCGTAATACATCGGGTGCTGCGCCATCCTCACTCCGTCGATAGGGATAGAGGGGGCTTTGCCGAACCGAGTTAGCACTTTTTCATCGATCCAGGCGACGCTGAGGGGAATCCAGGCAGGTAGCGATCGCACGGGTGCGGGTAGCCCAGTCAGTTGACTGAGAGAATCGAGGAATTGTTTCAGTGACAGGTTTTGATTGCCTAAAATGTAACGTTCTCCAGAGATCCCTTTTTCCCACGCCAGAAGATGCCCCCACGCCACATCCTCAACGTGAATAAAATTGAGTCCGGTTTCCACATAAGCAGGCATCCGACGTTGGAGAAATCGCAGAATCATCTCTCCGGTTGGGGTAGGTTTAATATCCCACGCCCCGATCGGCGTACTTGGATTGACGATCACAATGTCTTGTCCAGCGTTGGCAGTCTTGATCGCTTCTTGTTCTGCCCAGTATTTCGATTGTTTGTACGCGCCGACTAATTTTTCGACAGGGGACTGATAAAGCTCACTGGCAGGCTGACCAGACGGATCAACCCCGATCGCCGCGACAGAACTGGTGTAAACCGTCCGCCCTATTCCGGCTTGTTTGGCGGCAGCTAAGATATTGCGAGTGCCGATCACGTTGCTGCGGTAGAGGACGCTCTGATCGCGTTGCCACAGGGAGTAGTGAGCGGCGACGTGAAACAGAGCATCGCATCCAACGAGCGATCGCACCAAATTTGGATCAGTCAAATTCCCGTTGACAAGCTCAAGATCCAATCCTTGTAAGTTATCTAACGCGCTACTCGGTCGCACGAGTGCTCGGACGCTATGACCCTGTTGCAGCAGCAACCGGACTAAGTTTGCGCCCACAAATCCGGTGCCGCCTGTGACAAATGCTTTCATAAGAGTTAAATCACGGGTTCGTCGTCCGGTTCAATTTTTTGGGTTTGAGATCATCAAGTAGGGTGTAAACGACGGGAATCACAAACAGAGTGAGCAATGTAGAGGTGATGAGTCCCCCAGAGATTGCTACTGCCATCGGCGATCGCAGTTCTGCCCCTGCGCCAAACTTTAGCGCCAGTGGAGCCATGCCCAAAATCGTAGAGGCTGTCGTCATCAGAATCGGACGCAGACGAATCGGACCGGCTTTGAGAATAGCCGCGCTGCGATCGAGTCCGTCTCGTCGCAATTGGCTAATGTAGTCCACAATCAAAATTGCATTCTTGTTCGCCAACCCTAGAAGAAATACAAATCCGATCAGCGAAACCATACCAAAATCGCTTCGAGTAAACAAAAGCGCTAACATTGCTCCAATCAGCGCCAATGGCAACGACAACGCAATCACTAATGGATCGAGAATGTTCTGAAACAGCGCTACCAACGCCACAATAATGCACAGCGTCGAGAGGGCTAACGTTGTCCCAAAACTGCTAAAGATCTGGCTACTGGTTGCCGAATCGCCTCCCAAGTTTAGCGTTACACCTGGTGGCAAAATGCCTTTTGATGCCTCTACCAGTTGTTCCGTGGCATCTCCTAACGGAAGATCTTCGCCAAGGTTAGCGCTGATCTCGACGGCTCGTTCTCCATCCCGGCGATCGATCTGCTGAATCGTGTTGTTGGTAATGGTGCTGCCGCTCAGGGTGACATCAACAAATCCTGGCAACGTTTGAACTTTGTTCTTTAAGGCTGTGGCGGCGGTGGTCAGGGTAGTGAGATCATTGCCACGAATGGACGCTTGTAGGGGTTTCTGGCTCCCTACTTCCACAAACGGAATATCTTCAACGCTGGTTGAGCCTCCGGCAATTTGAGGCAGGGCTGCCCGCAGTTGATCTTGAACTTGAGCGGTTGGGATGGGGCGATCGTCGCTTAATTTCACGTACAGCAAGCCTTTATTCGGCTCACCTTCACGCGATCCAACGGTTGTAAAAATGGTCTCAACCCCGGGTGCTTTTCTAACCGCATCTTCTAGCTGTTTTGCCACTGCCAGCGAATCTTGGAGCGGATTAATCTGAGCCAGCAAGCTGGGATCGGCAGCTAGAGCCTCACGGGAGGGAATTTGGGGCAGGGGGGCAGTATAGCGAACATTAAATTCTCCCCGATCGAGCTTTGGGATAAACCCTTGGGGAATGAACGGTACGATCGCAAGTCCACCCACGAGGCTAAGAATCGCGATGCCCACGACGATCCAGCGATGGCGCAGCGACCAGCGTAACAACGTGCGATATGCCTCATCAAAATAGGACCAAACCCGCCCAACACGCGGGGCAGACTGTTCGGGTTGCCGCTTGAGCAAGTAGAGCGATAGCACTGGAACCAGGGTTCTTGCCACCAAAAGGGAAGTCACCATGGATGCTGTTACGGTAATCCCAAACGGCTTGAAAAATTGCCCGACAACGCCGCCCATCAAGCCGATCGGCAAAAACACGGCAACGTTTGTAAACGTGGTAGCGGTAACGGCTAAGCCAATTTCATCGGTGGCATGAAGCGCCGCTTGTTTGGGCGTTTCGCCGTTTTCAATGTGGCGACTAATATTTTCAACTTCAACGATCGCATCATCAACGACGTTGCCCACCACCAATGCCAACGCCAATAGGGTGATGGTCTCTAAGTTAAATTCAAAGAACGCCATTGCAATGAACGTTCCGAGCAATGAAATGGGAATTGAAATTGCCGAAATAAAGGTCGCTTTCCAATTTCGCAAGAATGGAAAGATGACAATAATCGCAAGCGCGATCGCTTCAACCAACGCCTCGATCGTTGAGGTTGTGGCATTGCGAATATAGTCTGCCTGAGTTGCCGCCAAGGAAAGCTGCACATCGGGCAGGGTGCTTTGCAGTCGAGCTACTTCTTGGTTGACCGCCTCGACAACCTCCAAAGTGTTGGCACTGCCGCGTTTGACCACCTGAAACGAGAGGGCGTCGTTGCCGTTAAACCTCACCAATGTGCCCACAGCAGGAGCAGCAGTGGGAATTGAGGACGGATCAGCCGGGGCGGCAGGTTCGCCCAAAAGATTGACATTGAGAACGCCAGGAAGGGCTGCGATCTCAGGCACAATCTGTTCGTTTGCCAGTTTGGATAGGTCACTCAAGGAGCGAGATGAACTGTCGATTGGCTTTGCCAAGCTCCAAAGGATCGCATAGCTGACAGCGGCGGACTCGTTGAGGTTGAGCGGAATCACTCTAAAGGTAGAGCCTTGCGGTAACGATACCGACTGCATCGCCGTTTCTACAGCGCGGCTAGATGCTTCTAGCGCTGTGCCCACTCGAAACGAAAGGCTCACCGCCGACTGACCCGGATAGGACGACGAGCGAACATTGTCTACGTTGGGGAGCGATCGCAGTGCCTGTTCGATCGGTTGGGTTAGGGTTTGTTCTGTCGCTGTCGCTGTCTGAGTTTGGGCTTGGGCATTGACGACTACCACCGGAAAGGCAATGTCTGGAAACAGCGCATACTTGAGAGAGCTAAATGCCATAATTCCAGCAACCGTGACGGCTAGCCAAAAGCCGATCGTCAGCTTTGGAAATGCGATCGCAAGACGAGAAATATTGAAAAATTCCCGAAATTTTGGCTTTTGAGGGGGCTGCTGCATGGCTCTATTCACTCTCGAACACAAACAATATTGGTTATCCTAACGCTCTATTCTTAACCTTGTATATCAGGAACATCTGATCTTTCTAGCTCGATTCTCTGAGACGAGAGAAAATAGACGCTGAGGATTTGCTGAATGATCGAATGCTTGAAATGACCTGCCTTTCAAACGTTTAACAACTTCGCTGATGAGTATATTAATTCTCGTTCCCCAAGGTGCTGAGTATCAAGCGGTCTGTCAAGGGGTAAAGCGCTCCCTTCGCTCCCCGCAAGTGATGGCAATTCCAATCGGAATTGATCCTGTGCAGCGTTTCCTTGAGTCTAGGGATTTTCAGACTGTTTCTCATGCAGTGGTGATGGGATTGTGTGGAAGTCTGTCGCCTCTGCATCAGGTGGGAGATGTTGTGTTGTACGGGGAATGTGTGAATGGGTCAGGACAAGTGAAGATGTGCGATCGCACCCTCACCCACCACCTCCAAGCTTGCCTCAAGGTCTCTCCTGTCCGTGCCTTGAGCAGCGATCGCATGATTTGGTCTTCTGCCGAAAAGCAAGCATTAGGCAAGCTCCACAGCGCCGAGGTGGTGGATATGGAAGGCATGGCAGTGATGGCGTGGGGTGACGCGATTGGCTCTGCCAAACTCCCCAGAATCGCGATGGTGCGGGTAGTTAGTGATGATGTGCAGCACGACTTGCCCGACATCTCAGCTGCGATCGATGCGTCGGGAACGCTGCGATCGCTGCCCCTCGCCATCGGCATGATCCGGCAGCCGATCGCAGCGGTGCGATTGATTCGGGGGTCATTATTGGGGCTGCGATCGCTGCGATCGGTAACCCAACAAATCGTGGAATGTTTGGATGATGGATTGGCGATCGGATGAACCTGGGATGGATCGGCGATCGCATCAACCCCCCATCACCCAATCACGGCAATACAATCGATTTCAACCAACACATCCTTCGGCAATCGGGACACCTCCACACAGGCACGGGCAGGCGCGGTTGCGTCATCAAAATAGTGGGCGTACACCCGATTCACCGTCGCAAAATCATTCATGTCTTTTAGAAAAACGGTCGTTTTCACCACGTCTTCAAACGTTGCGCCCGCCGCCGCTAAAATCCCCTTCAAACTTTGCATCACCCGCTCTGCTTGCACGGCAACATCCCCTTCTCCAACCAGCGCACCCGTTTGCGGATCGAGGGCGATTTGTCCGGCGACAAACACCATCTGACCCTGAGCTACGATCGCTTGGTTATAAGGACCAACCGGAGCCGGAGCCGCAGCACTGCGAATAATGTTCTTCATAGTCGGGGGCGAATTCCATAATTTCTGTACTGTAAATAATCGTGCAAAATGCGATCGTGGTCAAAGCATAAGTTTTTTGGAATTTCCCAAATATTGATGATTTTGGCGTCTTTGGCATCGTCCCCCGCCTGCGGTTCCCCGGTCGCCGTTGCGATATAAACCATGCTGATCGTATGCTGTCGCTGGTCTCGCGCCGGGTCAGAATAGACCTGCAACAGATCGATCAGTTCAATTTCTAAGCCAATTTCTTCCATCGCTTCCCGCCGCGCTGTCTCTTCTGCGGGTTCGCCATAGTCCATAAATCCGCCTGGAATTGCCCATCCATAAGGCAAATTGTGTCTCTCAATCAACACGATCGGACGCTGCGGACGATCGATCATTTCAACGATAATATCAACGGCAGGAAAAGGATTTCTGTGTTCCACAAGGTTTGCTCAGTGCGACGCTTATAGAATAAATCACAGGGATAACTGTGCCGTGAAAAAAGCGTCTATCATGCAGGTCGGTGCCGCGCGATGACCCTTCGGAAACTGCGAAGCAACCGCGCCTCGAAAAATCGGCAAAATCCTCGTTCTCGTCGATGGTAGTGCTGTTTTTTGCAAATGCTATTATGTCTCAATCTATTCCGGTTGTCAGCTTAAAAGAGTTTCGTTCTGGCGCTGAGCGCGATCAGCAAGCGTTTATTTCCACCATCGGAAA
Organism: Myxacorys almedinensis A; assembly: GCF_010091945.1. Classification (GTDB taxonomy): domain Bacteria; phylum Cyanobacteriota; class Cyanobacteriia; order Leptolyngbyales; family Leptolyngbyaceae; genus Myxacorys; species Myxacorys almedinensis. The sequence continues at coordinate 16,567 of NZ_WVIE01000020.1, forward strand.
AGCCCTAGAAGATATTGGGTTTTTTGCACTTGTCGATCATGGGATAGATGCCGATCTGATTCAAACAGCGTATCAGGCGGCTCAAACCTTTTTTGAACTGCCAGAAGCCGTCAAACTGCGCTACGAAGATCCTCAGTTTAATGGACAACGCGGATTCACTCGATTTGGGCGAGAACATGCCAAAGATCATCATGCTCCAGACTTAAAAGAATTTTGGCATGTGGGCAGAGAAACAACGCTTGCCAACCTGCAACCCCACGAAGTCCCTCAGTTTCATCCCCTGATGAGCAGGCTCTATCAGCAGCTTGATGCTTGCGCTGCCACCTTGCTAGAAGCCTGTGCGTTGTATCTAGGGGAGCCGCGATCGCGGCTCTCAGCCATGACAAAAGGCAGCGATACGATTTTGCGAATCATTCACTATCCGCCCGTTCCTCAAGATGCTGATGGGTCAAGCCTCAGAGCGGCTCCCCATGAGGATATCAACCTGATCACGCTTTTGTGCGAAGCCACCGCAAGTGGCTTAGAGCTTTTGCAGCGCGATGGCACCTGGTTAGCAATTCCAGCGTTAGAAGGTCAGATCATTGTCGATAGTGGCGATATGTTGCAGCGCCTCACCAACGGCTTGCTCAAAAGCACCACTCATCGCGTCATCAATCCTGACGATCGCAGCGATCGTCGCTTTTCAATGCCGTTTTTCGTTCATCCTCGACCTGAAACTGATCTGACTCCGTTACAACGCTGCGTTGAACAAACAGGCGGCATTCAAACCTTTCCCGCCATTACCGCAGAGACCTATCTTCGGCTCCGCCTTCAAGAAATTGGCTTAGCAAGGTTGTAATCGGGTTTGTAATTTTCATACTGCCTTAACTGAATTGATAACTGAGCGATCCCCACGTTATCAGTTCATCCCCTATGCGCTCCGTGTTTTCCTCACCCTCCTGCTGCAAATGTCACCATCACAGCGACTGAGAGTAAAATACCGGGAATAAGCATCAAGATAAGCATGAGAAGATCGTGGGTATTCATAGAATTAAGGATCTGATGGGGTGTAGTTTCTAAGGGTTTATCTTATCGCGCTCCACGAAACTTAGCGGAGCAAGGATGCCAAGAAACCCCCTAACCATTAGGGCTACTCCATCCTAGTGAAAGAAACGGCAGTTTTTTCCCACCTGGAGATTGAGAAATTCTAAAGTCTTCTGGTGTTTTAAGTTGATGGGCAATATGAAACTGAAGCTTCTTATTCCCGGAAGCGGGCTAGGGTGCAGATAAATTCTGCTCATCTTACGTTGAATTAGGTCTACCTACTTACCTTCTACCCTCCAACGATGAACAACTTCTCCTTCGACGAATTGCAGCGCAAAGATTTGCTGATCGCCCTTGGTCTCTGGCTTGTGGTTGAACTGGTGAGTTTTGTTTTCTTTCCTGCCGTCAGGCTGATTCATCCGGGCGCTAAACTGAGAGCATGGTTCATCATCAGCGTGCCGCTAGGATTGGGGGGATCGGTTCTCATCGGCGCGAGTTCGCGCTTTATGGCTGCCTTCAATGAAACGGCAAGCAACCAATATAAGGGACTCTATAGCTTTTTGGGTCAGTTTGGGGGATGGATCGGGCTGGCTGGCGTTTTGTTTCCGTTGGGGATGGTGTGCGTCGAGTTTTTCTCTAGTCTAGGCAAAGCGTAGGGGTGTAAAGCATAGAGGGTGGGATGGAGCATCTAAATCGTGCGCTGAAGGAATGGGCGATCGCAGTCGATGCATTAGAACAAGGCGACATGATCCTGCTGCTGCGAAAAGGCGGCATCCGAGAGCAAGGCGGCACCTTTTCGGTGGATCACCAGCGCGTTTTGCTCTATCCCACTTACGAACATCAGAACCCGCACTTGCTCAAGCCTCCCTACGATACAAAAGTTCATCCTGTAGAGTCGGGGTGGCATCCGGGCGAAATTTACATTGGGTCTTTTGCTGATATTACGGATATTTTTCAGGTAACAGAAACAACTGTTGTACAAGCGCTATCTCCGTATCATATTTGGAACGCACAGTTTGTTGAAGAGCGGCTGAACTGGAAACCCAAGACTCCTCTGTATGTGCTGGCGCTGCGCGTGTTTAAGCTGGCTGAGTCTTGCTCAATTCCTTATCAAAAGCGCTATGGCGGGTGCCGATCGTGGCTTGACCTGAACGATGAGATCGGTTCGGTTGAGGGTTGCCGCCGCGCGATCGCAACGGCAATCCCGGTCTTAGCAACGTCGGCTTACCAAGAACGCCTGCGCCAGATCAAAACCGTACTCGCCAAAGATTAGGTAGCGAATGTAACGGTTTAGTGCGTTAAAATACCACCTCGCTGTTCCTTTTTTCCTAATTTTTTTGCTACAAATTTCAAACTTCCGTCTATCCTGGAAAACCAAGGCGGTAGGAAGCTTGGAGTCATGATGAACCAGGAAAAAAGGACGGAAAAACTCGTGGGTCAGCGTCAATTTTATCTTTTGCCTTTTGCCTTGTGGCTTGCTGTTTCGCCTGCTTTGGCGGCACCGTTGCAAAATTGGCGATACGATCCTGCAACCAATCAGCTAGAAGTGACAGTAAAGGCAGGCGTCACGCCCCGCTATTCGTTTGCGGCTTACCCGGCGCGGGTGATTCTCGAATTGCCCAACACTGAAGTTGGCAACGTTAAGCTGCAAGAGTCGTATGCTGGAGCGGTGCAGCGAATTCAGGTGGCTCAATCGAAAGACGCGGCGACCATCACGCTGGTGCTGGCTCCGGGTGCAGTGTTGACCAAAGAACAAGTGCAACTCCAGCAGGTGAGTGAACCAGACAAGAGCCGCGATCGCTGGGTCTTTCGCCCTCTGCTAGCCAATACCGCCAACACGGCTGCCGTTCCCCGGTTCTCTGCGGTGACTCCAGCACCAACGGCTGCGCCGAGTGTGGTTTACCCACCGGGCTTGTCGCCCAACGAGATCTCTCCTCCAGCACCCGCTTCGAGTGTGTTGGCTCCTCCTGCAAACGCCATGAATTTGCCGCCCAACGAGGCGTTGGCACCGATTCCTACTCCGCCAACCTCGGATCAGTTTCCGCCTGGGCTGTCTACCTCTGGCGCAAGCCAGCCCCTTACAACCGCTCCACCAGAGATCGTGACCCAAGCGCCTCCCCGCGCAGATATTGTTTCTCAAGCGCCGCCGCCTAACCCATTGCGCTTGCCCGAAGTCAATTCTAGTTTGGCAATTCCAGATGCTCTACCGCCGATGTCGGCTCCGGCGGCTCCATCGGTCAGCGTTCCTCCTTTGCAGCAGGCAACACCAATCCCTGGAACCGGGCTGCCTCCGTCTAGCGAATCTTTCCCAATTCCGACGGCTCAGCCCTTATCTCCTCAACCCAGCATGAGTGCGCCTCTACAGCCCGTCCGAACGCCGCAAGCGTTGCCTCAGGCATTGCCTCAGCCCCTCCCTCAGACCTCCGTTCCTCAGCCTTCTATGGCTCAACCCTCCATGCCCCAACCTACGAGAGTAGCGACGGCAGGGCAGATCGAATTTGGTCAACCTTTGCCGACTAGTAGCGGATCTGCTCTACCGACCTATGGCGCTGGCACGCCGCAGCCAGTGCCCCCCCTGGTGAGCCTCACGAGTTCTACAGAGGGCGTTGTGTTGCCATCTGGCACGGTGCTTAATTTAAGCTATCCCGGCAACCAGGTGCTCAAGCTAGAAGCAAATAAGCCGCGCCCCGAAGTGCTGCTGTTGCAAAATGAAGTGCGCGATCGCGCGGGCAATTTGATCATTCCGCTCAACAGTCAAGTCTCTGGGCGCTTTGAGACAGATCGCTTCGTTGCCCAATCGATCGCTATCGAGGGGCGATCGTTCCCGTTTGCGGCAACCTCTGACTCGCTAGGAGGCTCGCGGCAGGTGTCGGATCGGAGCTTGCTGATCAATTCTGGCATTGGCGCGCTAGCAGGAGCCTTGCTGGGGGGGCTGTCGGGTGGAACGGTGGCAGGAGGGGCAGTTGTGGGGGCAGGTGTGACCTATGCAATTGCGCCAAAACCGGCAACCATCACGCCGGGGCAACTGGTACAGGTGCGGTTAACCCAAGATTTGCGGTAATCGTTTGATCGACACATTTGATCGACACAAAAGAGGCGCGATCGCAAAGCTGCGATCGCGCCCCTCCCGCTCATAAACTCCTACCCTAAAAATCGTTGTTCTGCGTCGGCGAGGAACCATCCAAAAATAGATTCTTGGCGTTGTCGCTCTGATACACACAATCAATAGTCGGCTTATTCTCTAAACTGCCAACATATCCGAAGGTGCTAAGTCGCTGACGACACTCCCGCGATTGATCTGACGTTAAGAGGTTACGTTGCTCTAACACTGCCCAATTCGCCCGTCTCAACACGCAGGCAGGTTCCATCGCTGCCTGTGCCACGTAAATCTTAAACGGACTCAACGTTACATATAGCCGAGTACTCATCGACATTGCACTTGCTCCATTTTGAATACAAATATCTGGGTTTGGAGCTTGCTGGTCGAGTTGCACATTCGTCTGTAGAACCCCGTCTTGATTTGGCGTTACGGTGGTGAATGCAATTCCTACGCCAATTCCCAGAACAAAAATGCCGGCGATGATAGCGATCGCAGTGGCATTAAACATCGAAACTATCTTTTTCTCCGGTTTGGGGTCGGGAGGGGTGAAGTCGCTTCTGCGATCGTAATCGTTATAATCGTTCCGACCGGTTCCGCGCGGCTCCGAAGGATCATAGTCGTTGTAGGAATTCGATCTAGGTCTGCGTTTCATAATCGCTTTAGAGATGAGACGGTCACCAAGCTGAATGCTATTTTACTTGCTTTTACTAGTATGACGAATCTTAGGGGCAGATGGCTGAGAATCAACATCTCTGTGCGCGATCGCCTGAAAATGCAAGAATAATGGCAATGTTTCAATGCGCTATTCCTTGTGACTCTACCAACCCAGCGATCGCAGCCCTCTTCACTTTCCCGACTTTGGGCAGATAGCCTCACTGTTTTTTGGGGAGATTGGCTTGATCTGCGCGTCAGACTCGTACAAGTTGCCGCATCGGGTCTTATTTCGCCCCTCATCTACATTTTGGCATTTGGGTTGGGATTGGGCAGCACCCTAGACTCGGTTGCCAAACCCACAGCCGGGGAAAATTATCTAGAATTCATTTTGCCGGGGATGGTTGCACTGTCATCCATGGTCATTAGTTTTGGGGGCACGACGTTTTCAATTTGTGGCGATCGCTTGTTCACCAAAACCTTTGAAGAGATGCTGCTGATGCCAGTCCACCCGTTGGCGCTGCATTTAGGGAAGATGTTAGCCGGAATAGTCCGGGGCATGCTGACGGCAGGATCAGTGATTTTGGTAGCTGTTTTGGTGACTGGGAAGATTTGGAGCTTTCTCAACCCGTTGTTTTTGCTGGTTTTGATCCTCAATTGTGCCGTTTTTGCGGGGCTAGGCGTCTTGGTCGGTCTCAATGTCAAGTCGCTTGAGAGCGTTGGCATTTACAACAATTTTCTGATTGTGCCCATGTCCTTTTTAGGAGGAACGTTTTTTGACGTAGCCACCTTGCCCGTTGCGCTAAAGCTGATCGTCTCCCTCTTGCCATTGACCTACACAAGTTTAGGATTGAGAGCCGCTGCTTATCTTCCCATTGCCCAGTTTCCCTGGTTTGTGATTCCGGTTTTGTTGGTCATGGCGATCGCAGTCTCAGCAGTGGGTGCCTACCAGTTTTCTCATCTGCAAGACTAATTCATTAAGACTGATTCATTGGCTTTGCAGCTAAGACATTAATGGAGCGATCGTTTCCACTACCGATTGCGCTAGCGTATCAAAGTCATATCCGCCTTCGAGTCCAAACACGATTTTTCGAGTGATGGTTAAGCAATAGCGTGTAAATACACCATAGTCTTGTGGTTTTAATGAAATTCCTGCTAGCGGATCGTCATGGTTTGCGTCATAGCCTGCACTCACGATCAGCAGATCGGGCGCAAACTCGCTCAGGAACGGCACAATTTTCTGGTCAAACACGGGTTGATAATCCTCGATGGTGCTGCCTGCACCCATGGGCAAATTCAAGACATTCTTGTGCAAACCTCGTTCGCTAGCTTGCCCTGTTCCTGGATATTGTGGCGATTCGTGAAGTGAGCAAAACCGAATGTTTGGATTGTCTTCAACGATCGCTTGAGTTCCGTTGCCATGATGGACATCCCAATCGAGAATAGCGACTCGGTTTGCTCCATTTTTTAAGGCATAGTGGGCAGCGATCGCAGCATTGCTAAATAGGCAAAATCCCATACCGATGCCTGCTACGGCATGATGCCCCGGCGGACGCACCAGCGCAAAACAGGGTTCTCCCGATTGCAGCGCATAATCTACCCCATCGATCCAAGCATTTACAGCAAGCAACGCCACCTCAAAGCTTAGCCGAGACACCGGCGTATCACCATCAATTTGCCCACCGCCCTGCTCAGCTAACTGCCGCAATGCTTGAATGTAGCGTGGATCATGGATGGATTGAATCAAGGCTAACGGCGATCGCGCTTGAACGTTAGTTGGGATGCGCCATTCTAGTCGCTCTGCCCACGGAGCCGACTTAAGAGCGGTCTGAATGGCGGTCAATCGTCCTGCTGTTTCAGGATGAAAGCGACCCGTATCGTGGAGAAGAAACTCGTCGGAATAAAGGATAGGAACCATAGATTCAGAAGACGCCGCAATTCTAAACTATACGTCGGCATAGCTTGATTAACGACAAAATATGATCGCTTAGCCAACTTACCCTCATGTCAATTTAAACATGTCAATTGGATAGATGGTACGAACACAATCAGCAATGTTCGTACCAACAGACATGCCTAACCTAAACTGACTCAGGCGGCAATACAACGCGCTTTGCTAAACCCAACACTCGTAAAACCTGAATTGCCCACCAGGTCATATCAACTTCCCACCATTTCCATCCTGCCTTCGCCACATTTGGATAAGCGTGATGATTGTTGTGCCAGCCTTCACCATAGGTCAAAAGTGCTGCCCACCAAAGGTTGCGGGAGTTATCTTCTGAGTCAAACGTGCGATAGCCTCTCATGTGCGTTGCTGAATTAATCAGCCATGTACTGTGCCACAAAAACACGGCTCGCACAATCAGACCGTAGAACACAAACGACCACCCCCCCAAACCATAAAGCACGACGCCCAACGGAAACTGTAACAGCAAGAAGTAACGATCGAGCCACCGATAGAAGCCATCTCGCTCTAGGTCGGGCGCAAATTTTTTGTACGAGTCGTAGTCGAAAAATTTTGGTCGGGGGTAGAGTACCCAGAGCATATGACTCCACCAAAACCCCCGTTGTGCCGAGTAAGGATCGTTATCCGGATCTTCGGTGTGCAAGTGGTGCATCCGGTGCCCTGCGACCCAAAAAATTGGTCCGCCCTGCATGGCAAGTGCGCCAATAAATACGATGACATACTCCAACCATTTGGGAACCTGTAGGCTACGATGCGTCAGTAGGCGGTGATAGCCCAAACAAATCCCGATGCTTCCGGTTAGCCAATGGAGAGCGATCGCAACGCCCAGCGCAGACCACGAAAAGAACCACGGTGCTAACAAGATCAGAGCGTGAATTGTGCCAAAGAACACCACATTTAGCCAGCGCAGTGACAACGTTGGCTCACCCACAGGAACGGTTTGATGAGAAATAGAAGTCATGGACATCCTTTACTGAATGGATCAACTACTGAATGGATACAACGCTCGTCAGCACCTCAATCAAGACTCTTAATCAACAGTACTGATCGCTCTCCTCTTCCACACCTCTTGATTGGACGCTGATAAAGAATCCAGATACAGTAGATGAGAAGATGCAAGTGACGCTTGCAGTTTTAGCTTAGCAATGACTTGTTTATTTATGCAAGTGCCACTTGCATTATTTCTATGTCCACTCCGCGAAACCCAACCCGGCAGCGCTTGATCGACGCAGCACTAGAACTCTTTGCCCATCAAGGCGTCACTGATACCACAACCAAACAGATTGCAGAATTGGCTGAAGTTAACGAAGTCACTCTATTTCGACAGTTTGGGAATAAGCACGGACTGCTCTTAGCAGTGATCAAAGAAGCAGCCGTATTTACGCACATCGGTCAGACCTTGGTGCAGCAAGCAAACCAAACGAGCAGCCTAGATGAGGCTCTCAAAGAGTATGCCAATGCTAGTCTACAAGCATTAGAGCGCGTTCCTGAAATGGTGCGATCGGTGGTGGGTGAGGCAGGGCAATATCCGGCGGAAAATCGGGAAGCGCTAGGACGGGGTTTTACGCAAGCCAATCGGTATGTGGCGGAGTATTTTGAGACCGTAATCGATCGGGGGCAACTCCATACTCATCTACCAGCAGATAAGCTCGCCAGCCTGCTCAATGGCATGTTGCTGGGCTATGCGGTGATCGAATTTACCAGCGAATTTCATGACCTGTGGCAAAATCGGGAAGATTTTCTCGATAATCTGGTGACGCTGTTTCTTCAGGGGGCAGTTTCTAACCAACCAACTTACCACTCTCAGCCGATTCCAGCGCTAGTCGTGTCTGATTTACCGGCTAGCATTGTCCATGCGATTCTGCAACGAGCCAAGAAAGAAAGCCTGCAAGACTATGCGCTGATGTATGTGCTCTTTGGTTCAGGATTAAGTTCTACGGAGGCTGTGGCGTTGGAGCGATCGCACTATTTTAGCGATCGCACTCAGCAATTTCTCCAAGTTGCGATCGACACCCCCCGCCAAGTTCCACTCAATCAGTGGATTATGGGCAAGCGATATGGCTCGTATCTTAAAAATCCCCTGATTCAATGGCTCAAAAGCCGTAAAGATGCTTATCCTGCCTTGTTTTTAAATGGAGACAGCCACCCCCTAACTGAAGTCGATCTTCAGCAGCAGTGGCAGAGGTTAACCAGCGGATTTACCACGCCAGAGGGTCAGCGCTTAACCATCGAGCAAGCCCAGCAAACGTGGTGTGTAGACCTTTTCCTGCGAGGCATGACGATCGAGCAGATGCAGATTCTCACGGGCTGGAAAGCCAGCCAACTCGAACCCTATGCTCAGCGATCAAGAGAGAAGGCAGCATTAGAACACGCAATTCGGCTCGATCAAAAAAGCTAAATTCTGCCGAACTGCTATCCCCCTTGGGAGAGAAAACAAGAATTTTGCTCCCTTCTCCGAACGTTAGAAGAAGGAGAGCCAGTCTTCGTGTTCTACAGCCCGGTAACTTGCTGACGCAACTCGCGGGAGAGCAGAACTCGGTTGACTGCATGAATAACGCCATTCGAGGCTTGAATATCTGCCTGCACAACGCTGCCATCGTTGACAATCACTCGCTCAGGAGTAACTGCGATCGCAACGCCCCCACCCAGCGTCTTCACCCCGCCTGACTGGAGATCGCTCGATCTATATTCCCCCGGAGCCACATGGTAGGCAAGAATGCGATTCAGCAATTGCCGATTTTGAGGCTGTAGCAGCTTCTCAAGAGTGCCAGATGGAAGGGCTGCAAAGGCTGCATCAGTGGGTGCAAAGATTGTGTAGCGTCCACCACGGCTCTGAAGCGCGTCTGTAAGTCCAGCCGCTTCTACGATCCGCGCCAGGGTAGTGAATGAGCCAGCACTAGAGGCTTGTTGCAGCAATTCAGAGGCTGAGCTATCGCTGGTGTCTTGGGGAGTAGGTGTAGTAGGGCTTGGCTCAGCCGTGGGCGAGGGTAACGGAACTGGGGTCTCGTCTGGCGTTGGCGTTGTGGTTGGGGTTGGCGTTGTAGTCGGCTCTGGCGTTGGCGTTGTGGTTGGCGTTGTGGTTGGTGAGGGACTTTGGGCAACGACCGAGACAGCCGTTAGGGATATAAAAAATGCTGATAGAAAGACCAGCGATCGCGAACGGAAACTAACTAGATGACGCATTACGAAACTATCCTTAAAGCAGAGAACAATCCAAAACGTTCATACTGTAGAGCAGAGCTTGCCCAGTTCTCCTCTATCTAGAGAATTAAGCGTGAGCCGTAGAGTCTGCCTAAATTTTGGCACTGCTCAGCCCGCGAAGCTCCATCCACAACGTTGCGCGGTTGAAGGTGCTCAGTTTAGGTCAAAGTTGCTTTCGCTTCTTGGATCTTCTCGCTGCAACTCTTTGCCGAACTGAATCGCCCAAACGGGACTCTGGTGACTTGTTTAGACGTGCTTGGCTTAAAGCAGGGGTAGCTGGATCTGAAACTCGGTTCCTGCTCCGGGTTGGGAGAGACAGCACAAGTGCCCAGCGTGGGTCTCCTCGACAATTTGCTGCGCGATCGCTAACCCCAGCCCCGTGCCTTTACCGACCGCCTTAGTGGTAAATAAATGGTCGAAAATTCGTGATCTAACGGCTTCAGGCATTCCCACCCCATTATCTCGAATCGAAACCACAACCCGACTGGCAGTTTCATCAACCCACGTCTCGATCTCAATCCGGTTTGGATGCGCTTGAAGGTCTTCTAGGCTCCGTCCTACATTAGATTCTTCTAACGCATCGATGGCATTGGCAAGTAAATTCATAAATACCTGATTGATCTGACCCGGAAAGCAATTTACAACGGGTAATTCTCCGTATAGCAGCCCAACGGCAATCTCAGGACGGCTGCTGTTGGCTTTCAGGCGGTGTTTGAGAATGAGAATAGTGCTGTCGATCCCGTCATGGAGATTAAAGGGCACTGCGTGATCTTGATCGGCTCTGGAAAACGTGCGGAGGCTCGTGCTAATGCCAAGGATACGATCGATGCCCAGTTTCATCGAGTCGATTAACTTGGGCAAATCTTCCCGCAAATACTCCAGATCAATCTCTCCTAGGGCTGCTTGCAGGCTAGGGCTGGGGTTGGGGCACTGTTGCTGATATAAATCGATCAACTTCAATAAATCATTGGTATGGTCTCGGGCTGGCTGCAAATTTCCTAACAAAAAGCCGATCGGATTATTGATCTCGTGGGCGACTCCTGCTATCAAGTTTCCCAACGCCGACATTTTCTCGCTCTGTATTAAATTCGCTTGGGCGTGCTGTAACTCGTGCAGCGTGGTCTGGAGTTCTTCCGCCCTGGCATGAACTTGAGCATAGAGACTCGCCTGATTGATCGCGGCGCTAATCTGGCTCAGCAAAGTGTTCAATACTACCATCAGTTCACTGTTGGGCTGAACTCGGGTGTGATGTTTAGCAGTTGCTGCCGTGTTGCCGATCGCAACTAAAAATTGCGGGAGTTCTGTACTACACTTGAGCGCAAACAGAAAATATTCATCCATGCCCAAGGTCTCACCCAGGGCTTTCAGATCGGCTTGAGAATGATTTACTTCAGCAATCAGGCACTCTAACTCTTGATGAAACTGCGGCAGGGGAGGAGTGTCTATCCCTAGCACAAGCTGTTTTAGCGCCTCCTCTTCTGCCTCTTGGTAATAGCCGTCCCACGCCTCAGCGCGGTAACTTTGGGTATCTGATTCGTAGCGCAACAGTAAGCAGCGCTCGAAATTGAGTTCGTAGATCACAAACAGAACGGTCAATCGAAAAATTTCGGTATGAGCGTCTAGCTGCCATAGACAGGCATGAAGCTGTTGCCCCATCTCGTTGATCTGACGATAAATTTGAATTTGTTGATCGAGTTGTTCTTGAGATTCGATCATTCGCCGCTCAGCCCAAGTCAGGCGTTTGACTTGGTTGGATAAGTCTGCGTTTTCTTTGCGAAGTCGCTCAAGTTCTTCAGTAATAGACAATATAGCTGAATGGTTAGCGGACATAAATTAGCAAATTAGCAATGAGTGTGAGGAGAGTAAACAGCGAATCAGCACGGTTGTAAAGTATGGAGGATGAACGCTAGAAAACTCGCGTTGGGAAAATTATGCGATCGCACAAAGCACGATTGTGTAGTTATGAAAGGAATTAGTTTCACCAACCGGTGCAATTTCACCATTGGTATAAAGACCAATCCACGGCAACGTCGAGCCGACAGCCTGTTGCAGATGCTTCTGAAGATCGAGTTTCTGCCGTTCTCCCAAAACCGATTTTCCCCGTCCGTAGCAGTCAAACTGAAAGATTAGCTCAGGAGCGCGATCGCCAATCTGGGTCTTAATCTGTTGAGCCGCCCGCTCTACACCTTGAGCAATGCGATCGGGGTCACGGCGAGTCACCCAAATACTGCTTCCTTCCAGCACTTCGGTTTGCAGGGTAACGGAACCCGCTACGTCATCTTTGGCAGGCAGATAACGAATCACAAAATCATCGTCGGTGTTGAGACGGGTGGGGGCTTTGAGTCCGAAACAGAAGCTCACGATCGTTTTATCCCACGTCTGAATCTCTGTTTCAGTGAGATATTCTTTCAAAACTTCAAAGACTGGGCGATGGTCAATTTCATAAATGATGTTGCCGGAGGCGCGGGTTACTTTTCGCTCACAGCCGATCGGAATGCAACCATGATTGAGCGCCCAAGCGATTTGGGCTTGTCCTGAAAGCAGCGTTGCCACCACTCCATCACTCACGACTTGATTGTTGCAATACTGATAGCTGTGTTGCATGTCTACATCGCTGCCTGCGGCTCCGCCCAAAAACGGGAGAGAGATTCCCAGGGCTTCAATTCCAGCCGCTAGACGGTCAAAGTTTACGGTCAATCCATCGGTAAATAGAAAGAGGGCGAGGGCATCGTCTTTGATCTGAGCCTTGAGTTGAGATGCGATCGCGCTTCCCACGGCAGCGGGGTCTTGCTTGAGTCCGATCGAGACATGGTTTTGAAAGCGCAGCGTATCAGAACAAATCACCATCACGGCTACCGAAAAGCTAGACTCATCCGCTTCGTTTTGAGTGATGATGCCCTGCCCAGAGCATCCAGACAGGGGGCAATGACCGGTTGCCGCTCGCACCGATTGGACTAGCGCTTGCTGGTCGTAGCCCAAAGAGGAAAATAAAAAAACAAAATCAGGGGTTTCAACCCCAGCAGCAGCAAGCGCCTTTCGAGCGGCTTCCTGACCCGCCTGCACAACATTGCGATGGTGACTAATCCCCACTCCAGCTTGCGTTGCCATTTCTAAACGTCCTTAATTGAAACCCTATATCTACTGACGTAGAGTATTCCCATTGGCAAAGGAAAAGGCTAAGCGTTTCTAAATTTTGCCGAATTTAACGTGAATTCAGCCCGCCTAACGTTGACCTGACTTCAACCCTCATCGCGCCACGGTAGAGCAAGGGTTCTAGAACTTAGAACCCTTGCCAATCTGGAGATCTCAGTTTCTTTAACTGCTCTAGCCGCACGTTGAAATAACTGTGATCTAGGCGGCTGTAGTTGTGATGAATGGCATTGGTGAGGCTGATTGACCAGACCCAGATGTGAGCAACTTGAGTAAAAGCAGGCAGGGCGGCGCGTTCAAATTCTGCGATCGCACTGACAGTTTCATAGCCGTTTAGAAAGGCTGCTCGCACACTTCGGCTAATGCCCGTACTTACTGCAACTTGTCGGAATTTACCCAAGTCAAACGCACGCCAACCATAACCGCATTGATCAAAATCAAACATTGTAATTCCATCATCTGAGGTGAAATGAGCGTTGCCGCTATGAGGATCGCCCCAGCAAATGCTCCAGTAAGGAGACTCCTTCGGAAAATTTTTAAGTTGGGTCTTAATATCGTCAATCGCAGATTCAACATAATCGTAGTCATCAAACCGATGCTTTAGAAATGGCAAAATAAATTGCCACGATCGATCGAGTAAATACTCTAATGTCAATGCTGAACGATTGGCATACGTCAAAAATTCTGCCCCGGCTTGATGGACAAACGCCAGCGTTTCTCCTAGTTTCGCGGCTTGAGTCAGGTTCAAGTCTCCTAGCGGCACGCTTCCAGGCGCATAAATAAACAGCGAGGCATAGCGTTTTCCTTCGGGGGCATCAAGTTCGAGAAATAGCTGACCCTCTTTTGTAGAGAGCGGATAAGCCACGGGAAGGTGATGCTGATGAAGATAATGAAGCAATTCCAGTTCAAACTCAATTTCAGATTTGCAGCGCCAGTGACAATGGGAAACTTTCAAAATGTAGGGCTGCTCTAACGTTTCTACCAGGTAAACATCGCTCAAGCCACGATGCCAAAATTGGCAGGCGTTTACCTCTGGAATGTTGTAGCACGACAGCACCCTAGACACCACAGCTTGGGGAGACAATGTGGAATAGATGACGGGAAAGGAGCCAGCGATCATAGGGGGTTGACGCTTACAGGCGATATCTGTCATTTTCCATACTGCGTTAGAACTTGTCTTGTTTTGGTCAGATGGGATACAAATTTTCAAGGGGCGTTGTGGAGAAAGAGTATAACTGGGGAGAGACATCAGCGATCGCGGAGACGAAATGAACATTAAGCGATGGATTGCTCGGCGAGAGGTGGACTGGAAGCAGTTGGATAGCCTGCTAGGGCGGGTGGAGCAACGGGGGCTGCGATCGCTCTCGACCGATGAAATTAAGCAACTGGCAAGTCTCTATCGCTCGGTGTCGGGCGATCTGGCGCGGGCGCGAACCTATCAGGCGTTGGTGGGCACCACGATCGTGCAACACTTGCAGCGGCTGACGTCTCGCGGCTATAGCCAGGTCTATCAAGGGGCAAGGCGGCAAGAATGGCAGCGCATTCTAGAGTTTTATCGTTGGGGATTTCCGGCAGTGGTGCAGCAGACAAGCGGCTATAGCTTGCTAGCGTTGGCGCTGTTTGTGGCGGGGGGGTTGGTAGGGTGGTGGCTGTCGTGGCGCGACCCGGTGTTTCTGTCGTTGGTGTTGCCCGAATCGATGATTCAAACCGTTCGGGAGGAGCAAACCCTATGGATGGGATCGATTTTGGGTGTTGAGCCGTTGGCGTCGAGCCAGATTATGGTGAACAACATTCGGGTATCGTTCACGGCGATCGCAGGAGGAATAACGTTAGGAATAGGGACGATTTTGCTCCTATTTTTTAATGGTCTGATGATTGGAACCGTGGGGACGCTGGTTGGGCAAAATGACCTGGCGTATCCGTTTTGGGCGTTTGTGTTGCCCCACGGGTCGCTAGAGCTTCCGGCGATTTTTCTGGCGGGGGGCGCGGGGCTGCTGATTGCGCGGGGAATCTTATTTCCGGGGACAATGCGGCGGGCAGATGCGCTGAAAGTTTACGGAGTGCAGGCGGCGCAGTTGGGGTTTGGGATTGTGCCGATGTTGGTAATTGCAGGTGCGATCGAAGGGTTTTTCTCCCCTAGTCCAGTGATTCCTGACCCGGTGAAGTATTTGGTGGGACTGGTGCTATTTTGTGGGCTATTGGCGTACTGCAACTCATCCCGCCAGCCGCAAGCTGACATCCGCTCCCATTGAATTCAATTCGTTATCGCATTCCAACAACGATCATCGAAATTTGCTTGGGATGGCGGGCGATCGCGTCTGGCACCGTTCCCAACGCCGATACCCCCGGAAGGTTGGGGTTTGTTCGAGTAATCAGCACGAGCAGGTCATCGGTCTTGAGTAGCCCCAGCACCTTGTTGATAAACTTACCTCGGATTTGTTGGACGGGGACACCTGACCGGCTAGGGTCGATCGTGGGGGCACGATTACTCGATACGATCTGCACGATTTCAAGCGATGCCTTGAGTTCGGTGGTGAGGGCTTGGGTCAGCGCCAACGCTTGTTGGAAGTGGGAAACGCTGTGTTGGGCGTCAGAAATCGCCAGAACTACTCGCTGCGTGTTTTGAACCGATTGGGTAAACCGGGTAATCAGCACGGGCACGGTTGAATGGCGCACAACATTATCTAGCACGCTGCCGAAGAAATTTTCTCGATAGGTAGCATACCCCTTCCAGCCGCAGATGATCAGCGTTGCACTGCACTCTTGAGCCACTCGCAGAATGCCCCGATCGATAGAGCCGTCTACTCGACCAATTGGCTGAACCGTGGTGACGGCGGAATGGGCAATTTCCTCAGCCGTTGCCAACAGTTGATTTTGCTGCGCTTTGGCTTCAGCCGAAATTGGTCCATCGCGATCGGTCAAGACGTGTAGCGGAAACAGAGTGCCGTCGGTAGATTTGGCGAGGAGGATAGCCAGAAAGAGGAGGTCGTCTTCGGTGCTGGGGTTGGCGACTGGCACCAAAATGCGGTATGGCGCGGTGACATCGCTCTGCCCCTCAGTGAGACCAGAAGATGGGGGCTGAGCCGTTGAGCTAGAGGCACTCTGGCTGACCTGTTGCCCCCAGCGATCGGTGACCCAAGGTGAGACAATGCACGTCACCAAGATCATGGCAATGGTACCATTGACGGTCAGTTGATCGACGAGCTTGATGCTGTAGGCAACGGTGATGGCTGCCAAGGTAGAAGCTGCCTGAGCCACCGACAGCCCAAACATAACCATGATGCTAGATGAGTCAAACTTGAACAGTTTACCTGTGCCCCAAGCGGGCAGCAGTTTAGCACCGATCGCCACCACCACCATCACCCCAGACACCAGCAGCGATCGCGGCTCTTGGATCAAGGTGGCGGGGTTGACTAGCATGCCTACAGAGATCAGAAAAAACGGCACAAACAGCGTGTTGCCAATAAACTGAATTCGGCTCATCAGGGGGCTAAGTCGGGGAATCAAGGGCGTAATGCTAATGCCTGCCAGAAATGCCCCAATGATCGGCTCAATTTCTATCAGTCTGGCAACATAAGACACCACAAATAATGTCGCCACGACAAAGCTAAATTCTGCTCCTTCATCATGACCAAAGCGCCGAAAAAACCAGCGTCCCAATCTCGGTACACCCCAGAGGGTGGCAAAGGTATATAGGCTCAGCGATGGCAGTAAGAACAACCAAAATCCTAGGGTGAGGTTGCCCTGATGGGCTTTGACAACCACCGCCAAGACTAAAAGCGCCAAGATATTGACGATGAGCGTGCCGCCTAGGGTGATGGTGAGCACAGGGGTTCTCATGATGCCCTGTTTGCTCGCGATCGGTAATGCCAACAGGGTATGGGACGCGAAGCAAGAGGCAACCAAAATCGCAGACAGCAGGTTGTAGCCCAACAGCAGCATTGCGCCCGTGCCCAGCCCCATGGGAATCAAAAAGGTTGCTAGCCCAAAGGTGGTGGCTTTTTTGGCGTTGTACTTTAGGTCGTCCATGCTGGTTTCTAGCCCTGCCATGAACATGAGAAATAGCAGCCCAACTGTGCCCAACAGCACAATGGTGCTATCTCGCTCTAGAATGCCTAGCCCGTAAGGACCAATAATGACGCCTGCAATGATCAAGCCCACAATGCCGGGTAGCCGAATCCGCTCGAAGAGCAATGGGGCAACCAGCAAGACTGCCATCATCACGAGAAATATAGCAACCGGGTCGGTGATCGGGCTTGGAAGGAAGGCAAAAGGCATGATAGTAAGGATCATGGGTGATAGCGGATGGGGGCGATTGGATCAAAAAGGGGACGGTCGCAGTTGAGTTAGAGTCGAGCGATCGCAAAAACCCGATCGCCCGATCGCAAGACCCCCGACCCGCAGACGAGGTGCCTCAGTCTTAATCAAGTGCCGGTGCGGGGATCTCCAATGCTGGAATTGGGCTATTTGATCTGTCCTCACCCTAGCTTTCTTCTGCACAAGAGAGGACAAGCGGTGAATCAGATTTGCTTTTTTTGTAAGGAGAGGATTGAGCGAAGACCTCGACCCGCCACGGGGGAGGGCGAAGGAGGTTTGGTGGTGAACCAGCCCTTACGGGTCTAGGTATTCTACCAAGAGCACAGGCATCAACCTTGATCCAATCATCAGCCTGTCAATCTAACGTGCCATCTACGCCGATCAACGTGCGATCGTTGCATCTCTGCCAACCATCATTTCTATCTCAAACCCCGATGGTCTACCTCAAAACAAGAATGTTCCTACTCAAAATACGGATGTTCCTACTCAAAACAGAATCGTGTCTACTCAAAACAGAATCGTTTCTATTTGAAACAGAATTGTGTCTACTCAAAATACGGATGTTCCTACTCAAAACAGAATCGTTTCTATCTGAAACAGGAATGTTCCTTCCTAAAACAAAAACGTTCCCATCTAAAACAGGAACGTTCATTAAACACCTAGCAGCAACGTATTAAAAACTTACACCGTTGTTGGTTGGCTCTTCTCCCGTTTTGTGCGACGGGCAAACCGTTGTCCCAACTCTGCCACGAGTGGCTCTAAACCAGAACCCTGCCCACTTGCTTTTGCATAGGTATACACTTGCAACGCCGAAGAATATGCCTCACTACCCACCTTAAGATACGTATCATCGATCATCGACTGCAATTGCGTCATCGCCACCATAATCGGATACAGTTCTGCCAACAGTTCTACATCCCGCCGCATTTCTTCTAGGTCAAACGAGCGCGGCAGAAAGTCAGAATTCTGGGACGCCACCTCCAATGCTTTGTGAGCAAACGGCTGATTCTTATCGCCCATCTTTGGCAGAGCTTTGCGCTGATCAACAGTCAGACTCAATAGGAACGGCAGCTTTTCTTTAATCGTTGTGATCGCATCCATCACCGCCGCTTGGTCTGCATCATTCAACGTTGCGCTAATTTTCCCGGTTGACATAGGTATAAACCCCCTGTGCGTTTGGACAAAATTATCATGCCCAAAAATCGAGCGGTTCCCTACCCTTCGCCGCTCCGCTCGCCGTTTTACCCGTGCGATCGCTCCCTGTAATTATGAAACGGGCGTTTCTTGGCGATCCTCAGTTCGATTAGCATCCGCGATCGTTACCGGAGATTCTGCCCCCTGGACATCCACCGCAGGCGTGTGGGGCAACCGCAGCGTCACCAAAATACTCTTGATCACCACGGCTGTTGGCACGGCCACAATGACGCCGAGCAATCCGCCCACCCGTGCCCCGGTCAAAATCGACAGAAACACCCAGACGGGGTTTAACCCCGTCACACTTCCCAAAATTCTGGGCGCTGCCAGGTTTTCGATAATCTGCTGCACAATCAGCGAGGCGATCAGCACCTCAACCCCCAGCCCAATATCTCTGAGTGCCACCAAAACCGATACGATCGCAATCCCCACCGAGCCACCAAAGGGAATAAGTGCCATCGTGCCGATCGTCAGCCCAAACAACAGCCCAAACGGAACCCGCATCGTTAGAAACGTCACCGTCAAGACAAAGCCCATGCAAGTTGACGAGATCAATTGCCCAAAAAAGAAGTTCTGAAAACTGAGGCGAATGGTTTCGGTAAACGGCTCTCGAATCTTAGGCGGCAACCATTCGACCAAACTTTCCCACAATCGATCGCTATATTGCAGCAAATAAAACGTTAGCACCAGCGTCAGCAGCACATCGAGCAAGCTGGTCACCGTGACCACCGCGACGCCCAAAATATCCCCGGCAAGGCGCTGAAGCTGAAACTTTATCGGGTTGGTAATTTGGTCTGCCAACACATCTAAACTAATCGGAAAGCCCGCTTTCTCTAGCTGATCGTTTAATAAAATCAACTGTTGCTGACCCGAATCGATCCATTCAGGCAACCGCGCCACCAATTGTTGAGCCTGCTGAAGCGCAAGCGGCACCAAGGTGACCCCCAAGCCTAGCAGCACTGCGATCGCACACAAAAACACCACGATCGCCGCTCGCCCACGGGTTGCCCCATGCTGCTGCATATAACTCACAGGATAATTCAGCAAAAAGGTGAGGAGGGATGCCCCGACCAGGATCACAATCAGCGAATTAAAGTAGCGAAAGATGGACGAGATCGCCCACACATTAAGAACGACAAGCGGCACAAACAAAGCGCCTGCGATCGCGCGGAACATGGGAGACATCGACTCCCACCAAACTAATAGCCTGTTGCGTTGGGGCATGATGCAGCACGAAATGACAGTGGCGTTCCTGAGTCTTTTGGGAAGTCTCTAGTTATTATTATCTCTCTTGGGTCTTCAGTTCATCTTCCTTATTTCCTACTCCCTGCCTTATGACTGATTTTTTAGAAACGGATGAGATGCGCCACATCAAACTATTCCTTTATCTGTTGCCAGTATTCGGCTTTTTTCCCGCGATTTGGACTCTCTACCGCCAAGGGGGCACTCGCCCCGAACGAACACTCAGTCGTCTGGTGATCAAACTCTCAGTGGGCTGGCTTGTTGCCTACGTTCTGCTTGGGTTTGGCGCAACGTCGTCCTCCTCTCTGCACCTTCCGATGCTGATTAGCGCTAGTTTACTCACCTCTGGTTATTTTTTGGTTAACCTTTGGATGATGGTGCAACTGTGGCAGCGCAAATCGGTTGGGTTGCCCGGTGTTGGCTGGGTGAAACGGCTGCCTTGATGTGGGGCAAAGCAAGTCCGACGATCGCGCCGGATGGGTGGATACAGAGGCTCGTCTAGTCCATTTCCCCAAACCGAACGGGTCGTTTGGGCGATTACTCAACTCCATGAAAACAGGTTTAACCCTTTCTTAACCCGCTAGGGAAGAGTTTCGCCCTTAGCCCAAATGTTCGCTGAGGGCAAGACAACCACAACGGCAAGGAACTTGCAAGCGGGTGGTCAGCCCATCGTGCGATCGCATCGTCAGACCTGCTCGTCGGCGTCGGGCAACGTGGGCAAGGGTGGCTCAGTCGGGCTGTGCGCTTCTAGATGAGGCTCTGGTTGGGCAACAGACTCAGACATCGGGGTCAACGGCGGCTTGGTCAGTCTGTGTCCTTCCTGATTCCACGGGTCGAGAATATCTTTGACCAACACCTCTCGAATCCAAATTTGCCCCACAATCACCAACGGAATCGCCAGAAATAGCCCCAAGAAACCGAAAAAGACGGCAAACACCACCTGTGATATCAACGTCACCGCTGGCAAAATCGACACCTGCTTCGACATCACAAACGGAACCAGCAAATACTGCTCTAGTTGCTGAATCACAACATAAAGAATCAGCACTGCACCCGCTTTCCAAGGCTCATCTAACAGCGCGATCGCCATCGGTGGAATCACGCTCAACACCGGACCAACATTTGGAATGGCTTCGAGTAGCCCAGCCAATAGCGAATTTGCCAACACCAGCGGCACTTGCAGAATCAGCAGCGCGATGCCGCTCACAACAGCAATCACAACCATATTGATCAAAATGCCGCCCACCCAATTGACCAACGCCACCTCGCACAAGGCAAGAATTTCATCAGCGCGGCGACGATAGAACGACGGAAATAATAGAATCAACCCTTTCCGATAAGGCTGAGGGCTAATCAGCAACATCACCATCAGCACTAAGACCAACAGCAAATTCAACAGAACCGTTAGCGCATTGGAAAAGATGGCAAAGAAATTTCCGGCAAGGCGCGTTGCAAACGGCTGAACTTGCCGAATCAAATCGTCTACTCCCGGAACATATTGTGAGGCTCCAGGCAGCATGTTTTGCAGGTCTTGCACCCAAATTTGCACCCGTTCCAACCCTTGCGGCACCCGTTCGACAAGCTGTTGAAACTGAGTAATAAACGGCGGCACAATGATGCCCACAAAGGCAATCGACAAGATGATCAGCACTGCGATCGCTAGCCCAACTGCCCCGCCGCGCTTCATCCCCGCTTGGTGTAATCGTCGAACTAGACTATTTAAAGCGGTGGCAAAAACAACCGCCGCAAAGATCAAGAGCAACAGTTGGCGAATCTCCCACAATATATAGAGTGCGATCGCTAGCGCCAAAAACCCTACCCATCTTCCTAATCCCACAGTCGTGCTTCCTTAACTCAACGATTTGACTCAAATCTCCCAGGCAAATTCTAGGTTTGCCTTCTGTCAGTTGTACCTCTACTTGGCAACGTTAAGCCCGTCTTCTGAATGGTCTTCTACCTCCTTGCTGAGGAACAGTCCTGGTTAGAAACGATGTCCTATTCTCCTTTTTACCGATATATCTCACCCCTTTTTCCTTGATACTAAATAAGAACTGCCTAGCCTTGCGGAGGAATCATGCTGTCGAAAGGATTTGAAATCGAAGTCTACACAGGGACACCCCAGGGCGAAGTGGTGGGGATGGCAGACAAAATTGTGGCAGCGTTAGATGGCTTTGTTCGCGAACCAGACAACCGCAATGTAGAATACACCACGCCCCCGTGCTATCGCTACGAGCGATCGCTGTGCGATTTAGTTTTACCCCGCTTCCGAGTCCGCCAATACCTTCAGCAGTTTGGAGACTACACGCTGATTCCGGGCAGCACCCTGGCACTGGGAGGAGCCGATCGCTTTCACCGCTCTGATCCGGGCAATCCCTATCACGACTATATTGAACAAACCTACGGGACAAAAGTTGTCACAGCCAGCGTCCATATTAATGTCGGAATCAGTAATCCCGACCTTTTGATGCGGGCGTGCCGATTGGTTCGGGTTGAGGCTCCCCTGTATCTCGCGCTCAGTGCGGCATCTCCCTGGTTTAACGGCAAAACGACCGGTTCTCACTCGACCCGGTGGGCAGTATTTCCCAAAACGCCTGCCCACGTTCCTCTGTTTGAAAGCCATGCTCACTTTATTCGCTGGACAGAAGAACAGCTTGCCCTCAAAACCATGCAGAGTGTCCGGCATCTTTGGTCTTCGGTGCGCCCAAATGGCGATCGCCGCCCCTACAATCTCAATCGGCTAGAGTTGCGAATTTGCGATTTGGTGTCCGACCCGATCGCGCTTTTAGCCATTACTGCGCTGCTAGAAGCCAGACTTATTCAACTGATTAACGATCCAAATCTAGATCCGTTAAAACTGAGCGAATTGCCTGCAACGACTCGCGCCGAGGCATTGATTGATCTAACAGATGCCAACGAAGAACGGGCAGCCCAATCGAGCTTAGAGGCTGAACTGATTCACTGGCGCACCGGAAAGCCGATTCTGGCAAAAGACTGGGTTGAGGAACTCTACGCAGAAGTATGGGCAACCGCCAAACAGCAAGGCTTTAGCTGCTTCTTACTGCCTCTAAAGAAAATCTTGCGGGAGGGCAATGAGGCACAACAATGGCTCAAATTAGAAGCTCAAGGGTGGAGCAAACAGCAGATTTTAATGCAGGCAATTGGGCAAATGCAGACTAAAGAACTGGAGTTTCAGGCAGATTTGTGCCAACCCGTTGGGGCATAACTCGGCTTTTAATCGGTCAAGGCAACCCTGTAATGGGTGAAAAACCATTGAAAAATTTCCGATTTAGAAAGCTAATCATTGATTTATTTCTATATAATGTAGTAATTTCACCCATTTTTAGCCCCTAGAGCGATCGCTAACCCTCCTTATTACGTACAAGATGTCCTGTTTAAATGCCTCGAAAAATTACCGAACCCGCTCTGCGATCGCTACTGAGCATCTAGGGAACTAAGCATATACTTACGCCATTTCTGCTAAGTTTCTCCGCCATCTGTTAGAGACAAACCCCGCTAAGATCCAGCAAACTCAGCACTTTCTGACAAAAAATAAAGTTTCTATTTGGCATAAGCAGATGGCTCAGCAGAAATTAAAATATCTAATCAATCCTCTCAGCGCCAGAACCATTAAAAAAATCTATAAAAGGTTTATTTCTGGGATAGTGTGCGACCGGCTCCTCTAAACCGCCCGAAGTATCATTCCTTATGCCCAAAGTTGTTTTAGTTCACCCGCTCATTCCTCCCAATACCGGAAATGTTGCCCGCACTTGTGCAGCCACCCAAACCGAGTTGCACCTCGTTGCTCCCTTAGGGTTTGAAATCAGCGATCGCACCGTCAAACGCGCCGGTCTCGATTACTGGATCTACGTCAATCTTCACGTTCATTCCTGCCTCGATAGCTTCCGCCTCTACCATCAACAGCAGGGTGGACGCTGGATCGGCTTTAGCACCAAAGGCAGCAAAAACTATAGCCATTTCCAGTTCCAAGACAACGACTGGCTTTTGTTTGGCAGCGAAACAGAAGGGCTTCCTCCTGATGTGATTGCCGAGTGCCCTGCAACCGTTCATATTCCGATCGCTGAGCCTGGAGTTAGAAGCCTTAATTTGTCTGTGAGCGCCGCGATCGGTCTATTTGAAGCTCGCCGTCAACTTGGATATCTCAATTAGAAAATCGCCCTCATTTCTATATAAACATGTGAGGATAAGTCACCCTCCAACACAGAAAAAACACACTAGATGCCGATTTAAGCAGTTTTTGAATAACACCAAAACGGTAGAAAAAACGGCGAATTCGTGACGTAAACTACTAAACCCTTTCTATCTGATAAGAAATTTATATCTAAAATTTAGACATTTAATAAATAAATTGCACCGGGTTCTACCCCTCAAATTGCATTAGCCTAAATACTTAGAAGCCCTTTCCCATAAAGGCTAGTGGCAGCCTCATTAAATTTTTCGCCGTTCACAATTTTCAGTGAAGCAACGCCCTTCTCCATGGATTTACGGTTGATGACTGGTATACTCTGCACTAATTTCATATCGATGAAGGCAAACCTATCGAGGACTTGACGCAGTACCTCAAAGTAGTCTAAAAGTTTTCCAGCAGATTCAGCATTCGCAGTCTGGTTATTTTTACAAAAGGGAGGACATAAACTGCTAATCTATGGTTCGCTGACTACTCAGATTCAGAGATTCAGAAATTTTCAACTTCTCAGTTTGACATTTCGAGAATATGGGTTAGGCTTATTGCCGCACCTGGCTAAGGTTGACATTTGCTCAAGGCATCTAGTAGGTTGCTTGAGATCCAATGTTGAAAAACGTTGAGAGATGTAACCTTGTCTAAATCAAGGAAGCAGGGTAACCTTACGTAAGTATATTTACTCAATGTAACCTTGCTCGCTTGAAATCCTGTCTGAGTCATTTCGATCGAATCCTTTGTTCGTCAGGGTTCGAGGCTCACCGACAGTTAAATGCTGGATACTTTAGGAGGTCGTTTTTTGAAACGAGCAGTTCCGCAAGATGCAAACTCAGTTCCTTTGCGTAGCATCGATGTAGATGCTATCGAGGACAGCCCGAAGCAGACGCTCCCAGAGGACAATCGCCGTGCTTGTACCTCTGCTGCCATGATAGGACTTGCGATATCAGTAGGAGCCTATGGCTTACTAGCCCCTCAGAAAGGTG
The DNA here is from genome assembly GCF_010091945.1 of Myxacorys almedinensis A. Classification (GTDB taxonomy): domain Bacteria; phylum Cyanobacteriota; class Cyanobacteriia; order Leptolyngbyales; family Leptolyngbyaceae; genus Myxacorys; species Myxacorys almedinensis. The sequence goes on from NZ_WVIE01000020.1 coordinate 41,592, forward strand.
ATAACGCGGTTGCGGCTGAACCAACCCCTGACACAACGCTTGCAGGGCACCCCTCCCTCAATGCCGTCGCTCAGCTACCCACAACCGAGGCTACGTCTTCTGTCCAAGTTCCAACTGTGACTCAATCTGTCACCATTGCATCTTCGTCACAGCCCATTAGTGCCCACACTGTTCAGGACGGGCAAACGCTCTGGAAAATCGCCAAACTCTACGGCGTTGACGTTGCGAGATTAGCATCCGCAAATAGCCTTCAGGTCAACACAGTCCTAGACGTTGGACAAGTTTTACAGGTTCCCTCTAGCGTTCAGGCAGCCATCCCTCAAGGGGGCATGAAGCAGATACCTGAGCTAAAACAGGTTCCCACCATTCCGGAAATTCCTGTAGCGACCAACCCTGCCCTTGGTGATGCATCCTCTGCATCTATGGTGCAGCGGCTTCCGAAGACTGAAAAGGTCGCTGCCTTGCAAACTTTGAAGCAAAATCGAGATCGGCTAAAGCAAAGTCTGGCGGAGTTGAAGTCTGAGGAGTCTACAACCGATGCCCAATCAGTTCTTGGAGCGGTTCCGGTTGCAGAGGAGGCTCAGCCTCAAGCAACGGTGACGTTCCAGAGCCATAAGGTGCAGAAAGGGGAAACGCTCTCTGCGATCGCGCAAACCAATGGGGTATCCCTGCTTGAGTTAGCAAAGCTTAATCGCTTAAGCAACCCAAATCTGCTCAAAGCAAGTCAGGTGATTCAGATTCCAGAGGCGGAGGCATCCGCTCAGGCACCCCCCCTGCCTGCGACTAATAGTCCTGCTGTCGCCATACCCGTTGTGCCTAGTTTAGCGGCAACTCAGAACGTAGATAGCGTTTCTGCACCCCTGGCGATTGGAGGAGATGCTCAGCAGTTTGCCTTCAACAGGGCAGGCGGCAAAGCGCCAGCTTCCGGCTCAGCATCGTATGGTGTGAAACAGCAGGATAGCTCTCCCTATGTGAGCAGCTTAATGTCTGAGATCGTCCGGCTGCGAGAAAAATATCAGGGGCGCTCAAATGCTGGAAGCTTAAAGCTACCTGCCAAGATTTCAGCGCCCCCATCTCCTACGGTCTCTCGCCGCGTGAAGCCTGAGTTTCAGGCTAGTCAGTCAGCGACGCCTCAGAGAGAAGCTCAGACGGTCAGGCAACCCGCTTCTAGGATGGACGCGTTGGTAGCAGACGCCCCCAAGCCTAAGGATCAGCTAGTTGCAACCTCTGCTTTAGGGTCTGAAACTTACACCCCTTTAATTCGCTCTCAGATCGGTAAAACAGTTTCTCCGAACGTGCCTCCTTTGGGTAAGTCAGAGAGCTATTTGCCGAACGCGACAGATAATCGCCTTAAGGGTTATGCTTGGCCTGCTAAGGGTGTCCTTACCTCTGGCTATGGCTGGCGCTGGGGTCGAATGCACAAGGGGATCGATATTGCCGCCCCAGTTGGCACTCCGATCGTGGCATCCGCTCCTGGAAAGGTTGTTACATCGGGTTGGAATGATGGCGGCTACGGCATTCTAGTTGAGATTGAGCATAGTGATGGTAGCGTCACTTTGTATGCCCACAATAGCCGGACGTTAGTCCGAGTTGGTCAGCAAGTTACTCAGGGTGAGAAGATCGCTTTGATGGGCAGCACAGGCTTTAGCACAGGTCCTCATTCTCACTTTGAGGTGCATTTGCCAGGGCGTGGTGCAGTTAACCCGATCGCCCATCTGCCTCAAAATCGTAGCTAACCAGCCAAACTGCGATTTTGTAACAATTTGATTAACCATTCGATTTTGTCACCAGCAAAGAGGGATCTCCTAAAAATGGATTCCCTCTTTGCTGCTTTACTTATTGGTTTGGTTTCAGAGTAGATGCATGAAAAGCATTGAGAAATCTTCTGAGGAGACAGTACCCTCCGTTCGGTCTTCTAGACCGTTGAGCAACCGTGCCAGATCAGCTTCGTCTAGTTAGGCACCTTTACTTGCGACCTAGCCACTTTGCCGCGATCGCACCCATGGCTGCGCCCACTAATGGATTGCTGAGAAACTTAACGATCGCAGGCTGGTCGGCTAACACTTCATGAAAGACATCAGGATGATTGTGATAGGCAAAATTTGCTAACTTGCTAACATCATCTGCATTCATGCGGCTGGCATGGTGAGTAGACAAACCCAGTTGCTTTTCTAAATCGCGATCGCTCAAGCTTCGCTTTTTAAAGTGGCTGAGAAATTCGCGGGCAACATCATCTCGCTCATTCGGCTTGATTTGTGCGATCGCGCGCTGCAATTCAGGCTCCATCTGGGCAGAAGACACTCGATCAGGCTGAAACGATCGGCTAAATAGATCGCGCCGCTCATCGCGCGACGATCGTTGGGCAAAATCGTCAAAGTTATCGTAATTTTCTAAAGATGCAGATTCATCGGGCAAAGATTCTGTATTGCCCCCCGCAAGATCGTTCATGATCTGGCGCTTATACTGATCATTGCTAGACATGTTCTATTCTCCTAACGTTTTATAAACAGTTTTGAATCTTACGCTTAGCTAGGTTGCTGGTAGTTAACTTGATTTGATTGAATGTCGTACCGAGCCGTCAAGATCAATTTTTTATCGGGCGCATAAACCAATACAGACAAGTCTTGATTGGGGAAGCTCTTGTGAAATCCCTGCATTAACGATTGGGTCAAAGGTTTAACATCGCTAGGACGCACTTGAGGTGAGATGACAACGCCTAACTTATTGTTGTCACGCACGTAAGCGTCATTTAGCAACCCCTTAGATGCTTGCACAGCCCAAGTTCCGTAGTCTTGACCTGCGGTAGTGTTTCCGCGGGCAATAGAACCATAATCACGGCTGGCAATAGGCGCGGTGGTTTGAGGTTCACGGGCGACCGCAGAACTACATGCCGTTGTAATGGTCAGCATAAATACCAACGCTAAAGCCGCTAATATTTTTCGGCTTCGCTGAAAAAAGCTCATAAGCTACCTCCTAAATGTAATGAATAACTGATGCAACAAAAAACTGTCAAAAGGAAACACTGAACCTGATGCAATTGGTGTCGAATTAGCATTGCAACAAGTGATGTGAACCTGCTGTGTTTACGATCATAAGAGAGCACGATTTTGCAATCATCTCTCACTGGGAATAATTAATTTTGTTTACTTCTATTTGAGTAGGTAGTCTCAACAAAAAGGAATGTAATTAAGATGGCAATTGAAGCGTCAATCTATAAACTGCTTCTTCAACGCCAAGAGTCACGGAGCTTTGAGCGATCGCTGTGGCACTGAGACCGCAAAATGATGATGGCTATGTCATTCCATCCGACAACGTTCTTTCTGCTTGCATTCAAGCCGTTGCTGGCGCTGAGCCACTACGATCGCAAGATTCGGGCGGCGGGTCATCGGCAGACGCCAATCTGCCCAGATCACGTAGAGCTTATCAACGATCAACCCGATCACGGGTAACCGAGTCGCTGCATAGATCCACCCCATTCCTAATGTTTCATACACACGACGAAAAACTTCTACATTCGTGATCACGGTTCCATTTGCGAGTATGGCGTGGATTCGTCCCATTGCGGTTTCAAAATCGATTCCACCGTTTGCTTCGGCTGTGTAATCATCATCTGCAATATTAACAAACGCGACCAGCCCTCGACCTGCATCTCGTTTTCTTAAAAAGTTGATTTCTCGCACACACAACGGGCATTCTCCATCGTACAAAAGCTTAATTTGCCAAGACTGAGCCTTCCTAGATGGAGTAGCAGTTGAATCAGAAGGCTGAGCAGTAAATAGCGACATAGCAAACCGGAAGATGAGAGACCCTCTGCTATTGTAAAGATTTTTTGTGAAAACATTTTGTAAAGACGTTTGTGAAGCGCATTGTGTAAACAAATTTTGATAAAAATCGATGAGTTAAATTAATCAAGCGCGATCGCGCTACAGAAGACCTGCTGCACCGCGATCGCACTCCCTAAATTTTTCTCACCCAGTAAACCGCCGAAAAATCCTCAGTTTGTCCAGTCTTGCCCCACGCTTTCTCCAACCCAACTTTCAACGCCTCAAACAAAGCCTCGCGGTTGTTTGGCTCCAGCGCAATGTAGGGCGGCAGCGTACTCAAATGTTAGCTTGCATGTTAGCTTGTGCCGCGGTGCTAAACCACTCTTTTCGGTGCTCTGCTGGGTAATTCAGTAGACCAAGGATGGGCATTTTCAAACTTTTCTATAGGTGCTAATTCGTGGCTACGGCAACCTCACCAGGTTCGGTAAATTCATCAAACCAACGCTGATAGGCAACTAACGTTTTTGGGCGGTAAGGCTGTTTTCCCGCTAGCTTCCAGCGTTGTTTTGCGCTGAGGTGAATATTGTTGTCAAAAAAGTGTTGATCAAACGTTGCCCGCGGATTATCTGGATCGAGCAGTTGCCGATCGATCGCGCCACCAAGCTTAAAAATGCCACTAAATTCGGGGTCAAATGCGATCGCAGGATCAGGCTTCACCCCTCCTTCTGCCAAGGTCGGATCAAACTCCAGTCCCAGCCCTGCCTGTTGCGTTTCTTCCATCATCCACAGCAATGCCCCATCTGATAAGCCGCGATTCTCCTCGCGACCGCCCCCAACACAGCCATGAATGCCAGGAAACCAGACCTGCCGTAGATTTGTGCTGGCTCCTTCACTAACTTGCATTCGAGTCACATCAAACACTTTGCGACGCTCATCAATCGCAACAGCATGAAAGGCATTCTGAATGCGGCGATTAACCAGCGTGTCATGAAATTTGTATTTTGCGTTGAGCCAATTATCAAACGGTAGAATCGGAATTTGATCAGGCACACCGAGCGCACCGACCGTATCCCAACAGCCGAGCAGGGAAATCGGCACTTGCTCTCCATAATCACTGCGAAACTGTTGAGCAACCTGGTCACTTGGCGAAATGTTGCGATCGCGGTATATCTCGTATGCCCGTGGAATACGGCAGATGTGTTGACGCTTTGGCAATCCGGAGCAGTAGATCAATCCTGCCAAACTGCGGACTGTGTAAGCCCCTCGGCTAAAGCCAAAGAGATAAATTTCGTCCCCTTCTCCATAGTTAAGCGAGAGAAATCGGTAGGCTTTCTGAATCGTTTGATCAATCCCCCAACCAAACGCACCCCCCGTTAATTTGCCGACCGCGCCATCTCCGGTTCCTACCCCTTCGCTATAGTAGACGATTTGATCGATGCCATCGCGCGCAACAGACTTCACCGCCTGGGCAATTTTAACAACATTTGAAGGACACGGGTTTGTTAACTGTTGCCATGTTCCATCACAACAAACGACTAACCGTTTCATCTATAATCTCCTCCTGTATTACAAAGCACAACCATTACAGAGCCAGAGATCGCTCTAGACCGTTAGCAGCATCTCGCAAATTTTAGATGGAAATAGCGAATATAGAGTCGAAATTGATACTAAAACTACTTAACTCTCTCTAAGGTCTGATTCGGTTTTATCATAGTCATCTTCTAAAGCGCGCGCTTATTTGCATTTCTACAAAGTTCTTAATTGCTAAGGAGGCGCTCTTTCAAGATCCCTATTTTTTGACCTCAAACTAGCTTAATGACCATTCTGAGTCTACATCTTTGTAAAACTACGAGTATTGAATTTGACATCTTACAGTCTATATTTAATCGATCATCGCGTTGCTTGTAAAGACGCACTGCTCAAATGGGTGTGCGGTGTAGAACGGTAATTGTTAACACCCTTATTAACGCCTTAACGCCTTTGTTATACCAAATTAATCTGTAAATGCTACAGACGTGCAACCTCCCCCAACCCCTCCTTAGTAACGAGGGACGCCGGGAAAGTTCTTCCTTATCAAGGGGAGATGCCGTAGGCAGGGGGGTCGAGGATCTGTCGCAGTGAAAAATCAATTTGGTATTAATACCCTGTTGCCGCTAAGTCGAGCTTGCCCATGTAGTGAATGCGCTGGACTTGTGTTGCCCATGTGCCATCTTTGTAAAGCTCGATCAGTCGAAATCCAGGTTCCTGATGCCCCAGGGCAAATTCTGTGCTCTTAGGTTCAAACTGAACGCACGTTGAAGGCGTTCCCAAATATGACACTGTGCCGCGTTGATAGTAAAACTCTTGATGCACATGCCCAAATACCACTAACTTAATTTGGGAATAGCGATCAACGATGTCAAAAAATTCTGAAGCATTTTGCAAGCGGCTGCCGTCGATCCACTCAGATTCCACCTCAAGCGGCGGATGATGCATTGAAACCAGGGTCGGAGTATGGGGGAACTGCTGCAACTGCTGCTTCAACTCGTCTAAAGCGCTCGGTGAAAGCATTCCATGAACGCATCCTGGCGCTTGAGAATTGAGCAAAATTAGCCGCCACCCTCCCCCCTGAAATGATTTATCTGCTTTAAACAAAGGATGGGTTAGCGATCGCTCCATCATTTCAACGCAGTCATGATTTCCGGGCAACCAATAGATCGGCACCTCCAGCGAATTGAAGCGCGCTTGAAGATGCTGATAAGACGCTGCTGTGCCGTCTTGAGAGAGATCGCCAGTCAGCAAAAATAGATCGGGCAAGGGAGCAAGTTGGCGTAGAGATTCGAGCAAGGCTTCGAGCGATCGCAGGGTTGAGAGACCAAGCAGGTGCCGATCTTCTGTGGCAAACAGATGGGTATCACTGACTTGGACAATTCGCAACGAGGGGGAATGAGCCATACAATCTAACCTGGAACAACAGCAAGAATGTCTCCTCTTAACTTAAGCCAATTTAACGCTGGAAGCAGCCTTTGAATACTAGCTGAAGAAAGATTTCAACTTTGCATTGCTACAGCAATAAAGTGCAATCTTTGCTGTTAATGTATCGACAAATCGTTCTTGCATCAACGATCTGGGCGGAATGTACCTATGATCTCAGTCACATTTGAGAGGGAAGTAGGCGAGTTTTTCCAGGTTTGATAGCGAGTGGATGAGTCAGAATTGGTGTACTGACCACAACGTAGAGTAACCAGAAAAACTAGTGGCAGCCAAAACTAGCGTGCTTTCGGTAACGTTGTACAGCAAAATACAAGTGAGACAGGCGAGGGGATATAACCCTTCAGTGCCACTGTGCAAGCGCAGCCATGCGATCGCCCGCACAAAACTCATGCCAAAACTCAGCATAAATGTGGCAAATCCTACCACTCCCAAATCCAACAGCAGGTCTACGTAACCGTTGTGACCATTTAGGGCTTGCCAATTCATCCGGTAAAAAATATCAGATGAATCTCCTTGATTTCCCAACCAAAATGATTTATACCCATACCCAACCTAAAAGTGCTACGAGATTTTTTCTAAAGCAACCGCCCAAATGTCGGTTTGCCCAGTGAGTGTTAGATCTCGGCCCATAACTGAAACTAGAAGACCAATCTTCCACAGTTTTCAATACTGAAATTGACCCACCGATAACAGCAAGAAAACCACTGCTCCAAACACGAAGGCTCGTGCTAAAACATATTTTTGAGCAAATATGCCTCGCCAGGCACCAATATGAATAAGAGTGTCGGTTCCATAAGCAGGAAATGCAAGAGTAAATAGAATATTTGCGATCGCAATAACTCCTAAAGAAATTCCAAGCAATCGCATCTTTGACCGCTGGCTGAGAACAGACAAACCATTTAACCACGCATGGGCATTGATTGGTCGTCATGCCTGTCTTACTGAGCTTGGTGCTTTTGTGGATAGTAAAGACTATGCTATCCTCTCTGGTCGCGGCGGTATTGGCAAGACGACCCGATCACCCAGCGAATTAACAAAGCCTGTACAGCCCCCACAGCCCTTTTCCCACTCCGGAGCGAACATGAAGTGGTAGATGATTAGTTGAGTTCGTCCATCAAACAAGTCAATGAGTTTGACAGAACCGTTCGCTCCTTCTAAGGGGTATTCCTTCTCAAGTTTGACTATTGGTAGCCTGCGTCGTTCTGCATTGATGCGATCGCGATGCTTGGTCAACTCTTTTTCGTGTTCAAGCAATGTTTTACGAGCAGTCAGCCACTCATCTTTTCCAACAATTTCTGGATGTGCAATTACATTCTGAGCCATTGTAGATCTCCATGATTAATAGTTGAACTCAGACAACGAGCGACGTTGTATTGGCAATTCTGTTGTGCTTTAAACTGTCGGAACGTGATTAATGGGTTCTTTGTAGTGCAGGATTAGCTGCTCAGTTTATGCAAAACCTCATCCGACAGGCGGTCAGATTCTGTTCGTTAGCGGGGACAACGATGTGTTCAAGGCGGCTGGCAGTTTCCGAACTTTCAAATGCCTGCGACCAGGATACGATCGTGCCCGTCGCCGATGCAGCCAAGGCAATGGTCAAGCGATACTTTGGCTCTGAGACATGCTGTACAACGACCTTTCTGGGCGATTCTATTTCTGCAAATACATTTTCGTTTGCATAGTTTGCGCCATTGGGTTCGTTGCACGTAAAAGCCTTGCGGGGTTTCAAAATATCCCGGTGGGCAATCAGATCCCATCAGTAGGCAATCATCTAGTTCAAGACAGGCGTGCATGATTTTATCCTGCCATTCTGGTGAGACAGTTTCTGCGGAGGGTGCCTCTTTGTGCGCCATCATCATGGTGATCTTGCCGCCAAGACATTGCTCGTAGAACTTAAATGCTGCCTCACAGTTGCCGTTGAACATGAGATAAGAATTGATTTTCATAATGGATTGCTTTTTGTTGGGTAGCTATTGTAGCGGCGAGTTTACATTGATCGCTTGAGGTATTCAATTGGTCTGTTAAACCCGCTCTTACAGGCAGGTTTAGGGATTGAGGGTGAAGACTGCTTGAGAAGTCTCCGGATTAAAGGGCACCGAAATATGTTCATATAGAATCTGCCAATTGCCCTGCTGCTTCTGACACACAGCGGTAGCCCGCATCCACATCTGCATTCTGCACTGAAGCGATTCGACTAGGGCAACTGGTGCGGCAATTGATGGCACCCCAACCTCCGTCTGAAGTCACAGCACTGGTGGCATTGATGTTACTTCATGATTCGAGGCGAGATGCCCGTTTAGATGAAGCGGGCGATCTAATTCTGCTGGAAGACCAGGATCGGAGCCGTTGGAACCATCCACAAATCGCTGAGGCATTGCCACTCGTCGAAGAATCATTGCGTGGCGGAACAGGTGTTTATGCCCTACAAGCGGCGATCTCTGCCCTCCACTGTCAGGCAGCCCGCGCCGAAGAAACAGACTGGGCACAGATTGTGCGACTCTATGAAGTTTTGGAACGCTTACAGCCTTCACCCATTGTGACTTTGAATCGAGCGGTGGCGATCGCAATGGCAGACGGTCCTCAAGCAGCATTTGGACTGATTGATCGACTTGCCCCAGAACTTGATAGCTATCATCTAGTTCATGCCACCCGTGCAGATTTATTCCGGCGTATCGGAGCATTGGAGGAAGCAACCCAAAGCTACAAGCGGGCACTAGAATTGGTGACAAATGACAGTGAGCGGTGTTTCCTGGAGCGTCGATCGCGCGAAGTTAGCTCTAACGTACCGGATTTTAACTGATTTAGCATTGCTCAGGCGCAGTGCAGCAGCAGTAGCGGCAGGATTATCTCCACTGGATATTGGAATGATATTGCAGGTTCAGTGCGTCAACCTGCTCACTTTTGTGGAATTTATAGCTTGAAGCCAACTGATCGGCGTATTTCCACCGCAGGCATAATTCCAGAAGTTCCCGGAATGCCCTACTGCTTTCGACAAATGATGACCGTGGGATACTTTGCGCGATCGCTTCACTGCTCAACTCGATACGGCTTTAGAACCCTGGGATGTTTGGCTCACTCCCGTTGCAGTGACTCCTGCATTTACTCATCGTCCTGCCTGGAATGCGGTTGAAGTGGATGGTCGATCCTATCCTCATGCCGTTGCCAACGGCGCTTACACAATGCCATTCAATCTGAGTGGACATCCTGCGATCGTGATTCCAATTGGACAAACAAAGGATGGATTGCCGATCGGGATGCAGATTGTCGGTAAGCGGTGGAAAGAAATGGAGTTATTGGCGCGCTGCTTCGCAGATACCGCAAGGGTCGCCCAACAAATTGACACTGTGATTGGTGGTTTTCAATCGCCACCAGGCTACTGAGCAACAAATTGCTTGCCACAATCCTTACAGAGATAGCATTGCTTGCCCCGACGATAGCCATTTTTCGATAACTGGTCAGATTGACAATGGAGGCACATCATTACTTTCATTACATTGCCCAACCGTTGATTACCGACATGCGGCTCTAAATATGACACCATTAAATTCTCAATCTGCTGCGTTAAGCGTTGGCAATGCTCTGGATCTGGATTGCGGAGTGCTGCCAGGATGATGGCATTACTACTGTGTACACAGACTTCTGCCAGTAAATCGTGCAGTTCCCCTGGTAGAGCAGGATTGCGGTGTTTGAGAATACTTGCCATGAAGGCGATCGCATCCTGGGTCATGCTTTCATCGATCGATTGAAAAATCTGAGGTGCTAAGTAAAACTGCACAAATACAACCCGTGATACAGGCTGCTCAAACAGTTCTGCAACCGACTCGACTAGAACATAAATCATCTGACGCAGGGGGAGTTGCACCAGGGCTGGAATATCGACTTGCGACCAGAACTCTTTCACTCGTTCTGAGTGGCGGATCTCCATTGCCTTAAAAATCGCAGCTTTGTCGGGAAAAAACTGATAGAGAGAACCGATCGCGGTTCCTGCTTTGGCAGCAATCATGTGAGTCGTAGCGGCTTCATAGCCCACCTCATCAAACACAGTAGCTGCCGCATCGAGAATTTTCTCAACTCGTTCCTTGCCTCGTTGCTGTTTGGGCTGACGACGCAAATTAATCGATGCTTGGGGGCTTGACGAATGTGAAACTTCTGTCATATTTTGAAAACACGACGGATTTCTCACAATTTTATCGTTAATGGAGAACACCATGCGCTCAATGCTTCCTGGTGCCCCCTGGTTGTTGGCACACAAGTCGATGCTGAAGGTTAACCAGCCCCGAAAGATTTCTCTGTATGGGGTTGACTATGTGATGTGGAAGGATTCGACGGAAACCGTTCAAGCATTACCAAATGCTTGTCCTCACATGGGAGCGATGCTCTCAGAAGGATGGTGTGAAACTCAGAAGGATGGTACAAGTGCCGTCGTTTGTCCATTTCATGCGTTGCCTTTTGATGCCACGGGTTGCACGGTTCTCCCAGGTTCTGGCAAAAAAACATTGTCTCTATTGAACCCCCTGGAACTCATCATCCAAGGTGATTTCATCTGGTCTTATGGGGGTTATGAACCCAAGGTTGCCATTCCTGCTGTAATGAATGAGATTGCAGAAAAATACGAGTTTGTGGGGCATACGGGCGATCGCAGCGTCGAAACCGATTTGCTCACCATGCTAATGAATATGCATGACTACAATCATCAAAACGGCACCCATCGGGATTTATTTCGCATTACAGAAGTTCAATTTCATCAGTTCATTGATAATGGACATCGCTCCCATGCATTCTATGAGATGCCCACAGCGCCTTATACTTGGGGTGAAAAACTGAGGAAACCCGATTTATTTCTACTTCCCACGTTGATTAAGGCACATCTAGAAAATCACTTTCCGTCGCTTGTCATCTTTCATGGCGAGATGCCGCTGGGGAAAGCAGCACAATGCCACCTTTTTGTACCGGAAGCTGAAAACCGTACTCGGACTTACATCTTGCTTTTTGGTCAGGCAACGCATCCCGCCTTTAGGGTGTTTGGTAAGACGTATCTCAAGTTTGGAAAAGTGGTTGTGGATCAGGATGCCGATATTCTAGGCAAGATTTATCCAGACACTCCGCAGAAGATTAAACTCAACAACGAAGTGGGTATGGATTGGGTACGGCGCAACTTTGAGAGTTTTCCTGATGTTGTAGCGCCCAATCTCTCCAGATAAACGCTTAATTGTTTCACTGAACATGCTTCAAATGATTCTCTCCCCAATTGCACAGTACTTGCAGGACAGGTTTGAGCGTCAGCCCATACTCTGTAAATGAATACTCTACTTTAGGCGGCACTCCTGAATGGACGTTGCGGTTGACAATGCCATCTTTTTCTAACTCTCGCAATTGTTGAATGAGCATCTTTTGTGTTATTTCTGGCATCAACCGTTTGAGTCCACTGAATCGCTTTTTCTCATCTTTGAGATGCCACAGTATCAGAATCTTCCATTTCCCACCTAATACTTTTAAGGTGGTTTGTACAAACACAGTGCCTTGAGTGGATTCATTGGTCATCTACGTTACTTTCCCATATCTTGAGGGAGCTTACAAAAAAGTAAGTACTTCCGAAAAAGTTAGTAGGAGTATACCCTGGTCATGGTTACTGGTCATTGGTGATCGCTCTTGGTTGCTTGAAGCGACAAATTGCTAATGACAAATGACAACTCCCATAAGGACAAAACACAATGCAGGTTCAAGGTACGATCGCATTAGTGACAGGTGCCAATGGTGGCATTGGGCAATACTATATTCAAGGCTTACAAGCGGCTGGGGCCACTCGCATTTATGCAGGGGCACGTCATCCAGAGAGCTTGAAGAACATAGCGGCAACCGATCCCGATCGCATCATTCCCATTCCCCTCGATATCACGGATGAAGCTTTGGTCAAGGCAGCGGTTGAGGCTTACTCAGATGTAAATCTCCTCATCAATAATGCTGGTGTGGGATTCAATCAACGATTGGTTGCAGAAATCAATTTTGACAAGGTGCGATCAGAGATTGAGGTCAATTACCTCGGTATGTTGCGGATGTGTCTGGCGTTCGCTCCAGTCCTTAAAGCTAATGGGGGTGGTGCGATCGTCAATATGCTCACCATTCTGGCAAAGGTCAATTTTCCGCTGAATGCGTCCTACTGCGCGTCTAAGGCGGCGGCTCTACTGGCAACACAGGGAATTCGGGCTGAGCTTGCCTCACAAAAAACGCTGGTGGTTGGGGTGATGCCTGGAACAGTAGACACCGGGATGAGTAAGGATTTTCCACCACCCAAGGTTGCACCGGAAGAGGTTGTGCGGGCAGCACTTCAGGCGGTTATTGATGGGGTTGAGGATGTCTATCCTGGCGAGCAAGCGCAGGAGATGCAAGCGCAGTTACTTCAAGACCCCAAAGCAGTTGAAAAGTGGATGTCAGGAATTTTAGCAAGTTAATCTCTATGCCCCTCAAAACAAGCTCCCTCCCCGTTAAAGCAACGCTGCTTTTGAGTAGCAGTCTCACAGTCATGGCAGGAGCAACAATCGCCCCTTCTCTGCCTGCAATGCGCGATTACTTTGCAGCGACACCCAATGCCGACTTTTGGGTACGCCTCGTGCTGACGATTCCCGCACTGTTTATTGCAATCGCTGCGCCCTTTGTAGGTACGATGATCGATCGCTTCGGACGCAAACCACTGTTGGCGTTTGCCGTATTGTTATACGGTATTGCAGGCACGTCTGGTGCGGTATTAAACGATATTAGTCTGATCCTGGTCGGGCGAGTGCTACTGGGTTTGAGTGTGGCAGGCATCATGACCACAGCAACCGCCCTGATCGCCGATTATTATACCGGAGCAGCCCGCGCCCAGTTTCTCGGCTTTCAAGCAGGATTCATGGGCTTAGGGGGCGTGTTATTCCTGTCTCTGGGTGGCTTCCTAGCAGATGTGAATTGGCGAATGCCGTTTCTAATCTATCTCCTGGCATTGCTGATCTTGCCGCTCGTGGTGTTGGTCTTACCTGAACCCGACCGCACCGAAACTGCGGAGAATTCAGGAACAGCGCTGACTGAGGCTTTCCCCTGGCGAATTGCAGGCTTGACCTATCTAGCCGCCTTTCTATCGCAGATTGTGTTTTATTTGATTCCGGTACAGTTGCCGTTTTATCTGAAGCAACTGGTGAGTGCAACTGCATCGCAAAGTGGATTAGCGATCGCCCTCGCTACGTTATTCAGTGCAACCAGCGCAATCGCTTACAAACAAATCAAGGCGCGATTGTCGTTTATGGGCATTTACGCGATCGCCTTTCTAGCAATGGCAGTTGGCTATCTCGTCATCAGCTTTTCGCCTACTTACATTATGGTTTTAGTGGGATTAGCCATTGCTGGAGCGGGGCTGGGTTTGCTGATGCCCAATATGAATGTTTGCTTAACCTCAGTGACTCCTGGAAGCCTCAGAGGACGAGTGTTGGGTGGATTAACGACAGCATTTTTTCTTGGTCAGTTTGTTTCGCCCATTCTCAGCCAACCTTTGAGTAGCGTTGTTGGTTTAGATGTGACCTATGGATTGGCAGGTGGCTTGATGGCTGCAATGGGAGCGATCGCACTGGGATTGGGCTGGCGTTGGCAGTAAGAAATGTATCTCAAAGTGTAGAAGATACAACACACCCCTCACAACGTTGCAACGTTGCGACTGGATTGTACGATTCGTGCCACCAGTTCCGCACGCGATGAAATCTCTAGTTTGCGAAACATCCGCTTCAACGCCTGTTTTACAGTATGTTCAGTAATCCATAGGGACGCACCAATCTGAGCATTGGTAAGCCCTTGAGCAACTAATTCAGCAATTTGCATCTCTCGTGGAGTCAGGCGATTCTCCACAGAAGAGGGTGCATCACTGCGAGCGAGTTCGGAAATAACAGGTTTTGAACGCAATTCTGCAAGCCGTGTCGAGAGATGGAGACACAGCGCACTCAAATCTGCCAAATCGTCCGCATCAAAGGCGGGAACATCGCGATGGCGGGTAAAAGCAATTCCGCCGACTAACTGCCCCTGATTGACAATCGGACCTGCCATGACATGACCATGATCGGCGCGAGGACAAATCGATTGCCATACTCCACGAGGCAAAATCATTTCCTCATGAACCGCCGCATGGCGTTGAACTAGATAACGCAACACAGGGTTGTAGTCGAGTGATAATGCCAGTTTCAGCATTAATGGCGAATTTTCATCGACAGTCGGAAGCTGGTCTAAAAAACTTAGCCCCCAACGTGTAGCGGCAAAGTATTCACCCAGTTTTGCCATCATCGCTCCCCTTAGCTCAGCTTCATCTTGGGTTTGCGCGATCGCTTGAAACAAAGGCTGCAAAGGAGCTTCTATCATGTCTATCCAGCTTGTCAGGGAGCCAATCTTGTCAGGGAGCCAATACAGCAAAGTGTACTCGATCGAGGTCTAGTCCACAGTTGATTGCCAGTTTAATTTAATTTCAAGGTTGTTACAAACCGCTTGATTCATTCTCAATGAGCAAACAAATCTATGGCTTCTTCTACACCTTCACTCGATGCGATCGCCAATCAAACACTAGAAAACCCCCAGCCTTCCTTAAAACCAGCGATTATAGGCTTTTATGCACTTGCTGTTCTGTTTAACCTCTGCCTGGTTGCTCAGGTGTTAACCGTTGGATTGGCTTATTTTGATAACCCCGATTGGTGGAATACCCATGTCTGGCTTGTGCGAAGTTATGGCGTGCTGTCTCTGGTTCTTCTAACTTGGGTGTATTGGATTCCCGTGTCCAAAAGAATCCGAATGCTAACTCTCAGCCTACCGATTTTATTAGGATTGCAATTTCTAACGATTCACACGCAACTCTCTCTACCAGTTTCTCTAGCCATTTTTCATCCTTTACTGGGATTCTCCCTGTTTTCTGCTTCAACCACTCTGGTTCATCGGGTAGGGCACATTGTCTTTCCTAAAAAAGATAACAACACAACTATTTAGGAGAGATTTATGACCTCTGAAACTGATTTACAGGTTGTTGTAGACACGCAATGGTTGGACGAGCGCCTCGATGATCTAAGTGTGCGAATTGTCGAAGTTGAGATGAGTCCAGACCATTACAAAGAAGCTCACATTCCAGGTGCCGTTTTCTGGAATATCATGGCTGATCTGCTGCTGCCAGACTTACGCCAAAATCTTGATGCCAATCATATTGAACGGTTGCTCTCGCGATCGGGCATCACCAACGAAACGACTGTTGTTGCCTATGGCAGCTATCCCGGAACCGGAGCCTGGATATTTTGGTTACTAAAGCTATTTGGACATTCCGATGTGCGAGTGCTGAATGGTGGACATCAAAAGTGGATGGCAGAAGATCGTCCCGTAAGCTCAAAGTTCTCAACTTTTGCACCTGTGGAATACCGAGCAAAACCTTTGGACATGAATTTGCGGATCTTGGCGGATGAGGTAAAAACCGCGATCGATCGCCCTGACCAAGTGCTTTTAGATGTTCGCACGTTGCAGGAGTACCGGGGTGAATACTTCTTGATGAAACCACCCGAAGGAACAGAACGAGCCGGACATATTCCCGGAGCGATTCACCTGGAACATACCCTCACCCTCAATGAAGATGGAACCTTCAAATCCATGAGTGAGTTGCAGGAACTCTTGACTAGCAGAGGGATTACATCGGATAAAGAAATTTTTCCCTACTGTGCAATTGGTGGGCGATCGGCTTACACCTGGTTTGTTTTGAGGCATTTGCTTGGCTATCCCGATGTTCGCAACTATGACGGCTCATGGAATGAGTGGAGTCGTTTACCAGATGCGTTAATCGAGAAATGACTTTATGTTTGTTTTACAGATGTCGTTAACCTGAAAATGTTCTGAGATGAGTTCCACAAGCCTTCTATCCAGGGAGCTAAACGCATGAACGTTAAAGCTAGTGCTGAGTCCGTTCTGAAGCTGATTTTGATTGCCAGTCTTGTTTCTACTGCAATTCACTTCACTGATAATTACCGATTTATTGAAGATTATCCTCAACCTGCCTGGATTATGGCCCCATCCATTTATCAGTCCTGGATTATTCTAACTATCATTGGCGTGATTGGTTATTGGTTCTACAGATTGAGAAAGTTTTGGTTTGCCTATCTCTGTCTTGGCATTTATTCTCTGACAGGTCTAGCCAGTCCAGGACACTACCTTTACGGTTCCTGGTCTCAGTTCTCGTTCAAAATGCACCTGTTTATCTGGACTGATGCAATTACAAGTTCGGCAGTATTGGGATTTGTCGTCTGGTCACTATTCTTTCTGAGGGAATGGAAACTGACTGAGCAGTCGACGATCGCATAGGGTGGAAGCAGCCACTAAACTCATTCTTGCAGGATATCCCTCAATTTTGCGACCATTTCTGTGCGGGCAGAAACGTCTAGCTTCCGAAACATCCGCTTCAAAGCCTGTTTCACAGAATTATGAGTAATCCACAGTTCTGCCCCAATCTCAGCATTGGTTAGCCCTTTGGCAACCAGCTTGGCGATTTGAATTTCGCGTGGCGTAAGACGTTGAGACAGTAAGTTTGGAGGGGGTGAGGATGGTTTTCGTAGCCCAGCAAGGCAAGCAGAGAGATGGGTACAAACGGCTCCCAGACTTGCCAACTCGTGAGGATTAAAGGCTGGTGTCTGTCCCACACGAGCAAAGTGAACCGTACCAATTAGCTGACCCATCATCCACCACAATTACTTCGGTACGAGGATAAGTTTGGCTCAAGGCACTGTCGATCGCATCTCCTAAAAAGCGACCGTAATTGTAGTTATTGGCGGAGTTTAAACCGCTTGCCCTTGAGACCACAGCGAACCTGGGTATAGAAAATTGGTTCGGGGCTGTCTAATTTTATGGCAATGACAATTGGCACAAACGCGATCGCAAGAACCAATAAACCAATCACGCTGCCGATGATGTCAAGGCAACGCTTTAGCCCAGAGCGGGCAGATGGATGAAGGGTTTCGAGCGCGATCGCAGATTCAGGAACCTGCAATGGATTGGGCGAAAAACACCAGCCTAGGGATGATAAACAACATCACCGGACGCAGCAGAAAGCCAGAGAAAAAGATATCTCACGTATGCCGCATCAGTTTCATGCTCGCTGTGCGTTTGGGCGGCTCTGGCTCTGTGGCTGGGGTGCGCCAGTGCAAATGGGTAGAAATCTCTTTAACGGATATTCGCAGCAGCATAGCCTTATGAATCATCTCTGGATTGACATTTCTCGGTTTGCCCACTGATTCTGAAAATAAGTGATTTAGATCTGAAAGGTATCTAGGTTTATAAAGATGCGCCTTGGTTCGTTAAATTTTACAACTGACGCTTGTAGAAAAGAACAGAGCGAGGTTGGTATAAAAATTGGCGCAAAAATGTCAGCTTGGGGCAAAAGAGGCGCGATCGCTCTTATTTCAAAGGTCGCTCTACAGGGGGATGGAGTATGATTACAGCCAGTAAAATTTTAGCTTTTCTATTGATTTGGTCGGCGGTTCTGCCAGTACCATGACTCTTGGCTAAGGGTAGAGAAAGTTGTATCAGCCGCCCAAGGCTTGGAAAAATAGGAAAAACGATCAATCGTCTTTCACCAAATTTCCTATCCATTGGTTTTGCGTTTTGATATTATCTTTGAAGCCTCAATGTTTAGCCAGAGATTTCAATTATTCAGGCGAGTTGACTAACTCGGCTAGTGGTTTTGACCCAAAGCAGTTAAATCGTAGTTTTAAGTTTTATATCGAAATTGCAGTGTTCAGGTCGTAATTTATCTCGTAAAATTATTAAGATTCTCTGGAAATATTATTTTTGAGAAGGCACAAAACCAAGGCGTCTGGCGATTTAGCGTAGAGAGTGACCGTGGATTTGCCTAATTCATTTTTTCAGAGTAAATAAATATCCCGAATTCTACAGTGTGGATTTCACACGAGATCTAGTTCAATCTGTGCAACACACGGTGAACTCAATCTTATGAAAACGCAACTGACAACTCAGGACTTGTCATTACTCGAAGGGCTTCGAGTCAAACGATTACGCCAACGCTTCACTAAAAGTCTGGGACTTTGCGCCTTACATCTTGAAGGGAGCGACACTCTGATTGTTCACTGTCCAG
Source organism: Myxacorys almedinensis A (assembly GCF_010091945.1). Classification (GTDB taxonomy): domain Bacteria; phylum Cyanobacteriota; class Cyanobacteriia; order Leptolyngbyales; family Leptolyngbyaceae; genus Myxacorys; species Myxacorys almedinensis. Next base: position 60,453 of record NZ_WVIE01000020.1, read on the forward strand.
AACCCTGGATTGTCGATCGCTTGTTGAATGATCTGGATCGCTTGCTCAAGGCGATTTGGATTGTTGCAGGCATCAAATATGTCTCCATCTGCTACGCCGAAGAAGAAATCTATCGGGCAAAGACTCGCTCCATTCGCCAACGCTATCTTTCTCAGTCTGGGAAAGGATGCTAGAGCCTAACGTTTTAGCCAACGGTAGAGCGGTTTAGGATGGAAATACCCTCTTTGAAACGCGACGCCATGACCTCGACAAGCCTTTCTTCGATTCCGGTTGCCCTAACGATCGCAGGGTCTGATAGCGGCGGCGGCGCGGGAATTCAGGCAGATTTACGAACCTTTGCTTTTCACCTCGTCCATGGAACCAGTGCGATCACATGCGTTACGGCTCAAAACACCCTGGGTGTAACCCGTGTTGATGCCTTACCTGCTGAGTCTGTTGTGGCGCAAATTCAGGCAGTAACAGGCGATATTGGTGTGCAAGCGGCAAAAACAGGAATGCTGCTTAATCGAGACATTATTTTGGCGGTGGCTGAGCAAGCCTCCTGTTTTCCAAATTTGGTGGTTGATCCGGTTATGGTGTCTCGCACTGGTGTTCAGTTGATCGATGATGCTGCGATCGCAGCCCTAAAAGCTAAATTGCTTCCCCTAGCAACAATTTTGACGCCCAACCGCTACGAAGCTCAAATATTGTCAGGGTTGGATATTTCCACGTTAGAGGAGATGCAACGTGCAGCCCAGCGCATTCATCAGTTTGGCAGCAAAGCTGTTTTGGTCAAGGGCGGCGGCATGGCTGGAGCCTTACGTGGCGTGGATGTGTGGTTTGATGGCGCTCACGAGCATACGCTGACGGGGCAAACCGTGGATACCTCTAATACCCACGGAACAGGGTGCACCTTATCGGCTGCGATCGCAGCCAACCTTGCGATCGGCAAAGATTTACTAACCGCAACGCAACACGCGAAAGAGTATGTGACAACGGCTCTAGGCTATTCTCTCAACCTTGGCAACGGTCAAGGTCCCGTTGGGCATTTCTTTCCCCTATTGCAGCGCCAAGGCTAAGTCGCTTCTTGTGATGCTACGGTAAACGGTCTCGATCACGCAACCATCATCAAACAAATGAAGGAATCTGGAAAGCTTTTGAGGACTTTGTAGAAAGCAGCGTGAATTAAAGACTAGATGAAGATAACGCTGAGTGAATAGGCAGGGTCTCCGTAGGATTGCTAGGATCTCGCACGTAGGCAAAACCTCTGAGCAACCTCTGATGAGGCTCGCATCGTCAAGCGTTCGGACGATCGGTTGTTAGGAGCAAAGCACGACTCATCAGCTAAACCTGTGTCTAGAGGCGCAGATTGCAGGCAGACCTTTAATCTCACCTCTCTGTAGAAGCTGAATGATATAATTCTCTCCAACTATACCGATTCAGACTGTCCCACTAACCTTAGCGAGAAAGAGGAGACTGCTCTTGTCCCGTCGATATTTCTTTACTTCCGAATCTGTTACTGAAGGTCATCCTGATAAAATTTGTGATCAGATTTCTGACACCATTTTAGATGCCCTCCTCGCTCAAGATCCTGCCAGTCGCGTAGCGGCTGAAGTTGTTGTCAACACTGGTTTAGTGCTGATTACGGGCGAAATCACCTCGAAAGCTCAAGTAAACTATATTGAGCTAGCCCGTCAGAAGATTGCAGAAATTGGCTACACTGGCGCGGAAAATGGATTTTCAGCCAATAGTTGTGCGGTTTTAGTAGCGCTGGATGCCCAGTCGCCTGACATTGCCCAAGGGGTAGATGCCGCCCAAGAAAGCCGCGAACATCTCAGCAATGAGGCAATGGATGCGATCGGGGCAGGCGACCAGGGCATCATGTTTGGCTTTGCCTGCGATGAAACGCCCGAATTTATGCCGCTGCCGATTTGCCTTGCACACCGCATTTCTCGCAAGCTGGCAGCCGTTCGCAAGACAGGTCAACTGTTGTACTTACGTCCTGATGGCAAAACCCAAGTTACGATCGCCTACGAAGACGATCGCCCCGTGGGCATTGATACGATTCTAGTTTCGACGCAGCACACCGCCGAGATCGACGGTATCTCCGACGAAGCCGCCGTCCGAGACCGAATTCAAGCAGACCTATGGGAACTGGTGGTTCTGCCATGCTTTGCGGATATCGAGATTCAGCCTGATGCCAATACACGCTTTTTGGTAAACCCAACGGGCAAGTTTGTGATCGGTGGACCTCAAGGCGATTCTGGCTTAACGGGGCGGAAAATCATCGTTGATACCTATGGTGGTTATTCTCGCCATGGCGGCGGCGCGTTTTCTGGCAAAGATCCCACTAAGGTCGATCGCAGTGCGGCGTATGCAGCGCGTCATGTGGCAAAAAACATCGTGGCGGCTGGGTTGGCAAGCAAGTGCGAAGTGCAATTGAGCTATGCGATCGGGGTGGCACGCCCAGTGAGCATCATGATCGAAACCTTTGGCACAGGCAAGATCAGCGATGAGCAGTTGCTAGAACTCGTTAACGCGCATTTTGAGTTGCGCCCGGCGGGCATCATTCAGACCTTTGGCTTACGAAACGTGCCCGGTGAGCGAGGCGGACGTTTTTATCAGGATGTCGCTGCCTATGGTCACTTTGGACGCCCAGATCTGGAACTCCCTTGGGAACTGACGGATAAAGCAGACGAATTGAAGCAGGCGGCTCTGTCGGCTTCGGCAGTGGGCTAGATTTGGTAACCTGAGACGGGAAGATCTGCGATCGTTTCGTGTCGGGTTTGTAGGTCTAATCGGGCAGAAATTCCTTGTGAGGCTATCCTCATGAGGAATTTCTGTTTATGTCTCATGGTTCTAAGAGCGCTTTGCTGCCCACGTCAGCGTTTCATCACTACCCAATTGACAGCACTATTGACTTCCCGCAAACTAGAGTGACGTTCAAAAGTGATGTTCAAACTATCGTGACGTTTCAATCAAAGCTCAGAACTCGCTCGACGACGTTTTGATGTTTAAGGCGAGAATTCATGCACTACCACAGCTTTGCAGATCTTTTAGCAAATAACCGTGCTTGGGTCGCTGAAAAGCTGGCACAAACGCCGCGCTATTTTGAAGAGCTTTCTACGGCTCAAACGCCGCCCTATCTCTACATTGGCTGTTCTGATAGCCGGCTGCCGTTGACCAAGTTTACGCAAACCGAGCCAGGAGAAATGTTTGTTCACCGCAACATTGCAAACCAGGTCTCGCTGACGGACATTAATTTCTTAGCGATTTTGGAGTATGCGATCGTACATCTCAAGGTTAAACACATCATCATCTGCGGTCATTATTGTTGTGGCGGCATCCAAGCAGCGCTCGAAGGCACAGCCACAGGGCTGGTAGACAATTGGGTGAGTCCGATTCGGGAACTGTATTTACAGAAACAAGATGAATTTGAGGCGCTGCCCACGCGAGAAGCCCAACTCAACCGATTGGCTGAGTTGAATGTGGCTGCTCAGGTCAAAAACCTTTACCAAATGCCGATCATGCGGAAGGCACTACGGAATGGTAATGCGCCCAGTGTGCATGGGTGGGTGCTTGATATTCACTCTGGGTTGATCCAAGATTTGCAGATTTCAACGTCAGAATGGCAGTTGTATCCTAGTTGCCTGCTGGGGTCGAAGGAACTTGGCATGGGCTGTAATGGCTGTTCCGGCGGTGATCATGGCACGGAGGCTATTGGGCTACCGCTCGTCAGGTTTAACGGCATCTAGATATTCTAGAAGGGTGGATGGTAGATCAATTAAAATGTTTCAAGTAATTACCCGCGATGGCTCTCAAAGGTTCGATCGATGGACAGATGCTCTCGATGCTGCAAAATTGCTGATTCCCCAGTGCAAGTGGTTTCAGGAAATTCGCATCTTGGAAGAGGGACAGATGGTTTGGGTGTATTCGCGATCGCACAAATACCCTCAGTTTATTGGGGCAGGAACCTACGATCGCTTAGCCCGCCAATTTGTGTTAGAGACGCTCGAAGAAGGTACGGTAGAAGCGTCTGATTCTGAAGAACCCTTTGCCTAGGAGAATTAATAGGTTATAAACCATAATGAGAGCCGTCCACACCCAGATCAAACTCACCAACGCAGGTGATTCTCGAAAACCTGGATCTACGGGATGCTGCTGGAGCTTGGACAAGGGTAGCGGAGGGAAGGCATTTCAGCTTTTCCATCTCATAACAAATAAATCAGGATACTAACGCATTTATCCACTCTCTTCATTGAGAGGATTGAGGAGTTGGGGAAGTTGTTCAAGAATGAGCCCATCGGCAATAGGTCCGCGAGTAACGCCACCCCAAATAAAGTAATCAACGAAAAACATATGACCATTTTTGAAGGCTGGCAGTTGTTTCAATAATGGGTTTTTGACCCACTGCTGTTTGACTTTTTCCTGTGGGTTTTTCAGATTGTTATTTGACCATGCCATTACAAAGATCAGATCGGTCTCAACTTGAGGAAGTACTTCTATAGAAATTTGCATATTGTTTCCAGGAACAAGAGACGAATTTTGAGGCGATACAATTTTAAACCCCACCTCCTGTAATAGTCTGGTTACTGTATAGTCTTCTTCCAAATAGATCGTGCTAGCTAGATTGTCGGTGCTGATACATAAAACTCGTGGGTGAGCGGCAACTACTGAAGCCAATTGGTCACGCACAGTTGAAATTTGGTCAGGATAGCGGGTTAACAACTCTTTAGCCTTATCTTCGCGCCCTAAAGCTTTGGCTATTCCCTCAATGTCATAACGCCAGTCCTTTTGGTCATCAGGTCCGAAATAGCTGAATAGAAGTGTCGGGGAAATTTGAGACAGTAAATCATACTTCTCTTTTGCGAGCCAAGCTTCACTCAGAATCAGATCAGGCTTTATTTTTGCCAATAGTTCTAGCGATGGATTTTTGCGATCTCCCACGTTAATAGGTTGAGAGGTTACATAGTTTCCTAAGTAGGGAATTTGCTTCTTTGGTTGGTCGAACTTCTTCAAATTTAGTAAACCGTCTGTAGCATAGGCGAATGGTTGAACACCCAAAGACAATATGCTGTCAAGAATATGGGGGCTAAGAACCGCAACTCGTTGGGGTTGACCACAGACCTTCGTTTCACCCATTTCATGCTTCACCAGGCGGCAATCAGAGGTTGAATCCCTAAGCTCGATTGAAGTAGGCGCTTCAATAGGGAGATTCTGACAAGCAATGATTAACAGAGCGACAAGCAGCAACAGCAGCAAAAAGTGAACAAATTGATAGGATTTTCGAATCACTAACATGATCGAAGCTATGCTAAATAATGTCATGAGTTCAAAACTCTAAAATCTCACTGAAACTGTGCCCAACACTGTAAAAGGTGCACCAGGCTCGACTCCTCGTCTTCCTCTCGTACCTTCAATAAATTCGGAATCGAAGAGATTTTTAAAGTTGAGTGCAGCTCGAAAGCTTTCCTTTTCATAGTAAATTGCAGCATCAACACGAGTATAGGCATCAACAAAGAAAGAATTATCTAAATCCCCTGCACGCTTGTCAACATAGAAAACCCCTAAACCAAATCCCAAACCCGCCAAACTACCTTTTTGTAGAGTATAGGTCGTCCACAAATTGAACTTATGCTCTGGTACATTGACAAGGCGGTTGCCCACAGGAATTACATTATCTTTGGATATTGCGGCATCGGTATAGGCGTAACCCGCGAAAATCTTCCATCCAGGCAGGATATCTCCAGCTATATCTAGTTCAATGCCTCGGCTATTTTGTTCTCCTGTTTGAATTTCAAAATCGGGATTAGCAGGATCTTCCGTAGTTACATTAGTTAAAGTTGTGTTGTAGAAAGCCAAAGTTGAAAATAGACGGTCTTTGATAATTTCAGTCTTAACCCCAATCTCGAAAGCCTTTCCCCGTTGGGGTTCAAATAGCTCTCCATTAATATCTGTACCAAATGTCGGAGTAAATGAACGGGTATAGCTAGCATACAGAGAAACAGGTTCAATCGGTTGATAGACTATGCCAACACGAGGAGAAAAAGCATTTGCTTTCGCTTCAAAATCACCCTCAACAGCATCCTCAAATTTGTCATTAATGGTATCGAACCTTCCACCAATTACAAATTTGAGATTGTCTAAGATAGTGATCTGATCTTGTAAATAGATACCAAAACTATTAACTCGAATATTACCGAGAAATAGTAGTTCAAAGGGTGCATCAGTTGAAGGGTTGAAAGCTGAAGCGTTAAAAATATCAATCATTCCTGATGGTCTTCTTTCTCCTCTAAAGCTATTGAAAGCCGTGAAATACTCCAAGCCGAATAAGACAGTATGCTCAAGCGAACCAGTATTGAACTTAGCAACTAAATCATTCTGAATAGTGAAAGTTTCAGACAATCGATCCCCCCTAAACTCCGCTACAGGAAAATTGCGATCGTCCTCTGAGTTACCAACAATTTGTGAAGTCGCACCTCCTCCAATTTCTATTGCAGTTGTATAGCGTAGAAGAGATCGCAAAGATAAGTTATGGTTAAAACGATGGTCGAGATAGAGTTCGGTGCGAGTTTCTTCAAAATCTGCACGGATATCTGGATCTCCCAAAAAAGTACTAATAGGAATATCGGCAACTTTATTGTTGCTCAAAATCACCAAACCGCGATCTATTGGTCGAGTGTCGTTTAAATAGGAAAATTCAAAAGTTAATTTGGTATTATCACTGGTCTGCCAGGATAGGGTAGGTGCAACAAAAAATCTTTCTGACTTTACGCCATCGCGGAAGCTACCCGCGTTTTCATAAGCAGCGTTTAAGCGATATGCCAGATTTCCGTTTTCCGTTAAAGATCCTGAGAAATCTAAAGTCGGACGGTAAAAATCAAAACTACCAGCGGTAAAAGCAATCTCATAAAACGGTTCGCGCAATGGTTTCTTAGTCGCAAAGTTAATAATTCCCGCAGGATCGGCACGTCCGAATAAAACCGAAGCTGGACCTTTCAGTACTTCCACGCGATCGATATTAGCTAACTCCGTTTCAGTACGAGTTGAGAGAAAATCATCGCGAAAGCCATTACGAAAGATGCCATTTTCAGCGTCAAACCCTCGAATAACAAATTGTTCGCTACGATTTCCACCTGAGAACGAAAGGTTTACACCACTGGTATTTCGTACAACTTCTCTGACGCTAGTTGCACCTTGGTCTTCGATAACCTTTTGGGGTACCACTTGAATAGAAGTTGGAGTATCTCGAAGCGGGACGTCAGTTTTGAGGGTGCTACTAGCATCGGGTACGAAATACTCAGAGTTAGCCCGCTCCCCCGTTACCACAATTTCCTCATCCGGTTCATCCGAATCTGGGTTGAGACTGTAGGCAACCTCACCCGTTTTCAGCGTCACCTCTGTTTTAGGCAGAGCATTATTCCCCGTTACACTAACGCGAATGCTGCTCCCATCTTGCTGCACCACCCGCACATTCGCCACATTAGTTGTAGGATTATCTGCCACAAATTCCTGTCCTTGGGGTAATGCCAGCACCGCATTGGGAATGTCTGCAATCAGAGAGTTTCCTTCACTGCGAAACTTCGTAGCATCAACTTGTAAAGGTTCGCCCTCTGCGGTTTCCAGAGTAATGTCCAGTCCGGTGGCTGTGCGCTCCAATTTCACATTCGTCACCTGCACAGTTGCCGCTTCGACCTGTGCCATCCACTCTTTAACGGTCGTAGCAGGTTGAGATCGATTTCGGAGGCGAGTAGTAGGGTGATGCGGTAATGAGATGAAGTTCCTTGACTTCTTCACTTCCTCACGCTTTAACTCCTTAATTCCCTCACTTCCTAACTCCTTGCTCTCTGCCTGCCCCGCCTGACCAATCGAAACCAGAACCGAACTCACCATCAAGGTAATTAGCTGCCGTTTCCACATCATTTCTCACACCACTACAATCAGCAAAACCAGCAGGATACCTGCTGATAGGAAAGTTTCTCAAGTGGTTTAGAGAATACAATGGTTGAGCGAGGCTTTTCTCTTGCGGACGGACTCTTTTCTCTTCTAAACGGAGATTTTGCTAGACGAATAGCTGCCGCCCCTTTCGATGCGTCAGTTGATACGCTTTGGGGCTGATGCCAAATTTACGTTTGAACGCATCTGCGAACGAGGTTGTGCTGGCATACCCGATCTCCGCTGCCACACCACTAATGGTCATCTCCTGGTTCTGGAGCAACTGCCGCGATCGCTCCATCCGGTAATCCCGAAAATAACCAAATACAGTGGTGCCAAAGATTTGACGAAATCCCTGTTTGAGTTTGCAATCGTTGAGTTTGACCTGCCGTGCCAGTTCTAGTAACGAAGGCGGTTGATCGAGATGGCAAATCAAAATGTCCCGTGCCTGGTGAATTCGGTCAATGTCATCCGGCTTCAAAAACGGCTGTGCGGTTGCAGTGTTTAATTCTGCAAACTGCGTAAACTGAAGCACAATTAGATCCTGTGCTCTGCTCTCCAGATACATCCGTTTCATCAAATCCTGGTAGGGACAGTGCAAAATCTGTTGCAGGACAGCCTGAATCGCCGGAGTGTTAACGCCCTGTCGGTAGTGGGGCTTAATCGTTCCCGTTTCTATAATCTGTCTGAGTTTTGGCGGCAGTTGAGCTAACTCCGCTCCTCCCAAATTGCCAAATAAGCGATCGGTTTCAAACATCACTTTGACTCGAACATACCGCTGTCCCCCAAACCACTCCTCTGTTTCCTTTAGCCCTGAAGTAGAGGCAAAATAATTTCCTCCAGCATTTTCACTCACCTCGTTGGTCAAACCATGCAAAACTGTGTTGATATTACCTGCAACAAAGAAGCTCAGCATTTGCGTCGATTTGACAGGTGACTCTATATCCTTCCACTTAACATTTTCCTGCAATTCATAGTCACGTAATTTTAGATCTAATCCATCCCGAAGAGTGCATCCAATGGTGTAGCCTGTGCCAAGTTGTTTGGGATAGTGATAGGACTCTTCCCAGCCATTTGACCAGTGAGTCGTTTCATAACTCTCCTGCCACAGTTCTTCCTCGTCTTCTGGAGTCAAAATGATGCTCATCGGATTCAGAGTAATGATCTCAAGGTTCAGTCATATTGTATAGTAGACTATTGAGAAATAGTATCATTTTGGGTTGGTTGATTGTGTTTGTGGAGAGCGATCGTCCACTCCTTTTACGGCTAAATTTTGGTGAGCGCGAGTTGCGGTTTACGCAACTCCACAGGAATCGCTGAGTGGATATGGGCAATCATTCAACGACATTTTATAATCAAGACTGTTGCCCTACCCTGCAAAATGATGCGATCGCCTGCAACCATGAGTTCTTTACAGGAGTTTCTGAGCCAGCCAAACATTGAGGCGTCCCCGGCTTGGGAATTTATGAACGGGCAGGCGCAGCAAAAACCCATGCCAACCTTGTTCCACTCGCGTCTTCAGCGCAACTTGGTCAACGCGATCAATGCACCAAGCAACTCCGTATGAAGCCATCTAGGAGCTTCGCTGTATTGTTCCTCCCCTCTCTCCTGTGCCAGATATTACATCGTGAAGCGCGATCGTCTGCCTGTAGAAGATGAACCGTTCCCCGGTGCTCCAGATTGGTTGATTGAAATTCGTTCTCCCGATCAAAGCACCCTAGAGCTACAAAACAAAATTCTGCACTGTTTGGCGAATGGAACTGAATACGCTTAGCTGATTGATATTCAAAGGCAGCCAATTTGGGTCTGGCAAGGGGCAGAGCTACCGATCATTTATGCGGGTACGGATACGCTACCAACCCTGCCCCCACTTTCAGGTTTCACGGTAGATACCGTGATGGCAATGGCTCAACGTTAATAAGCCGCCGTCTAACCCTACGGGTTTCCCTCAGTCTGCTGACAGACGAATGGAAACTAATGTCTAACTTTTAGTGAGTGTTAACCTAAGCGCTAAAGTATTTTGCAACTGGATGATAAACAATCAGCGCCGTTGTCGATTGCTCTGGGTGAAGTTGTTCGCTCTCATCCATTGTCATGCCAATCCGGTCTGTTCCAAGTAATTCCAACTGCTTAAACTGATCGCTAACGACTGGGCAAGCCGGATACCCAAAGCTATAGCGCGATCCTTGATAGCGCTGCGCCAGCATATCGCGAAGATTATCTGGCTCTTGCTCACCAAAGCCCAACTCACGACGAATCCGCGCGTGAGACCATTCGGCAAGGGCTTCTGCCATCTGTACTGCCATGCCGTGGAAGTAGAGATACTCTGTGTAGTTGTTCGCTTTGAATAGCTCTTGAGCGACTTCGGTCGCGACATGTCCCATTGTCACGGCTTGCATGGGAAAGACATCAAATTGGTTTTGCTCAATTGGGCGGAAGAAGTCGGCAATGCACAACCGACGCATCGATTTTTGACGGGGGAAGCTCCACGTTACAACCGGAGTAGCGGTTTGGGGTGACAACCCTTTTTCAACTACAACCGGATCGTAAACGTGAACGGAGTTCCCTTCGGCAACGCAAGGAAAGTAGCCGTAAATTAACTGCGGATGCAATAAGTTTTCGGTTTTGATCCGGTTTTTCCAGCGCTCCAGTACGGGATAGACCTTTTCAGCAAGGAAGGCGTTGTAGTCTTCGCGAGATTGCTCTTTTGGCTTGCGGAACTGCCACTGTCCGGCGATGAGGGCTTGCAAATCGAGATGCCAGAAGAGTTCGTCTAGCGACAGGTCTTCGGGATTGAGAATCTGGGTTCCCCAGAAGGGCGGCGTGGGACGATCGATAGCTGGATCAACAACTTCAGAACGGCGAGTGTCGATAACGTCCGGTTCAGAAGATTTTTCTGCTTGGGGTGCATCACCGTTTAATTCGCGTTCAGCATCTGCGATCGCGTTCCGTCCTTTCTGGTTATACTTCGCGTAATCCTCTAGAAATCCTTCTTGATCTTGCCATTTGCCGTCTGATTTGGCAGGCATCAAGCGATCCATAAATGTCAGATCCGCAAACGCATCTTTGCCGTAGATCACCTGACCTTTGTAAGCGTTTTGGCAATCTTCGTAAACAAATTTGGGGGTGAGGGCTGCTCCTCCCAAAATTACTGGAACCGAAATTCCGCGATCGTTAAATGCCTGCAAATTGTCTTTCATAAACGCTGTAGACTTTACCAACAATCCACTCATGGCAATGCAATCGGGATGATGTTGGTTATAAGCATCAACAATGGCATCAATAGGTTGTTTGATTCCTAAATTGATCACTTTGTATCCATTATTAGTCAAGATAATGTCAACCAAATTCTTACCAATATCGTGAACATCACCTTTAACAGTAGCGATCAAAAATTTACCCTTGCCGCGATCGCTTCCTTCTGTCTTCTCCATCAACGGTTCGAGAAATGCTACCGCAGACTTCATCGTTTCTGCTGACTGCAACACAAACGGCAATTGCATTTGACCCGAACCGAAAAGCTCACCAACCACTTTCATACCATCGAGTAAGAACGTATTGATGATGGTTAGCGGCGGATACTGTTCCAATGCAATCTTCAACGCATCGTCTAGACCAATCCGTTCACCATCAATAATGTGTTGTTTGAGGCGTTCTTCAATCGGCAAATCGGCTAGAGAGCTTCCTGCTCGTGCGTCTTTGGTACTAACGCCCTCAAATAGTGTTGTCAGTTCTGTGAGCGGATCATAAACGCAAATGTCTCCGTCAAATTCGCGGCGATCGTAGATCAGATCTGTACATACTTTCTGGTGGTGGGGATCGATTTTTGAGAGCGGCAAGATCTTCGCGGCAGATACGATCGCGCCATCCATTCCCACCAACGTTGCTTCGTTCAGAAACATCGAGTTTAGCGTGATGCGGGCGGCAGGACTCAGACCAAAGGAAACATTGGAGACGCCCAGCATAAAATGCACTCCGGGCAAGCTTTCACGAATCATCTTGATCGACTCGATCGTTGCCTTAGCGTTCTCGCGATCTTCCTCAATTCCGGTAGAAATGGGTAGTGCTAAAGTGTCGAAAAAGAGTTCGTGGGGAGGAATGCCGTATTCTAGGGCAGCGCGATAGGCGCGTTGGGCAATCTGAAACTTTCGCTCGGCGGTTCTTGCCATGCCTTCTTCATCGATCGTGCCGACGACGATGCCTGTACCATATTCTCTGGCAAGCTCTAGCACTTTAAAGAATCGCTCGTCGCCGTCTTCGTAGTTCGTCGAGTTGAGGATGCACTTGCCGCCTGCCACTTTCAGCCCTGCTTCCATTTTTGTCCACTCGGTCGAGTCGAGCATTAACGGCAGCGTGATATTGGTGACAAGCCGCGACACAAGCTCTTTCATGTCGTGTTCGCCATTGCGCCCAACATAATCAACGTTGACATCGAGAACATGCGCGCCTTCTTTGACTTGAGACTTTGCGATCGCAATCAGCCCATCCCAATCATCCAGATTCAGAAGCTCTCTCACTTTCTTGGAGCCACTAGCGTTGAGCCGTTCACCCACAATCAGGAACGAATTATCTTGCTCATACGGTTGTGCGGTGTAAATCGAGGCGGCAGAGGGCGTATAGCCTAGCGGTGGACGAACGTTTGCCCGATCGGCAGCCGCAACCCTTGCCCGAATCGGACGATCTTTTGGCGTCATCGTGGTGGCAAGCTCTGCCAACGCCTGAATATGAGATGGGCGAGTGCCACAACAGCCGCCGACCACCTGTACGCCCCAATCTTCGACAAACTTGTGCAGCGCCATCTGAAGCTCGATCGCCGTGAGCTTGTAATGGGCGTGACCACCGATGTTTTCTGGCAACCCCGCGTTGGGAATGCACGATACTACAAATGGTGCGTTTTCGGTCAAATATTTAATGTGTTCTGCCATGCGATCGGGACCTGTCGCACAGTTCAAACCCAAAATATCAATCGGATACGGCTCTAAAATCGCCAATACGCCGCTAATATCGGTTCCAACCAGCATTGTGCCTTGCACTTCCATCGTCACCGATACCATCAGTGGGCGACGCTCGCCTTTCTTCTCAAATACTGCTTCAACAGCATTCAGCGCGGCTTTAATTTGCAAAACGTCTTGACAGGTTTCGATGATAAACAGATCAACGCCGCCATCAAACAAGCCTTCTGCCTGAACGGTGAATGCGGCTTTCAGGTCGTCGTAGCCGATGTGTCCGAGGGTGGGCAGTTTGGTTCCAGGCCCGATCGAACCTGCTGCAAATCGCGGTTTATCGGGCGTCGAAAACTCTGCTGTGCATTGCTTTGCCAGTTCGGCAGCACGTTTGCTCAGGTCATACGCCATGGCTTGTAAGCCATATTCTGCCAGCACGAGCGGACTGCTGCCAAACGTATCAGTTTCGATCACATCTGCCCCTGCGGCTAGAAAGTCACGGTGAACCTTTGCGATCGCATCTGGTTTGGTATGCACTAAATATTCGTTACAGCCTTCATACTCTGCGCCGCCAAAGTCATCTGCCGTCAGGTTTTGCGACTGAATGTTGGTTCCCATTGCGCCATCAAACACAATGACCGGACGATCGGGATGATGAAGACGTTGTAAGAAGGAACTGTTCATAGGGCGTTTGGCGATAGGGATGGTACGGATCGTCTAATAAACGTTAGATTAATTTTTATTGTGCTGAATCCGCGAAACTACGAAAAGCAGCTACTGTGACAATTTACGGTAGCTACATACAACTTTTGCACATCTCAATTCTTTTTGCAGGTGATCTCTTCCGAACCCGGTTACTCGTGGACGGGATCGAAAAAGAAATTGAGATGGTTTCATCAGAAGCGTTAACGTTTGAAACTAGGCGAAACCCCTATAGCGATAGGCAAATTTTTGTCGAATCAGTGGTATAAAAAGAAACTATCTGTCAATCGATAAATAATTCCATCGCCGAAAGAGCGCAAGAGCTAGAATCGAGCAATAACATCAAGAGTCTAGATGCACTCCATATCGCTTGTGCTGAAGCGCTTGATGTGAACTACTTGATGACGTGCGACGATCGCTTAATTAAGAAGTACTCTGGTCGTTTCACAAGATGCTCAACCCGCAAATCGTCATCATTCTTAATGGCTAAAGGATAGCGAATCGACTCGGTGCTGATAATGTCTGCCGAGGTGGATTTGAGTTAAAGTTCGAGCCGAGGGTAGCGAATCCAATTCGTTTCATCCCGACCCGCGATCGTAGCATCGATCCCATCGTAGTCGAGTGGTCTAGGTGCAAGTTGGAAGGAATACCCTGCTGCCGTTGCGATTACCCTTCAGGAACTGCGTAGCAACCGCATAAAGAAAAGCCTAGCTAAATTGCTCTTTCTGCGAATTAACATCTATGCAGTAACTCCCTCCGAACATCTCCTTTCAACTGCATGGCACTCGATATCGATCGCAGCGAAAACTGACGGTACTCTACTACAGATTCGACCCTCCAAAAATCTCGGTTTTGGAATTGGGGTAAATTTGGGGTGGTGACGAGTGCGCTAGAATCCTTGCAAGGAAACAAGTGAGCACACCTTGCCAAGGTGAATGTCGCGCGTCCGAATCGCGTTACCCGCTTTCTAAAGCTTTTGAAGCGTCTTAGCTCGACTGCATTCAGTTTGCTTCACCACATTACCCGATTCAGCATCTGGCGCTCATGCTTGAAATCACGCGCTTGCAGGAGTTCTCGCCGCGTACGAGACCCAATCACCCTGTGAACACTAAATTCTGAAGCACTGTTGGTCAATCCAAACAGAAATCCTCACCTCCAGAAAATCTTGGAAGTGAGGATACTAGCGTTTAACTGCTGAATCTAACTAGCGATATATTCCCGAACATTGGCTTTCCGACGTCGCAAATGGTCTAGCGCTTGCCGCTCAAGCTGGCGCACCCGCTCACGGCTGAGATTCAAGCGATCGCCAACTTTGGCTAGAGATAGCTCATGACCGTCATTCAAGCCGTAGCGAAGTGCCAAAACCTCGCGCTGTTGCGGAGTAAGCTCTTCCATCAGATTCTTGAGGTCTTGACGGAGGAAGTCTTGAGTCAGGTAAACATCGGGAGAAGGCCCATCATCTTCGAGCAATTCTTGTAGCTCAGTGTCTTGGTTATCGCCAACGCGCATATCTAGCGAGACAGGCTGGCGAGACATGATCAAGAACTCGCGAATCTGTTCTGGCTCAAGGTCAAGCTCTTTGGCAATCTCAGCCGCCGATGGGCTACGTCCTAGCTGCTGAGATAGCTCGCGCTGGACTTTCTTGATCTTGTTCAGTTTCTCGGTGATGTGAATGGGCAGCCGGATCGTCCGGGCTTGCTGTGCGATCGCACGGGTAATCGCCTGACGAATCCACCAATAAGCGTAGGTCGAAAACTTATAGCCACGGGTGGGGTCAAACTTCTCAACGCCACGTTCTAAACCGAGCGAGCCTTCCTGGATCAAATCCAAGAACTCTAAGTTGCGCTTTTGGTATTTCTTTGCGATCGACACAACCAGCCGCAGGTTCGCTTCAATCATCTTTTGCTTGGCGCGACGACCACGCTGAAGAATGCCGTTCAACTCTGACTCGCTCAGGCGAACATGCTCAGCAAACTCTTGCTGACTCGGCTCATGATCAAGCGTTTTAGACAGCAAGTCTTTCTTGTCTTGCAGCGTCATCATTTGCTGCACCTGCTTACCGTAAAGAATCTCTTGTTCGTGGGTCAGCATAGGTACACGCCCAATTTCGTGCAAGTAAGTTCGCACCATATCGGCTGAAAAGGTAGGCTTGGAGGCTTTAGATTTGGTGTTGGCAGTAGCCATGATGTGCTGTGAACTCCGTGAAAACAAACTAAAAACTGTTGCGGGGGCGAACGGTGGAAAAACGATATAAACGCTTGGCTTGCTTGCCTTGTAGCTCACCCTCAAGGTATAAAAAAAGCGGTGGATTAGCATCTCTCGGTGTAAGGAGATAAATGCTACGAACACTAAGGAACTAAGGTAAAACAAAGAAGAGCGGTTAATTCACTGGCTGAGGGTAGAGGGTAAATACATTGTGAGAGCAATCACCTGTAGCGGGAGTGGAGCGGCTGCTATCTCGAAATCAGTTCGACTTCAGGTTATGTTTTAATAATATAGCAGCATTCTAAAAAAGTAAAGGGTTTCAGGCGTGATTTTGAGAGTTATTCTCGCAAAACGATGGCTATAAACAGACCAGCATATGCAAGATGGGAGACACCACAAGCGAGCCGTCACAGGGAATACGCTCTTTCTAAATGATGAAGCTTCTAATAGGGTTTGAATAGAGCGTTTTGAGGGGGATAACCGAACCTTTGAAAGATGATTTTGGATAGAGATCTGAATGAACCTTTTGGGAGCAGCCTAAACGTTATAGCTTTGTCTATGTAGGGATCGTGGCTGCTGATTAGGACACAATTTATGAAGGTTGAAGATTCAACTAATGTAGGAGTTGGTAATGGTTATTGACATAAAACTATTGTATGAATCTCATGTGTCATTCTGATGACAACTAAATAACAGAGCAATGAAATTGTGTAAATTGAACTGTTGACAACTTAGCTTAACTCTGAGGGAGCAAAGTCTCTCTTTTATAGCTGAGAATAGATCTTGGGAAGTAAAGAAATTCTGTTATTTGATGGGATAGAAGAGAATGCCTGAGATAGACGTTGGCAACAAATTTGGTATCAGAGGTAACGTGTGGCTAGTGTGTTTGCGGAGAGTGTTTGCAGAGAAATTCTTGAGATGTCACTGAAATTCTTGAGATGTCACTGCTTACGTTGAACGAACACCTTCCTAAAGCACGTTTTCGGGGCTAGTTTCTTGTTATACGGATGCCAAAATCCTTCACCTGATCGCTGTGCTAGGGTCAGGTCACTGTTTATTTACTCATGCCAATTTCAAATTTCAATATTGTATGGAAGGGCAGGGTGGTTTTCATGGCAGGAAAACCTAGGAACCTGATTGAGCCGTAAGGGTTGCGACCTTGAGCAAGCATCAACCAAAAAATCAGGGCTATTCCTATCTTGTGCCACCCTGCCTAGCCCCCCAATTGTGTGGAGAATTAGGGGACTTAGAACGCTCTCCAGACCCCTCTCTCTAGAGGAGAAGAGCAACCGGACTCTTGCTCCCGGAAGAAGGCTGGAGCGAGGATAAATTTTGCTGATCTTAGATTTAATTGGGTCTGACTACTTAGTTGTGCCGATTGGCAAAGAAATTTCAAACACAGTACCTTTGCCAACCTCTGTGATGACACTAATCGTGCCACCATGCTGATCTTCAACAATCTGACGGGCGATCGATAGCCCTAGCCCTGTTCCTTTGCCAACGGATTTAGTTGTGAATAGAGGGTCAAACAGGCGCGCCTGAACTGCGTCTGGAATGCCGCCCCCATTGTCACCAATGCGAACGATCGCAGTATTGTTGACAACTTCTGTTTGGATCTGAATTTGTGGGGCTAGAGGGGCGCTGTCTGCGATCGCGTCTATCGCGTTGGCGAGAATGTTCATAAATACCTGATTGAGTGGACCGGGATAACACTCAACGGCAGGTAATTGCCCGTAGGTTTTTAAAGTAACGTGAGTTCGACGGATTAAAAGATGGCAGGAGGGAGAGCAGGCAAGCCTTTTGGCTGCAAGTCGAGCGAGGGTAAC